>NZ_LMVP01000335.1 GCF_002287235.1 Methanosarcina spelaei
TATACTTTTGTCCACCATGACCTAACTTAATTGCTTCTATGGCTGCATATCTCCTTCTGTCTCTCTCATTCAAAGAATCAAAAAATGATTTCATTTGCTTTTCTGTTTCTTCCGGATATTTTTTGCGTAGCATTCAAATAAATTCCTTTATGGTTTGTATCAGTTAAAACAGAATTATCTTTAGGCAATGAAAATATTTGAATTTATATCTTTGTAATTCCTAAGTAGCAGCTGCAACCGGCGTGATCCTGTTAGTAATTAACTATCGTGGAGCAAAAAGCAGCGGTTCACTACAGAACTTTATCGTGATCTTTTTGCTGGTAATCCTGGCTTTCTTCATAGCCCGAGTATCTTTTATAGTTAATCCGGCTGACTTTTCATCTGCCACATCTTATGGGGCTACCTCAATAATCACAACAGCAGGAGTTGTTTTCATATCCTATCTCGGGCTTGCAGAAGCTGCCGCAGTGTCCGAGGAAGTAAAAAACCCATCAAAGAACCTGCCACTGGCTTTTATCTCTTCAGCCATTGTAGTAACCTTATTCTACGTTGGTATAATGGCAGTGGTTGTAGGATTCTCTAACCTTCAAGGAATCATGACATCAGTTACTCCCCTTGCTGATATTGCAGGTCTGATGGCAGGAGAATCCGGAAGAATAGCAATAGAACTGGGTGCGCTGCTTGCTACCCTTTCCACAGCTAACGGCGCTATATTATCGTCTTCCAGATTTCCTTTTGCCATGAGCAGAGATGCACTTATGCCTGAATGGTTTGTTCTCATCCATCAAAAGTTTGAAACTCCTCATAATGCTATACTGGTAACAGGAACAGTAATGGTCTTGCTTTTATTCCTGTTCGACATAGAGGAGCTTGCAAGATTGGGTGGAGCTTTTAATATTTTGATATTTATCCTGCTAAATATGGCAGTGATAATCCTCAGAAAAAGAACCCTGCCAGGATATGAACCCACTTTTCGCGACCCTTTCTTCCCCTATACGCAGATTTTCGGGATACTCGGGAGCATAGTACTTCTTCCCATGCTTGGTGGATTACCTCTTCTCTTCACAGTAATGATGATTTTTGCCGGGATTGGCTGGTACTCATTTTACGGAAGGGGCAAAGCCGTTCCTGAGTATAACTTATTTGACCTGCTGGAGAATACTGTAGAAAAGAAGGAGATTAAGCCTGTCTCCCTGGTAAAAGTGCTCGTACCGATCTCCAATCCGAAACATGAGCGTGATCTTTTGAAATTGGCAGACTTTATGGGAAGCGAGATAGTCTGCCTCCACGTTATTGAAGTACCGGATCAAACAAACTTAAAGTTAGCTCAGGAAGCATATCATGAGAAAAAGATAGAAATGGACTGCCGTTTCAAAGAAGAATTTGAGAGTTATCCTGCAATTCTCGGACATAAAAGAGAATATATTGCTGCCTTTGACCACAGCATATCAAACTCAATTCTGGAGCAGGCTGAAATTGAGCAGGCAGACATGATTATTATGGGATGGCACGAACCAAAGAGATTCGAGTACTTACATGATGTTACAAACCAGGTTATCCTGTCCTCAAAAAGTCCAATAGCGTTATTAAAGGGGCATCTACCTGACAGCATAAACAAAATCCTTGTAGGGTATAACGGTAAAGAAAACTCGGTCTATGGCCTTTATCTCGCAGAAAAACTGGCTATAAACACAGGTGCCGGAGTAGAAATTATCAGTATCATTAGCCCTGATGAAGCTCAGGAAAAAAGGCAGAAAATTACTGACGAACTTGAGAGTCTCATTGAGAAAATAACTTCTATACCTGTTAGTTTCAGAGTACTTGAGAAATATTCCATAGAAGATGCTCTACTGGAGGCCTCAAATAACAATGATCTGCTAATCATTGGAGACTCAAGTGAAAGATTTAAGATTTCTTTACTTGGGACTCTATCGCAGAGAATTGCCAGGCATTCTAAGAAACCTATAGTGATAGTCAAGAAACCAAAACCAATCTCAAGAGAAAGTTTTAATTATCTGGTTAAAAAACCTGCCCGTAGAATATATGCAAGTCTCAGGGGGAAAAGAGGTCAAAACTAACTTGGATAAATCAAAAGCATCTTGGTTTAAAAGAACTCGGTTCAAGCCCAATCCCATAAGGTGGGATAAAATTACACAACGGTTTCGGATAAAACCACTCAAGGAGATGCACGTGTTTCGTTTTCTCTTCAGTGTGCCAATTTTTCTTTAAAATTAGAAATCCTAATAAATTGATAGTTTGAGAATCCAATAGCAAGAGAACTAAACTTGGTCAGTATACAAAAATTTGACTTTGAATTTACAGGAAATTTGTGACACTGCCTCTTTCCCTTCCGTCTCAAAAGTTTGGGATTTTAGTTACAAAGTAGAGCTATATATAGAAGGTCAATATAAGATTAGTATAACATTATAGGCAAAAGCTTATAAAAACAACTACATGTGAGTATTAATCAGCTCTTATTTTTTTAAGTGTGAAGTCCAGATGGACAATGCACATTTGAGAGGGGGAGGACTTATGTCAGTTAAAATTGAATGGCAAATTTTTGAAGCCGAGGCCCAGAGCAATGGTACCTGGAGCTCGAACAGCCCTGCACTTGCAGAGCTGCTCAACGCCATAGCAAGCCCGGACAAAATTAAGGAACCTGTTCCGGACATTGAGCACGCTATGGCTCATCTGGCTATCAAAGGGCTGCCGTATTTCAAAATGACTGAAACCACTTCAGGAAATACCAGAGTGAATAATAGTATTAAAAAGTCTTCAAGAACCATATGCTAATATGAACTCGCAGGTTAAACCCAGTAAAAGCAAGTAGTTTGTGTGTTCGGTCAAAACGTAGTTTGAAGGAAATGCGTTATTTTCATTGCACTTCTGTAGATTTATAGCATGGGAAAAACAAAACAATATAATCTTTATATAAAATTATACTATTTTTATTTTATTTAACTGTATAATACATATTTTATATTTTAGTTTTTCGTAACTTTATCTATGCTGTTTTAGTGAGAGACAACGATAAACTAAACAGGTAGTAGATTCCTGATTCACTCGTTGAAATCTACTTGAGGCCTTGTTAACAAGGGTCCCAATAAGAGCACCGTAGCTATCTTCAAGCTAGCTGTCTTGCTGGTAAGGATAGAACATTCATGAAGAATGATTGAAAAGATAAACAGATATAACTTCGAAAATCAAATCTTACCTTTTTACCCAGTTTCCTTTAGAATCCTTCTCATATACTTTCTTAACTGCGCTCCAGGCAACTTTGTGTGCAGTTTCCTCTCTTGTAGTGTCTCCCCGTCGTTCGGAAGGCTCTTTATACTCTTCCCAGGCGCTATTGAAAGCTTCCCTGTAAATGTCCTGCCCGTGCTCCGGCAAATTTTCCCTAACCATTTTCGGTAGTTCGCAATTTGTTTTATACGGCATTTATTCCCCATTTAATTATAGGAGATTCTTTTTTAAAAGGATTTGTATAAACCGGACTGAATCAGTATGCTTTTACTGTGAATAGAACAGTGGGCGTCCTCCTGTCAGCAGGATAACCATGTTGTTGCTTAACCTTTAAAGGCCTGGAATTAATACAACATGTTAGAGGATAAGAAACAAGAGAAAGTATACATTTTAAATATTTGAACATAGTATTTAATATAGGAGGGGAGACGTAAAAAATGAACTTACTATCCCTTATAATAAATACTAAATGCAAATACCGTGCTTCTTGTCCTCATTTTCAGAAGGGAGGTAAATATTGCGAAGGGGTAGATTACTGTAAGTGTGGGCTGTTTTTGAAAAGGAAGAGAGGAGTTTAAACTTTTTCAGTTTCATTCTTACAATTCTGGTTCTCTATCATTATGCAATAGTCTCAAACATTTCAGATATGGGAGTTTGCAGCTTATAAGCCTGGATTTATTTATAAGCCTGAATATCTCAGGTATTGTCACAAACAATAGTAAGAGTTATAGCTTAAAAGTTTATACTTGCAAGCTTTTTTGATAAGTAGATAGCTTACAAATTTATACATGCAAATCTATAGTTACAGACCTGTAGAGATAAGTTAGACCTTATTTATACTGCATATAATTTCAATTATATTGATCCAGAAAGTTGATAAAGTGATCAGGGTGAAGTTTTTCAAGTTATTAAGTTTCCTTCTTCTTTTTGCATTTGCTTCCGGGTGTATATATCCTGCAGCTACGGATGAAGTTCCTGTTTCAGGTCTGAACTCAGAAGAACTGATCAAGGATTTACAGAATACAACACCCAATGAAATGGATAACCCTTTGTCTGCTGATACAGTATCTGGAGAACAAAACAAGAAAGAAGAAAATGAGAGCTCTGTATACCTGACAAACTCTACTTCTCCTGAGATACCAGAGGTTCCGACTTATCGTGAAGAAAAAACAAACGTTGTCTATCCTAGAGAGTACAGGCGATTGTCCATGAATTTTCAGAGAGGTATTGGGTTAGAAAATGAGAAAATCGCCTCCGAAGTCTTCAATATAACTGGAAAGACCTCAGGATACAATATTAAAGGTGCTTGTGATGTTTTTGATTACGTGAACCAGCGTTGGGAGTACCGCGATGAAAAAAAAGGTGAATTTTTCTTCGATGCATCTCAGACTATAAGTGAAGGATATAAAGGGGACTGTGATGACTATTCCATAGTTATATCTTCCCTTTTAAAAAATATGGAGTTCAATACAAGGGTCGTTACTGTAACAAACGAAAGCTACGGGCATGCCTATCCTGAACTTTATATCGGGGATAACCAGGAAACGGCATCCGAAATTCTCAGATATGTACAGGGTAGATATTACTATGCTGAAAATATCTGGTACTCAGGTAGAGAACTTAAAGACGGGAAGCTTCAGTACTGGTTAAACTTTGACTGGAGCGGGTCAAATGGATACAGGCACCCCGGAGGCATATATTTTAAAGGAGCAGAGGTAATTTACTATCCTGAAGGGCTGATTGAGTTCTGAAATAGGTGATAAGACAGTACTTCGGAATCATTCCTGGGATATAAAAATCCGTTTTTCCCTCGCAATATCTCAGAAAACAAAAAAGTGGAAAAAAATGTGTTAATGTCTTTTTTTCTTTATAAAACCAAGTCCTGAAACTAAGTTTTTATGATTAACTTTATATTCGCATACTTCTACCCTCTTTTAGTAAAAGAAAACTCGGGGTATGATTACACATTGAAAA
This sequence comes from Methanosarcina spelaei, assembly GCF_002287235.1. Lineage (GTDB taxonomy): Archaea > Halobacteriota > Methanosarcinia > Methanosarcinales > Methanosarcinaceae > Methanosarcina > Methanosarcina spelaei. Next base: position 5,218 of record NZ_LMVP01000335.1, read on the forward strand.
GAGACTATTAAAAGGGGAGTTTCATGGAGATGAGCAATTACAGCGAATTCGTGAGAGGAGATAGAGTACGGGCTAATACGCCTCCTGAGATTAATCAGGCAATCGATACAGAAATAGCTGCAATGGTCAGGTTTTATGCGAGCAAGACCAACTATGAAATAGGCAAAAGGATTGAAGAGCTTGATAAAGAGTGGGATATAGGAAGCATTATTGAAATCCGCGCATCTACGGCTTCTTTGATTGGAATAATACTTGGCTTAAAAAAAAGCAAAACATGGTTCATTTTGCCCGCAATAGCTTCAACTTTCCTGCTCCAGTACGCTGTGCAGGGCTGGTGCCCTCCTGTATCTATACTAAGAAGATTCGGTTTCCGTACGAGACAGGAAATAGATCTGGAAAAATATGCACTTAAAGCTTTGCGCGGAGATTTTGATACAATTTCATCTCAAGATAACTGCATAGATCGTGCAAAGGAAGTTATCGCTGAAAGTAAATCGGTCTAAGATAAATAGTTCGTCTTTCATTTTAAACATCTATTTTTGATATCCGAAAATTAGTAAAGTCAATTTTGTTCGTACTATAGACCTTGTAAATCTATTAAGGGGGAGTTTTATGGTAACGGATGACTATAGTAACCTCATTCGGGGAGATAGAGTACGGGCTAATACGCCTCCTGAAATCAATCAGGCAATTGATATAGAAATAGCTGCAACAGTACGGTTCTATGCAAGCAAAACGAATTATGAAATAAACAAAAAAATTAAAGAACTAGATTTTGAATGGGACATCGAGCGCTATCTCGAAGCAAATGCAGCTATATTTACCTTTATAGGAACTGTTATGGGCTTTAAAAAGAGCCGAAAATGGTTTATTCTGCCTCTAATAGTCTCTATTTTCCTGTTTCAACATGCAGTGCAGGGATGGTGTCCCCCTGTATCCGTATTCAGACGGCTTGGCATACGCACAAGACGGGAAATAGAAATGGAAAAATATGCACTTAAAGCTTTGCGTGAAGATCTTATGAGCTCTTAAATAATATAGCAATATGAATCGTGAAAAGAAGGCTATACTAAAGTAGAAACATATAATAGCTGAACTAAATGTCCAGTTTATTTTTTGTAACTGCCCAACCTACTCAAAATAAGTTGTTCACTACTTTGGATTACAAATCAAAGTTGATTGTTAACTAATGAAAAATGAAAAAATAGCCAGTAGAAGAAGTTAAAGAAAAATTTCGAATTTACCCTTTGAGTTTCAACAGTACAGTTATTAATACTGTTGTATCCAAGTTAAACAGTTACAAAAATAAAATATCTACGACATTTACAAATTTTTAGAAATATAACGTTATCAATCGTATAAGGGTGAAAACTGTATAAGTTTTTTATTTTTTAGAAGATGAGATACTTTTCCCACATATTTAAAAAAAAGACACTATTTTTGAAACAAAATTAGTAAATTAATTAAATATATTTTTTGAAATAAATTAGTATATTTATTTATTCAGTTTTTTTAAAACAAAATATATTATATACCAAAGTATATAAAGAAGTTATACCATAGTACAGTTTGCCGTTATGGGTTTATGATATTAAAACGAAAACAGATACTGTAAAGTTTGAAAATGTGGAACTTTATCTTATTGGATTTTTTTAATTGATGGCAGTTAACTGCCAGTACAATTAATGCTAAAGTATGCCAATCCTATAAGAGAAAAAAATCTCCACTCTAATTCGCATATCTGTATAAACCCAGACATGGATGGTGAATAAAAATGGTTTCACAGAGTCCAGACAGTTCCAGCCTGGCAGAAGTGCTTGACAGGATTCTTGACAAAGGTATAGTTGTTGACGTATGGGCAAGAGTTTCACTTGTCGGTATTGAAATCCTGGCAATTGAAGCAAGAGTAGTTGTTGCATCTGTTGACACATTCCTGCACTATGCAGAAGAGATCACAAAAATCGAAATTGCTGCAAAAGAAGAAAAACCAGCTATTGCAGCATGATCTCATAAAAACAGAATAAAAATTGGAGTGATGACAATGGTTTCACAGAGTCCAGACAGTTCCAGCCTGGCAGAAGTGCTTGACAGGATTCTTGACAAAGGTATAGTTGTTGACGTATGGGCAAGAGTTTCACTTGTCGGTATTGAAATCCTGGCAATTGAAGCAAGAGTAGTTGTTGCATCTGTTGACACATTCCTGCACTATGCAGAAGAGATTACAAAAATCGAAATTGCTGCAAAAGAAGAAAAACCAGCTATTGCAGCATAATCTCATAAAAACAGAATAAAAATTGGAGTGATGACAATGGTTTCACAGAGTCCAGACAGTTCCAGCCTGGCAGAAGTGCTTGACAGGATTCTTGACAAAGGTATAGTTGTTGACGTATGGGCAAGAGTTTCACTTGTCGGTATTGAAATCCTGGCAATTGAAGCAAGAGTAGTTGTTGCATCTGTTGACACATTCCTGCACTATGCAGAAGAGATCACAAAAATCGAAATTGCTGCAAAAGAAGAAAAACCAGCTATTGCAGCATAATTTCATAAAAACAAAGTAAAAAGGCTGTATCAAAACTCGATTCGTTTTGATAATTGGATAATATGTATTATTGCCTTAAATTCAGGAGGGCAATTATTCCGAATTTAAGACATAAGTAACCTAGTAAAATATGTTATTCCAGTTGCAAAATCAAATGTAGTTTTGATACAACCTGCTTATATTAGATTTGGATTGCTATGACTTAGTTCCGAAATCTAGTGAGAAATGTAAAACCAAGAATACTAAATTTCTAAACCGAATACAAATTGTTGAACGTCTATAAATAGATATCTAGAGATGTTGAACATTAGGGCCAATTAAAGGAATTGTCTATCATATAAATTTAGCTTCCAATTTAAAAGTTCAAGTTAGCTAGATTTCCGGAAATGAGTCAATTATATATGAAAATTCGGTACTATAAAAAATGTTTCTGCAAAAGTGCAGAAACAAAATAGAGAAAAGGTATGTGTAAAAAGGAGGTCAAAAATATGCCCAAAAGCGTTGCTGATCTAAATAAAGACATAAGTACTAAGACACTGGAAATGGAAGAGGGGGTATCAAAGTTCAATTCCGCAGTAATGCAGCTTCAGGCGGAGAATCAGGAAAAAGCCATGCAGATTCAATCTGGAGTCGCAGAAATTAGATCAGGAGTAGATGAAGAGATAAAAAATATCAATCTCTATACTAAAGAATTCTATGGATAATGGAATTAAAGCAAATCTAAAAAGAATAAAAATACATTTGTAATCGGTTAGGACTCAAGCCAAAATAACAGACTTAATGACTTCCCCCAAACGCGCCATATTGAGAAATATTGGAACGAGTTGAGTGATTAAAGGATCATTGAGAAGGTTATTTGTGATAGGCCCTTAAGGAGTTTATCAACTCCATAGTAAATACTCAAATTAAAGTATATTCTTTAGATTTGGTAGCGAACATTCTAAATACGAATGTATTTTTATTGCACTGTAAAAGAGTTATTTAACTCTTTTACTTATGTTATTATTATAGGTCTCCATTTCATAGATTTGCATTTTATAAATCTGAATTTCACAAATTTGCATTTCATAAATCTGAATTTCATAGATTTGCATTTCATAAATCTGAATTTCATAGATTTGCATTTTCTTATCTGCGTTTCCGTGATATAACTTATAATTCCACACCAAACTAAAGAGGATACAAATCACAATCTGGTACTTCACACCATTATAGAAAAAAATTAAGAAAGACATGTAGCTCTTTGCTATTTTACATAGTGATAACTACTGTGTAGACAAGATATAACTCTATAAAAAAATCGTCCTCATAAACCGATATAGAAACGGAGCTTTTGAAACTTTAAATCAATAATACGTAAGTTACTCAATGAAGTATATGTAAGTTACTCAACGAAGTCCATTAAGTATCAAACTCATACTCATTTGACATAAATCCTGATAATTTTTACCTTTGAAGACAAACAATATTCAACACAAAACAAATCTCGAGGACTATGACTAAAAGAGGAAAGAAAAATGGTATATAAAGCGACGCATCAGAGAATAATAAGGGGTAAACCTATTCACAAAACCTTAGAGGAAACAAAACAGGAATCAGTTGATGGCGATCTGAAAAATATAAATGAACCATTTAAGTCCAGTGCGAACTTAAAAAATAGTTATAAAGAAAAAAAGTATCTGGTTCCTGAAATGGAGTGTTTTATCAATAGTTCTGAAATCCAAGAATTAAGTGAAAGAATAAAACTATGGGTAAAAGCCGGATACCCTGTACATTTGATTGGTCCTACAGGTTGTGGAAAAACAAGTCTTGCTGTACATATTGCAAAAGAACTTGGACGTCCTGTCGTATGGATTAATGGAGACGAGTCTCTTACGACAAAAGATCTCATAGGTGGATATGCTCAAATCAAGCAGGAGTCGATAAGGGACAATTATATTCATAATGTACTAAAAAGTTCAGATGTCATAAAACCTGAGTGGACTGACAATCCTCTGGCTATTGCATGCAAGTACGGATATACTCTCATATATAACGAATTTTCCAGGGCAAAACCATTTGCAAATAACGTTTTACTCTCGGTTTTTGAAGAAGGGATACTTGAACTACCTTCCAGGTTTGGTGAGGAAAAATACATAAAAGTACATCCGGATTTCAGGGCAATTCTGACAAGTAATTCGGTTGAGTACGCAGGAGTTCATGTTCCTCAGGACGCTTTGCTGGATCGAATGGTAGGCATATATATGGACTACTATAGTTTTGAAACTGAAGTTCAGATAGTGAAAGGTCATACAGGCATATCTGAGAAAGAATCTGAAAAAATAGTATCTACCATCCGGAAAATAAGAGATCAGACTACTGAAGCTCAGAAACCTGGAATCAGGTCTGGCATTATGGTTGGAAAAGCTGTGAAAAATTTGAATGATAATGTAAAAGATTATTTTGAACAGCTATTCGTCGATGTAATTGCAACAAAAACAAGTTCCAATGCTGAACTGCTTAAGAAAAAGAAACTCGTAATTGACGTCATATCAGAGCTGAACTCTGAAAATACAGATTCTAATGCTGAACCACATAGGAAAGAGAAGCCTGTAAATAAAGCAGTGTTAAAGACTGCGTAAGTATTCAAAATACACTTGCGGATTAATTAAAGTTGCGCTGGCGTATCTCTATGTAAGCAATAGATCACATTAACGCCACCGCAGTATGTTTCATGAAATTGGATAATAATTTAAACTTTGTTAGTTTCAGCAAAATTTCGCAAATGAAAGAGTGGATAAGTAAGGATAAGTGTAGAACAACTGTCCCTATAAATGCGAAATTTAAAAGGAATTTGGAGAGTTTTTATGGAATTAAAATCTGGGAAAAAAATCAGAGGCAAAGAAAAAGGGGAAGAAATGAACTCTAATGTAAAAGAAACCCAAACCAGGACAATTTCATTAATTGAAAACCTTGATAAAGCAATTTTTGTGATTGAGAAAATTACCCGAAAGAAAGCGGAAGGAGTAGTAAGTGTATCCAGAGAAGAGGATATCACAAAATTCATAGTTGAGGTCCTTGAAAGAAAGTCAATTCCCGATACACAGGATATACTGAGTATCTATGAAATGAACTTTAACTCAAGTATGGAGATTATGGACTATAATAAAATAGGGATGCGGCGTAGATCTGACATGTTCGTACAAGAAGAGGACTAAAGATCAAAATATAATATATCTAGCTGGTTAACGATTCCATGCACAGCTTTGAACGTTGAATATATTTTTAATGTAATTTATACGCTAATTTAGAGAAGAACATTCACTGGAAGCTCTGCATATTAACCGAACACGTATGGACATATAATGCTTGTTCTTATTGAAAGCAAGTCCGCGTAAGGAATCAAAATTCTTGATGCGTTTAATAATATTTCGATATAACTTCAAACCTACGTAAAAACGATTCGATAAGCATAGCAAATGAAGTTTTGAATTGATATTTAATGTAAACTGCTTTGCGAAGTTGGGAAGGGTATTCGATGAAGCTCGCGCCTGAAAATAGTAAGTATGTCTATTGCATAATCAAATCCCAAGAAGAAACTATAAGCTTTGGTAATATAGGTTTTCAGGGACACGAGGTATATACACTGGACTGCATGGATTTTTGTCCTGTTGTAAGCGATGAGCCATTTAAAAAATATGAAATAGATAACGAAGAGGAAATAAATATTCATCAAAATGTAGTCAAGGAAGTAATGAAAGATTATAGCATTATCCCGGTAGCATACGGAATGGGATTCAAGAATAAAAAACTAATACAAGTCTCCATACGTGCAGGAAAAAAAGCTATTAAAAAATCTTTTACACTGGTGGATAATAAGGTAGAACTCGGGATAAAAATATTTTTACCAAAGGATACTGAAATAGACAATGAAAAGAGAGAACATTGTAAAACTGAATCAACTGAAAACTTTGAGAAAATAACTTCTCAATCGAAGAGTCTTAACCTTTTTAGCCCACGCCTTTTGATGAATACTACTTATCTTGTAGATAAGGAGAAAATTCAAATTTTCTCAGATGAAGTTGAGAAACTTAAACTAAAGTATAGTGATTATAAATTTCGATATAGCGGACCCTGGCCACCATATAATTTTGTAGATATACATATATTATCAAATAAGAAGGGTGGCTTCAGGTAATGTTTGTCTTTGATGATATTCTTTTGAGAATGATAGGAATTTCAATTCCTGGACTCGATCTCATTTCAAACATAGAAACAATAAGGGACTTTGCTTACAGAGAACTTTACAACGTGGATAAAATTAAAAACAAAATCAAGGAAAATCAACTGCTTTACGAATTTGATGAGATCTCGACAGAAGAATATGAAGAAAAGAAAAGCGAGCTCATGAGACAATTAAAATTTGCAGAAAGAGTTTTGGAGACGAATCTTAATGTCAGAACCGACATATTTTCCTGATAAATTCTCGAAAAAAGGAGCGGAAAAAAATTCAAAACTTATAAAAGCCAAAGAGAAGTCTTTTGGGTTGTACAACTTTCTTAAATTACTTGAAGAAATGGATAATCAAGGTATAACTCAAAAGTCCGGATCAGGCAAAATCGATGGGCCTTTCAGCTCAAAAGCTGAATATAATTACAATATAACTATTGATACACACTCAAGTGATTTTCACACTCTGAAAACTCACCCCAACCTTTTAACCAAAAACCCTGTGAAACGCCATCGTAAAAAGCGAATATAAGCATTTTTTCTTTAGTTAAGTAACTACGATGTGTGCTAACTGAAGGCCTTTCAATATGTTCTGTAATTCTGGTCAATGGCGGTTAACTGCCAATGGGATTCGTACTAAGCATAAATTAATGGGACTCGTACTAAGCATAAATTAAATTGAAAATTCATCTGTCAAAAAGTTAACCGACTGAGCACTCAGTTCTACCGCGCAAATAATAAAAATATTAGAAAGTTTTAGAAATCATCAAAAGAGGTAAATTATGAGCGGAAATAGTAATGCAAGTGTTGTAAGAGAATCCGCGGGACTTGTGGATGTAATAGATCGAGTTTTGGATAAAGGACTTGTACTTAATGCTGATATTTCAGTATCCATCGCGGGAACTGAGCTTCTTGGAATAAAAATTACGGCTACCCTGGCATCCTTTGAAACCGCAGCAAAATATGGACTTGAGTTTCCTTCGGGAACAAATCTTGATGCTCCGGCCTGGAAGAGAACAGATATAAATTATGCAAATTGTCCTGAGTGTGGGAATCGTAGAGAAGAAAAACTCTTAATCGAAAAAGGATGCCCGATTTGCGGATGGACAAGCCCACTTTCCAAGAAAAAACATGCAATAATCCCTGCAAGTTACATAGAACTCGATCAGGATGGGAACTACATTCCTGAGAAATAAAATTAGCTGTAATAGGTATTGCTGTCAGTTTATTACTTTATAAATTACCTTGTATAGGAGTGGCAACCCGATTAATTGGGAGGGATCAATCATGGGCAATGATGATGAGAAAAATGAAAATGAGAAAGAAACAAAAACTGACATAAAAAAAGAAGACCTGGAAAAAAAAGTCCAATACTTGGAAAATAGAATTAAAGAACTTGAACAGAGAGTAGAAGAACGCAGAACTACAGATTATGAACATGCTAGCTTAGTAGGAGATATTGTAGGATCAATTCCAGGCTTCAGCAGAATCATAAAAGTTCTCGAAAAGACCTCTCCAGAATTCAGGCAGAAAATTACTGAGACAGATATGGAAATAAAACATAGGCTTGAAACTGGATGGAGTAGCAAACCAGTAGTAAGCTATGGACTATCAATAAGACCTCTGTCTACAAGAAACAAATCTTCTAATGTTCCAGGTACAGTTTCAAGAGAAAGGAAAAAAGTAATGTTAGAGGGTTCAGAGCCAGCAGAACCTATTTTTGATGTGTTTGAAAAACAGGACTTTGTTTATGTAATAGCTCAAATTCCTGATGTAGAGGAGCAAGATATAAACATAGAAATTCAGGATGACGTGCTGGATATTTCTGCAGGTATTTACAGTAAAAAGATTTCATTGCCATGTAAATCGGGGTCAATTGAAGAAAAAAGCTACAAGAATGGTGTACTTCAGCTGAAGATAAAAAGGGAAAAAAATGTCAATTAATATTGATGAAAACAATTTAAAAAAAGGATTATTGGGTCTTGTTGTAGCCCTTGTTGAGATTATCCAGGACTTACTTGAGAAACAGGCATTGTTGAGAATAGAAAACGGATCTTTGAGTGAAGAAGAGGTTGAAAGGCTCGGAGAAGCCCTTTTTGACCTTCAAGAAGCACTTGAAGCCATAAAAATTGATAACGAGCTTGAAGATTGTGTTTATTCTGTGCGAGAAGGATTGGATAAGGTAGTAGATCAGGTAATTGATAAATTTTTAAATCCAACAAGGTGGATTGAGGAAGCTGATAAAAATGAAAGAAATAACACAGGAGAGTTGCCTATATCTCTACTCAATTGTGAACACAGCCGCTGAACAAAATCTGGGACCTATTGGGATTAATGACAATTCTGTGTACACAATTGTTTATAGAGATATTGCTGCAGCTGTACATTTCTCAGAGACAAAACCCAAAGCAGCAAAGGATGAACAACAGGCAAAAGAATGGATATTTTCTCATAATTATGCAATTGATAAGCTCACTGAAAAATTCAACACCATCCTCCCGTTTTCTTTCGGGTGTGTAGCACAAGGGAACGATGAAATCATAAGATCCTGGATGCAGAAGAACTATGATTCTTTTAAAAGTGAGCTTGAAAGACTGAGTGATACTGCAGAATATTTAGTTCAAATCTTCTATGACCCAAAAGTACTTGCTGAAAAAGTCCTCAAAGAGAACCCTGATCTTCAAGCATTGAATGCAAAAATAGATGGAGGGTCCAAGGGGAAAAACTACATCCTTAAAAAACAGTTTGATGTCCGGCGGGACCACGCCATAATGAACGAGCTTTCGATACTTGGAACCGAGTTTGGGAACGCTATATATGAGAATACAATGGAGATGATTCATGAAGAAAAAAGTTTCCATGTTCCGGAAAAATATAAGGGCAAAAAATCTGTGATTACACTTTCTTGTCTTGTTTCCAATAGAAGTGTTGAAAATTTAGGGCATGTCCTTGATCAAATAAATCAACGTGAAGGTTTTACAGTCAGATTTACGGGACCATGGGCACCGTTTAGTTTTGTTGATCTTAAAAGGGATTTTCAAACATGATACCGGAACGTGAAGGGGACTCCTTGGTAGAACTTCTTGATAGGTTACTTAATAAAGGGCTTGTTCTTAATGCTGATGTTCTTATTTCAGTTGGAGGCATACCTCTAATAGGCTTGAGTCTCAGACTTTTAGCTGCTGGAATTGAAACAATGCTTGAGTATGGGCTTTTTGAACAATTCGACAAGGATACAAGAGCCTGGGAACTTGAGCATAGAATAAACAAGCCAGTTCTTATGTCGGAAGAAGAAGTTATGCTGAGATTTTACGGTTCTTATTCTCATAACCAGAGTAAAACCTGGAACTACTGTTTTATATATTTAACAAATCGCAGAATTTTTGGATGGAATAAAAGTATTAATAAAATCTTATATGAAGTGTCGCTAAAAAATATACTGGAAATTACTGTTATTACAAACATTCACGAGGAAAAAGAAAGGGAAGAAATATGTATCAAAACTAATGATGACAATTTTCTCTACGTCCACAGCCAAAACATAAATGAAATTTATTGCAAACTTATAAAAGAAGTCCACTGCATATAACTTGGCTGATTAAAGTGTGCTGACACATCATTTTGCAATTAATGGGCAAAAGACATAAAATATTTTTAACCATTTTCAAAATAGAATTGAAATTCTGTAAATTTATAGACTAAATAGTTGAGAAATAATAAAATAAGAAAATTAATTATTTGGTTTGTTTTTATAACACGTGATGTGTATTAATATCTTAACATGTTTTCATTAATTTTTATTATTGTTGGATAATTATCCTAGTTAATAATGTAAGTTCATAGAAGTTGTTATATATTAGAAGCCTGGTATATTTGAACGATAACTATGGCTTAATATGATTTTATGAGTCCTTGGTGACATCAATTGTTGAACTAAGAATGGAAGTTTTAAGCTCATTGCATTTCAAAAGTACATACATTAGTCAATTTGGATTTAAAGCTGATAAATAAAAATTGTTAAACATAACAAGCTCATCTCAAAGCTTGATAACAATTTGGATTTAAAGCTGATAAATAAGAATTGTTAGACATAACAAGCTCATCCCAAAGCTTGATAACAATTTATATTTAAAATTAAAAGAGTGTGCCACAATTATGCCTTCCAACCCAGGTGAAACAATGAATCTTGAAAATGATAACTATGTAGTTCAACCTACAGGATCGCCTGTACATAACTGTTATGTGCAGGAACTTATAAAGAGACATCTTGACATAGCAGTACTTTGCGTAATCAGGAACAATTCGATGTCAGGGCAGGATATTGCAAAAGAGATTTTCTATAAGCACCAGGTTTATGTGTCTCCAAGCGCGATATATTCATTATTATACTCTTTAAAAAATCAAGATATACTTGAGATAGATACAGTAAAAGGTGACCTGAGAACTAAGTGTTATGTTCCCACTGAAAAAGGAAAACAGATAATCACTAAACAGCTACAAGAGTTTAGAGAAGCTCTCATGTATTTTCTACTACAAATAAATAAGAATTTGCCTTAAAGTCAAACAATTTTTGAAATGACAATCAGGTTCATTTTAAGTAATTTATAATTTTAAAAACTAGATTAAATATTCGAAGTTATATAATTTTTTGGAATCTTGCCGTAGTTTACGTAAAGATTCCTGTAAAACAATAAATTGGGTGGGAATATGAGAAAACTTGTATATGTAAGGATTGTCCATACCTCTGCAGATATGGGAACTCTAAGTGAAGAACTAGTGCAGCTGGCTATTTCTAAAATTGGCAAGGAAAAATGGGAAGAGAACCAGAAACTTATTGAAAAGTTCTGGGATGAACTTGAAAAAGAAATCTTTCAGCTTAATCTCGATTTTAAGCACACAAGAATTTATCAGGATGGCTTGCCATGTGAAGGAGAAATAGGAATGAAAATCATTCATAGTACGGCAGAACTCGGGAGCAAGAACTACCAGATTATCGAGAAACTGGTAGTAAAGGGAGCAAAGGTCGTTGCCACTGAAAGTTCTCAGCTTCTTATTGAAGAACGTAATCTATTGCTTGAGACCCTAAACAGTTCTTCTACTGCAGAAAAAGACGAAGCAAAAAAGAAATATGATTCAAAAAAAGACATTTTGCTCGAACAAAGAGACGCATATATAGCTTCAAGGATAAACAATACTCTGGAAGATGGGAAAACTGGAATTTTATTTATAGGGGCGGAACATAACGTGATTCCAAAACTAGCCCATGATATTGAAGTTCTTGATCTGGTAAAGCATTAAAAAATTGCCAGATCAAAGATAAAAATTTTGCGCTGCTATTAATCTAAACCCAGGTATCTCTTGCCGGTCTTCTACTCTCGAAATCTGATCGTGCTCTGAACTCTCCTCTTCTAATTTTAGTCTTAGATATAATTATATAATACAGCTCATAATTTAATTCTGCCAAATGATGTTTATTTTTCAAGCTTTGGGGGGAGTTGAAACGACTACTGGCGTACGGAATCTTGACAATAGTATAGACTTAACCAATGTATGGCTCAGGGATATTCTGAGCCAGTTGAAATGGCAGAGCAAAGAAAGTGCATATCAGGCATTAAGGGGTACACTGCACGCAATCAGAGACCGGCTTCCGGTGGAGGAAGCTGTTGATCTTGCTTCACAGCTGCCCCTTATGATTAAAGGAGTGTATTATGACGGCTGGACTCTCAGAGATAAACCCGAGAAGTTCAAAAAAGAGGAATTTGCAAGAAGGGTGCATGCGCAGTTTGAATTCGATGATAATGTAAACCCGGCTGAAGTTATTCGAGCTGTCCTGCGGGTCATGTACAGGCACATGGGCGAAGGAGAAATTCGGGATGTAAAATTCAATATGCCAAAAGAAATTCAGGAGTGGTTTCCAGAAGAAATCGCGCCGAAAGGATGAAAACGTAGAAATCCAAACTAAATTTTTATTAAAATTTATCAACTTTTTAGAGTTCTTCAACCTTATACCTGTTTAATGTTTCTCTTCTTTCGTCTTATTCTTGTAAAGATACCTTTATTTCAGACATATAAAACAGCCGTTAGATGTTATTTTCTCAAAATTGAAAGTATACGGCTTTTTATGAGCCGCTATTGCCGCTTGTCCTCACAGTATCAGACCGTGCTTATTCATCTACTTTTAACACATTTGTTTAATATTTATTTTTAGAGTTTAGATACATTAATATGATTAAAACTAGGAAATGATATTCCGATTAATGCGAAAAGTTAATATATGAATATAAGGAAATACCGTGCTGGTGAGATAAATACAGGGCTCTATTAGACGGATAAGATAGACCTTAAGGATAGTAATTATAAAAAATCAATCTTAAAGAAGTTTCAATTATATCTATCATATCTTATTGTCCTTTCAACCTGTCTTATTAAAATAACAAAAACCATAAGATCACGCATATCGCTGACCGCCTATTATTAAAGCCCGAATGGAAAAATTAAGGAGTTTATTGAATGCGGAAAAAAATGAATAGGTTACTCGTTAGTTTTTTGATATTCTTTATATTGGTCGTTGCTTTTCCGGCCATAGTGCTGGCGGACCAGCAGGCAGACCCTACAGGAGCTGATACGGATTATTCCAGCTATGTAGCGTCGAGCACCGGAGGTGCACCTTCTTTAGCAGATGTGACCAGTGCTGTAGGGCACAGTAGTGTAGCCATAAACATTATGTGGACACTGCTTGCAGGTTTTCTGGTTATGTTCATGCAGGCCGGGTTTGCGATGGTTGAGACTGGGTTCGTCCGCGTGAAGAATGTCGCGCATACGATGGCTATGAATTTCTTTGTGTATCCACTAGGTATGCTAGGATTCTTCCTCACGGGTTTTGCCATTATGTTCGGAGGTATTGGTCCACTGGCCACTTTGGGAGGCTATACAGGACTTAACCACGAGTTCTCGATTACTCTTTTAGGGCATCAGTTCGGGCTCTTCGGAATGACCGGATTTGGGCTAATAGGCACTTATGATGTGGGCGTATTCGCTTTATTCTTATTCCAGATGGTCTTCATGGATACGACCGCGACGATTCCTACCGGAGCGCTTGCAGAGCGCTGGAAGTTTCTGTCGTTCTGTTTCATGGGATTTGCTATTGGTGCCTTTATATACCCACTCTTCGGCAACTGGGTATGGGGTGGAGGCTGGCTGTCACAGCTTGGAGTTAATTTCGGTCTGGGCCACGGTCACGTGGACTTTGCAGGCTCATCGGTTGTGCACATGACCGGAGGAGTTATCGGCCTGGTTGGCGCATGGCTAATCGGACCACGCATAGGCAAGTATAACAAAGACGGTTCGGTTAATGCAATACCCGGTCACAGTATTCCTATGGCTATAGTCGGCACCTTCATCCTGGCTTTCGGATGGTTCGGTTTCAATGCGGGCTCAACCATGGCAGGTGAGGATCTTAGACTAGCTGTTGTAGCCACAAACACTATGTTGGCTTCAGCTACCGGTGCTGTAGCGGCTACGGCATGGATGTGGGCCGTCCGCACGAAAAAGCCGGATCCAGGTATGGCATGTAACGGTATGTTAGCAGGACTTGTAGCTATCACTGCACCCTGTGCGTTCGTCAACCAGATCAGCGCCGCGGTCATCGGCCTTGTTTCGGGCGTTCTTGTAGTTGAATCAGTCTTCTTCGTTGAGAAAAACTTGAAAATCGATGACCCGGTCGGTGCGGTCTCAGTACACATGGTCAACGGCGCATGGGGTTGTCTCGCTCTGGGTCTGTTTGCAGATGGCAGTTATGGCGCTGGCTGGAATGGCGTGCCTGGAACAGTTACCGGTTTGCTGTACGGCCAGCCTCTGCAGTTCGTGGCAGAATTTATCGGTGTGGCTACCAACTTTATCGTAGTTGGCGGACTGGCATTTATCATTTACAAGGTGATCAACCTGATCACGCCAATGCGTGTGAGCACCGAGGTCGAGATCGGAGGTCTTGACGTACCCGAGGTGGGATGCCCTGGTTATGTTGGTGACATCCCTGAAACTGGAATGGATAAAAGCCCTGAACCGAGTCACATACGTGATCCGATAGTGGTAGCGGCCGAGACTAAAAAGGAGAGGGTCATATGAAGAAAATCGAAGCAGTTGTCCGGCCCACAAAACTTGAAGAAGTGAAAGCCTCACTTGAAGATGCCGGTTTCAGCAGCCTCACTATTGTTGACGTAAAAGGACGCGGACAGCAAAAAGGTATTATCCAGCAATGGAGAGGGCAGGAGTACCGAGTTGACACTTTGCCGAAGTTAAAGGTTGAGCTGATTGTAAATGATGAAGACGTGGATAAGGCTATCGATATTATCGTTAGTTCCGCCAGGACCGGAAACATTGGAGATGGTAAAATCTTTGTCTTACCGGTAGAAAAGGTGGTTAGGATAAGAACAGGTGAAAGAGATGGAAAGGCCGTTTAAGGCCTTTCTTACAAATTTCATGGTAAACAGAAGCTACTCATAAATTTCCTGGTAAACAGAAGCTATTTATAAATTTCCTGGTAAACAGAAGCTATTTATAAATTTCCCATACACAGAAGGTTCGGTAAACCGATGTAATAAACAAATTCTCAGTCTTTGGGACTATACGTAATTAGTCTCGCTGAGTTCATTATTACTGGAATTGATGAAAGTTCGTGCAGCAGTGCCCCTGTCACGGGTGTAAGTATACCAGGTATAGTCAATATAACTGCCATTGAGAGGACACTAAGCGAGAACACAACGTTTTGCCAGATAGTACTTATTGCCTTCTTGGACACGCTTATAAGGTATGGAATTTTTAAAAGGTCATCAGATAATAGTCCAACTTCTGCTGTTTCTATTGCCACATCTGTTCCGGTAAGTCCCATAGCTATTCCTACATCAGCCGTGACAAGTGCCGGACCATCATTAACACCATCACCTACGAAGATAATTTTATGACCTTCAGACTGTAGACGTTTCACAATTTTGACTTTTTCCTGGGGCATTACTTCGGCATATATATCATTTATACCAAGAGCTTTAGCTGTCTGTTCCGCAACTACTTTACTGTCACCTGTAACCATTATTGTCTTTATTCCAAGCTTATGAAGGCTCTCTATGGACTTTTTTGACTCAGGCCTGATTTTGTCCTCAAATGTCAGCAACCCTGCGATTTCGTCATCAATTCCCATCATGACTACGTTACGGCCCAGTTGAGATTGTTCTTTAATGCTTTCTTCAGCTTCATGAGAAATTGATAAATTAAGTTCAGATGCTTGTTTCAGACGGCCTATAAAGATATTTTTTCCTCTTGTTTTAATTTTTATACCTGCTCCTGATATGGATTCAAAAGATTCTGGATCCGGAATTAATAACCTCTTCTCTTCAGCAGCTTTGACAACAGCTTTTCCAAGCGGGTGCTCGCTGAATTTCTCTGCGATAGCAGCCAATAATAATAAGTCTTCATCTTTATTGTTGTTCAATGCTATGATACCGGCAAGTTTTGGTTCACCATGAGTAAGTGTCCCGGTCTTATCGAAAATAACGGTATCTATCTTCGCCATAGACTCTATCGTAGCTCCTTTTTTAATAAGATTGCCTCTTAATGCCGCGTTACCAACCGAAGCAACCAGTGCTGTAGGTGTAGCGAGTACCATCACGCATGGACAAAACACTATTAGCATAGTAATTGCTCGTGTCAGGTCTCCACTCCACCACCAGAGCAGGACACCTAAGATAATTGCAGTAGGTGTGTAAAATTTGGCATGGTTGTTCAGGAGCCTTTCTACGTTTGGTTTCTGAGTCTGGGCTTCCTCAATCAAACGATGGATTTGCCCAAGGGTCGTTTCATTTCCGACTTTAGTTGCCAATATTTCCATTGCACCTACTTCGTTAAGAGTGCCTGCAAAAACATTATCTCCTTCTTGTTTATCGACTGGCAGACTTTCTCCGGTAATAACAGCCTGATTTACTGAAACAGTGCCCGAAAGAACAGTGCCGTCAACAGCAACGCGTTCTCCGGACTTAACCAGAATCGTATCCCCTACTTTAACTTCCTCAAGAGGCACTACAATATCATGTCCGTCACGTCTGACTGTGACTCTATCAGGCAATAGTTTCGCCAGGGATTCGAGTGCCTTTCCTGCTCTCGCAGAAACAAATTCCTCCAGCATGCCTCCAAGGAGCAAAAGTACGGCTACGACTGCAGCAGCTGAATACTGTCCGATTGCAATAGCAGCAATTGTTGCGATAGTAACCGGGATATCAGCAGTAAAGTCCTTTTCTTTAATTCCCTGGTAGGCAGACCACCATATAAACGATGATCCTACCAGTGCAGATAATAAATATAACCAGTTGCCTTCGCCTGAGTTATTTCCTTCTGATAGCATATTCTGCGGATACATAGCTATCGCTATTATAAGCAAGACCCCGCTTGCTACAGTAAATAACGTTCCAGGCTCAAGTAAAAAATCCTGATAACGAGTAGCCAGGATACGAATGCTGCTCCAAAAACCTATATTACGACTATAAGTGTTATCCGTCATATTATCTACCCAAATAAAATAAAATTTTAGATGCTAAAATCTATAAAGGTTAATAACATAAAACTATTATGATTTATTACGAAATAATAAAATTAGGTTTAATTGTAAGAAACTAAAGTTGTGCTGATGAGAATAATCTCTAAAGCAGCTAAAAGAACTAGACTGAAACAACAACTTTAGCTCCAGGGCAAATAATACGTACCAAAATTAAAAACAAAAATCCGAAATCAACCAGTTAAATTTACAAAGTTACAATATTAATTTACTATAGTAATTTACTATATTAATTTATTTCAACTTTGTTAGGCCCGGATCTATCAAAACTTTCTCCCGCTGTTCCTTTTTCAAAAGGATTATATCATATAAATCCTAACTATGTTAAACTCTTCATTATTACAAATCCAAATGATTGTGTTAAGCCTGAACAGACAGAGATTGAGGTTTTAAAAATGACAGAAAAACTCGGAATACTGGCCATTGGCCATGGGAGCAAGCTACCTTACAATAAAGAAGTAGTCACTAAGATCGCAGATTATATAGCACGAAAGCACTCGGATGTCGTTGTCAGAGCCGGCTTTATGGAAAACAGTGAGCCAACCCTTAGAAAGGCAATTGAAGGCTTTTCAGGTACCGGTGTGACAAAAATTGCGGCAGTGCCGGTTTTCCTGGCGTCTGGAGTTCATATCACAAAAGATATCCCTGAGATCCTGAGCCTGGACGAAAATGGCTGTGGCACCCTGGAAATTGACGGAAAAGCCGTTCCTCTGTGCTATGCAAACCCTATCGGGGCCGACGAGCTTATCGCTGACCTTGTGTTCAAGAGGGTTCAGGAAGCCCTTTAATTTATACCTGGGGTCCGGTTTTATCATGGACCTTAATCGGAAGAAGTTCGCCGTGCTCGATCTGACCCACGGTGGCATTCCTATCGCAAAAAGCCTTGCAGCAGCTGGAAATGAAGTAAGCGGAATAGATGTATACGGGACAGTCAAGCCTGAAACTCTGCTTGAACTTGAGGAGAAGTATGGGATACACTGCTCAAAAACTCCTCTTCCTGTCTCGGGATTTGACCTAATTGTAGCGCCTGTACACCTTGATTCTGCCTATCCTATGCTTATAGAAGCCAGAGAACATGGAAAAGACATCCTTTCGCACCATGAAATTGTCGGAGAAATTCTCAATGGCGATTCAAGGCTTTCAGGCATAAAAACGGTCGAGGTTACCGGCGTAAAAGCAAAAACAAGTACTGCATCCCTCCTGGCCCATATGCTCTCCAGGAAGTTTGAAGTAGTACTGCATACTTCACGAGGGCTTGAATATTGGAAAGAGGGTTCTTCGTCTCTCATTTATAAGGGCCTGAGCATAACTCCAGGAAGTATTCTGGTTGCAGTTGAGAAAGCTTTTGAGGCCGGAATCAGACCGAATTTTTTTATAGTAGAAATCTCGATAGGAGGCACAGGTACTGCTGATCTGGGGATTCTTACAACCCTTACCCCGGACTACGGGATTGCAAATAATACAGCCCTTGCAAGCGAAGCAAAACTCCAGCTTGTAAAGCACGCAAAACCAGGAAGTACCCTTCTAATCAATGCAGGGGCCAAAAAAGCCCTTAAAGCTGCAAAAAAGGATCAGATAAAAGTTATAACCTTCAAAGACCCATTCGGTAACCAACTTTCCGAGACACAAGGTCAAATAGTCGACTTTGTGCTGGAAACCGGATCCAGAACTTTAGCCCTATCAGTCCCCTCAGAGTTTGTAACATCTTCAGACTTACCAGGGCCAGATAGACTATCAGGGTCAACCGACCTATCAGGGTCAACCGATCTATCAGGGTCAACCGACCTATCAGGGTCAACCGATCTATCAGGGTCAACCGATCTATCGAACTCAGCCAACCTATCAGGTTTATTGATGCAAACCGGCTCAACCGAACTCCAGGCTTCGCCTACAACTTCAGGCTCTTGTATTCGCTTTTTGCATAGGGGAAAGGAAATTTTATCAGCTTCCCTGCGTCCAGGATATAATGTCTCGGCTTACAGGACTGCTTTTGTCGCAGCAGCGGCAGCTGCCCTCGAACTTGGAATCGAACCTGAAGCTGTAATATCGGTAATTGAAGGATTCGGAGGGCTTTCAGGCAGGATGCAGGAAAAGGAAATGAACGGCATTTCCTTGATAGATAATTCCAATTCCGGCATGGATATCCTCTCGGCCGAAAAAGCCCTTGATTACGCTCTTCTTAAGAAAAAGGATGAAAAAAAGAAGAATATTATTCTTGTGCTTGGCGAAGAAGCCTCTCAGGTATGTGAAGGGCTGCCACCTGAACTCGTGCAGGGCTTTGTGAATAAATTCGGTACGAAGTGCAAACAGGTTATCCTGGTAGGAGAACGGATGAAAGCAGTCAATGGGAAAAACATTTCATATGCATGGAATCTTCCGGAAGGGCTTTCAAAAGCCTCGGAATTTGCAGGAGGCGAAGATATAATACTCTCTTCGGTAAAATGTTTCCGTTAAGGATTTTTTATACGCAGTCTTTTCACTGAAGAATTGTTGAAGAATTACCGAAGAGTCAGGGAATTGCCAGGGACTTCTGCCAGTGATAAAAATCTCGGATACGATTTTATCAACTCAAATAGACTAAACTCAGGCTTCAGTCTTTTCGCCGAAATTTTTATGATAGAGTTTTATACAGGCTCTTCCAATCTGTATTCGTTTCCATTACTCGCTTTAATTTCAACTGATCATGTTTCCCAATCCTACTGCGATACAGGTGGTAGTTCATATCCTGAGGACACGGGAACTTTCAGGGAAATGCGTTCTACCATTCTTATCAATATCCCTATTATCCAAACAAGAGGATTTGTCATGGCTGAAAAAGAGATTTCAATCATTCATCCCCGCCCAAGTTCCATTGTTGCGGCTCTTTATACTCTGAGAGACTTAAATGTTGATGTCGCTATCCTGCATGGGCCTCCCGGGTGTTCCTTTAAACATGCAAGGCTGCTCGAAGAAGACGGTATACATGTAGTTACAACAGGCCTCGATGAAAATGGTTTCGTTTTCGGAGGGCATGATAAACTTGTACAACTTATCAACAAGTCGGTTGAGCTTTTTAACCCTAAAATTATCGGTGTTGTAGGAACCTGCGCCAGTATGATTATAGGAGAGGAAATGCATGATGCCGTGCTCGAGGCAAATCCTGATGTTCCTGTAATCGAGGTTGAGGTGCACGCAGGCTATCATAATAACACAAAAGGAGTACTCTTTGCTCTGGAATCCGCACTCGATGCAGGGATTATTGATCATGCAGAGTTCGAGCGTCAGAAATACCTTCTTGAAAAAGCTACGGAAGTGGAAAAAAAGTTTGGGGCTGCAAGCAAAGAATATCTTGCCCCTTCACGGGGGGATGTAAAATACAAAGCCGCAAAGCGTGTAATTCAACTCCTCAAGGAAGGCAAAAAGGGTCTTGTCATCATGAATGCCAAAAAAGAAACCGGTTACATGTTTGCAGACATTACCCTTGCAGTCAATGAAGTTGCAGCAGCTCTCGGAAAAAAAGAAAACCTTATTAATATGGCAAATATCGACCCAGAGCTCGGACTTCCCAGAGTAAGGCAGCATGCCGAGAATATAATAAGAGACTTAAAAGCACACGGAATTGAGGTGCATGAGATTATTGGCGGTATGGACGAGTACCCGGTTGCAGGCGAAAAGGTCAGCGAATTAATAAAAGAAAAATACAGTGACTTTGATTTTGCAGTCATTACGGGTGTCCCGCACGCAATCCCTATGGAATATATAAAAGACATGGAGCTTATTTCAGTCACTAACGGCCCGAGACAGGTTCTCCCCTTAAAAGAAATGGGTCATGAGTATGTGCTGGTAGAAATCGACCTTCACCCGAAAACACTTGGAGTCAGTGAGATTGTAGAATCCGAGTTTGGAGCTACCTTAAGGGAAATTGCAAAGGAAGCCTGAGAAGGAAGAACCAGGATAAATCAGGAGGAAAATCCTTTGAAAAACCAGAAGATCATAGCGATCTACGGAAAAGGCGGCATAGGTAAATCGAGTACGGCTTCAAATGTTGCCGCCGCCTGCGCCGAGGCAGGAAAGAAAGTCATGATTATAGGCTGCGATCCTAAAAGCGACTCATCAATCACCCTGCTTGGAGGCAAGAGAATTCCGACCATTCTCGACCTCCTGCGTGCGGGTGTGGACGTAAAGAAAGAAGATGTGGTCTTTGAAGGGTATGCAGGCGTCAAATGCGTGGAAGCAGGCGGCCCCGAACCGGGTATAGGATGTGCGGGGCGAGGAATTATTGTTGCCATCCAGAAACTGAAAAGCATTTCAGGAGATCTCTTAAAAGAACAGGATTTGATTATTTACGATGTACCCGGAGACATCGTCTGCGGAGGGTTTGTTGCTCCTGTCAGGAAAGGGTTCGTAAATGAGGCTTATGTCCTGACTTCAGGAGAGTACATGCCCCTTTATGCAGCAAACAATATCTGCAAAGGCTTCTCGAAGATAGGAATGCCGCTTAGCGGGGTAATTTGCAATTCAAGAAATGTGAGCAGGGAAGAGGAGATCGTTTCGAAATTTTCTGAGGAGATAGGCAGCCAGCTTATGGCTTTTATCCCGAAGAGGCAGGCAGTTCAGGACTGTGAAAGAGAAGGTTACTCTGTAATGGAAAAAGCACCCGAATCTGATATTGCAGAAATCTACCGCACGCTTGGGAAAGCAATCCTTGAAAACGAAAAAAGAGTTACAGCCGATTCTCTGAGTGACGAACGATTAAGGGAATTGACAAAATAAGTTAGAGTAGCAACAGTTGATTAAACACGTAAGGGGTATCGAAAAAATGCTCAATAATAAGCAATCCGCAGCAGGGAACATTCCCAGAATTCTTATTTCTGCAGACCGTTCGTCCTCAGGCAAGACTACAATCTCTATGGGCCTGATGGCCGTTCTAGTTTCAAGGGGATATAAAGTCCAACCCTTTAAGGTCGCCCTGGACTATATCGATCCGAGTTACCATACTGAAATAACTGGCAGGTTCTGCCGGAACCTTGACGGCTATCTTATGGATGAGAACGGGATTCTGGATGTATATACTCATGCCTGCGAGGCCGGAGAGAAGGCGGATATAGCGATTATTGAAGGAGTTCGCGGGCTTTACGAAGGTTTTGAAAGCTTAAGCGACCTTGGAAGCACTGCCCAGATTGCAAAGACCCTTAAATGCCCAGTAATCTTTGTAATTAACGCCCGTAGCATTACTCGTTCGAGTGCTGCCCTTGTCAACGGATACAGGAACTTCGACCCTGATGTGGAAATTGCAGGGGTCATCCTTAATAATATAGGAAGCCGCCGCCATGCCGAAAAAGCAAAAGAGGCAATAGAACACTATACAGGCATTCCGGTTATCGGAATTGTTCCAAGAGACCCCGCTATGCAGATTTCCATGCGCCACCTAGGGCTTATGCCAGCTCTCGAAGGCCGAAGACGGCTTGGGGACGGAGGTTTTGAAGCCCGTCTTCACGGCATTGAAGAAATCATAAATAAAGGAATTGACGTAGACCGCTTTATGGAAATCGCAAAAAGCGCAAAGTCCCTGAAAAGCCCAGATAATAGCGTTTTTTCTTCGGTCTCCGGTGCTGATATACTAAAGCCAAAGATAGGAGTAGCTCTTGATGAGGCTTTCAATTTTTACTATCGTGATAACATTGATCTCCTGAAACTTGCAGGTGCAGAAATCGTTTACTTTAGTCCTGTTAGAGACAACTCACTTCCCGAGGTTGACGGGCTCTATATAGGGGGCGGTTATCCCGAACTCTTTGCAGCCGAACTTGAAGCTAACCAGTCCATGCGCCAGGATATAAAAAAGGCATCTATTGCAGGCATGCCTATTTATGCCGAGTGCGGAGGGCTTATGTATCTTACGGAAAAAATAAGCACAGGCATCCCCGGAAAAGGCACCTATCACGATGCCTCAATGCCGGAGTCTACATATTCAATGGTAGGGGCCCTCCCAGGGCATACTATTATGGGACAGACAAGAGTGGTCAGCTACAATATAGGAACCCTTAATAAGGACTGCATTCTCGGAAAAAAAGGCAACAATTTCAAGGGACATGAGTTCCACCATTCTGAAATAAGGGAAATTCCTGAGGATGCCGAATTTGCAATAACTCTGTCAAGAGGTACAGGCATAACGAATGGCATGGATGGGCTTATTTCTGAAAATACTCTGGGCTCGTACGCCCACCTGCACGGAGTTGCGTACAGGGAGCTTGCAAGCTCACTTGTAGAGGCTGCAAGAAAGTTTTGGGAATCCAGGATTCTTCCATGATACGTGTAGGCTCCTTCCTTAGTGCATGCAAACATTACCCTTTTATATGCAGGTCGAAAAAGCAATATTATATTAATTGATTATAACAACTTAGATTACAATATATTAGATTACAATAGATATGACTGCAATCGATCAAATTACAATAAATTACAATAGATAAGACTGTAACAGATCGAATTACAATAGATCGGATTACAATAGATCGGATTACAATAAATAAAAATCACGATAAACACGATTATAAGAAATTATTTTAATAATAAGTTTATTTTAACAATAAATTTATTTTAATGATAAATTATTATAGGAAAGTCTAGATCAAGAGAAATTACGCTATAGCAAATTGGACTAGAGCAAGCCAGACTGGTAAAGAACTTATTTTCGTTTCATTTTCTTTTCAGGTGAATCTATTGAAAACACAACTTAAAGGAGACCGGGTCCTTGCCGGAAAGGAAGCGGTAGCCGAGCTTTATAAAAATGGTTACTTCGGGCGCCCTAAAGAGGACGGGCTTGAGCTCTCACTTGTAGAAGCTGCTTTTCTCCTGTCCAGAGGAAAACTCGAAATTGAACTCGAAGGCACACTGCTTAATTTCAAAGCCTTTTTCGAACAGGCTTCTTTGAGGCAACCGAATTTTGAGCTGAAATATATAGTTTATAAGGACCTTAAAGAGAGGGGGTATTATGTCCAGCCATCAGCTACGGATTTCAGGGTATATCCAAGAGGTAGCCACCCGGGTAAAAGTGCAGCAAAAATTTTTGTGCATGTCCAGTCTGAGAGGCAGCTCCTTCCCGTAAAACTCCTTCAAAACTCGGTTGCTTCGGCAGAGAACGTACACAAGCAATTTATCCTTGCTGTGGTGGATGAAGAAAGTGACCTTACCTTCTATGAAATTAAAACCGCAGTTCCTAAAGGAGAAATGCCTGAATCGTATCCTGCCGTCAAAAGCGATTCCACTTTCCTGGAGGACAGGGTAATAGCCTGGGATGCTCAGGCTTCGGAAACTCTCTATAAAAGGAGCTTTTACGGGAAAATGCTGGACTCTGAAAGACTACAGCTTTCCCTTGTTGAATCCCTTTACCTCTTTTCCGGAGGTGTGATAACAGTTCGGGACAGGAAAGGTAAAGTGTTTTCGTTTGACGAGTTTATCGAGAAAGCCTCGGAGATTGAGAGCTCTTTCATGAGAAAATACTGTGTATATAAAAATCTCAGGGATTTAGGAAATGTAGTCAAAACCGGTTTTAAATTCGGAACGAATTTCAGGGTATACAGAAAGGTCGAGTCAATAGAGAGAATTTCCCATTCGGAATATCTTGTAAATGCTATTCCTGAGGATTTTGAGTTCAGGCTTTCGGTTATGTCAGGAGCTGTCAGGCTTGCAAACAGCGTTAGGAAAACAATGCTTTTTGCAGTTGAGAAAGGGGAGGAAATCGAATATCTTGACATCAGCCGGACGAAAATGTGAGATTCTTGTCAAGGGTGAAGTATATGTGGGATATTATTGCAGTAGACATCTCTGGCAGGCACAGGATTAAAGGAGGTTACTATATGGTATGTGCGGCAGCAGCGCTTACGGTTTCGGCTAGCCATATTGAAAAAGTCAAACAAATAAAAATCCTTCCCCTCTGGCAAAAAAGAGCTCCCAGCCTGCTGGACGTCGTGCAGCTAATCGAAGACACGGCTGACCAGCTTTCCTTTGAGGGTACGATTGTAGCAGAAAAGGGAGACATGTATAATAAACCCAAATGGGTGACCGAAAGTATGTTTTCCAGGGCTTTTAAGTATCAGGAATCAATTGCCGAGAGACGATCAATTGAACTCGTGCACCATATTTCCCTGAGCGCCCGTAATTTACTGATAAAAGAACTTGAAATCGAGGCGTAAAAATTTCAGCTGAACAAAAATCCAGTAAAGGATCCGATAACGGAAATAGAGTAATTCTCGTTAAAAGAACAATTCCCAATTCGGACCCTGAACGTGAAGAATATCTCTTTCAGGAGTTCAGGGAACTTGCAAAGGCTGCAGGTTACCTGCCAGTTGGTGAGCTTAAGCAAACCAGGTATCCGGATTCGAAATACCAGCTAGGTAGAGGGAAAATCGAGGAACTTGCCGAACTTGTCAGGAGTACGGGTGCAGAGAAAGCAATTTTCTATAACAGGCTCTCTACAACCCAGCTCTTCAATATCTCGGAAATCTGCGGATGCCCGATTATCGATAAGTTCCAGCTCATTCTTGAGATCTTTGCAAAAAGAGCAACCACCCACCGCTCAAAACTTCAGGTCGAACTGGCAAGATTGAGATACGAAGTGCCCAGAGCAAGAGCTGTCGTTTCTCTCCTTAAAAAGGAGGAGAGGGCAGGCTTCATGGGACTTGGGGACTACGAGGACTCTTATGAACAGGACCTGAAGAAGAGAATAACAAGGATTCAGAATGAACTCGAATCTGCAGAAAAAGACGATGAATCCCTGAGAGCTTTAAGGCACAGAAAAGGCTTTTCCTTAGTTTCCCTTGCAGGATATACAAACGCCGGAAAAAGTACTCTTTTCAACGCAATTGTGAATGAAAGCGTTGAGGCAAAGAACATGCTTTTTACAACGCTTGTGCCTATGACCCGAGCTCTGGACCTGGGAGGACGAAAAGCTCTTTTAACCGATACCGTGGGATTTATAGAGGATCTTCCTCACTGGCTGGTTGATGCCTTCAAGTCCACCCTTGATGAGATTTTTCTTTCGGACCTTATACTCCTTGTAGTGGACGCAAGCGAAAAACCCGAAACAATCCTTCAGAAACTTTCAACATCCCACGACACTCTCTGGGACCGAATACAGGGAGTTCCCATTATTACCGTACTTAATAAAGCCGATCTGGTTGATGAATCCGAATTTGATGCCATTATGGAACATATAGGGTATATGGCCCCGAACCCTGTCCTTGTCTCTGCAAAAAGAGGCACCGGGATGGATGCTCTAAAAGCCGAGATAATGAAACACCTGCCTCCCTGGTGTTTTTGCTCTCTTTCTCTTCCGAATTCGGAAAAAGGGATGTCAATGCTCTCCTGGCTGTATGAAGAAGGAGTCGTACACAGAGTTGAATTCGGACAGCGGATTCTTGTAGATTATGAAGCCAGAACAGAGATAATTAACCGTGCACATGCTCTCCTTGAACCTCAGGAAGCTCAAAGAAGTGAATGATCCTGGTCAGATGTTCCTAAAAAGACTGAGTTTCGAATCCAAACTTTTTTGAAAAAAATTTGATCAAAAAGCAGGTCTTTTAGAAATATCAGACTCCAAATTTTTTCAAAAATTTGGATAAAATCTGTCTAATATTTTTGTTTCGAAATGTATACATTTCCTTACTTTTCTGAATAATATAAAACTTTTTTAATATTAAGAAAACTACCGGAATATTGACAGAGTGTTTTCCAATATCGGTTTCTAAGAGAGTTTTTCGTATAGTCTGAATACTGTTCGCATATATACGAAAGGTACTTATATCCACGAGTTGTTTGTACGTATGCGAACGGGTATCTACTGAAACCATCAGACCCTCCTAATATCCTAAACTACACCCCTAAAA
Source organism: Methanosarcina spelaei (assembly GCF_002287235.1). Lineage (GTDB taxonomy): Archaea > Halobacteriota > Methanosarcinia > Methanosarcinales > Methanosarcinaceae > Methanosarcina > Methanosarcina spelaei. The sequence goes on from NZ_LMVP01000335.1 coordinate 32,429, forward strand.
CCAGATTTTTGCTATGTTTCTGCCCGTTCGCAGTTCCTCTTGAATTTATTTTATTTTTAAGATATTTTTGTTCGTATATAAGCGAATTTTTTTGTAGATTATAATAAACTCGGTTACCGATAGATTCTTGCCTCAAAATTCATATGATAGATAGACTCCTGCTTCAAAATTCATAGGATAGACTCCTGCTTCAAAATTCATAGGATAGACTCCTGCTGACTCAGTTCCAAAATCTAGTGATGAAAGTAAGTGTAACATCACTACATAAATTTATAATTCTCTAATTATGTAATGATGTTACGGCAAAAACAATGGTAATTATAAATCTTACTCTTAATAACTTATCGGAACTCCCTGCTCTCTCATACCTTTTTGATAGTTATAGCAATGATTACGAATATACCACAAGAGGAATTTTTCGTAGAAAAATTCCTCCAGCCTGCCCTATTTGCAGTGCTCCTATGGTTCATAACGGCTATAATCTATACATCAAAAAAGGTCTTGGAAAAATCAGCATTGGTCGATACAAATGCCAAAATTGTGGTAGTACAGACGAAGAAGATCATAGTTTTTGGGAAGGTCTGAAAACTTTACTTTTTGATTCATTTAATAATTTTTTCCAGGTGCTCAGATACCATAAAGTTTCTTATGATGGAATTTCTGATATAATGAGCTTCATATTTCCAAGATCAAGAAGCACTATTTTTAGAACATTCAACAAAGAAATGGAACAGGAAAATGTTCCAATTTTAGAAAATGTACATATGGTGCACTATGACGAACAGCATCCAAAAGAGGGACGTTGTCAGAAATACCGTTTAACATTACTGGATGCAAAAACTCAAAGAACAATAGCAGATGAACTTTTTGAGGATAAAAGTTCAGAAACCATCAAAACGTTTCTACGAAAAAATCTAGATACATCAGAACCTGTGTTTATTGTTACGGATTTTGATAAGAGATACCCAGATATTTTAAAGGAAGTTTTTGGGGATAAGTTAGTGCATCAATACTGTTTGATGCACTTAAACAAGCTTATAGTTAGCGATTTTCCGAAGAAAACAACAATTGAACAGGAACTATTAAAATACAGGTTATTGAATATATTTTACAATCGTGAAAATGAGATTAAATTCCTGGAAAAAATTCTATCTGAAGAACTTAACGTAATTATGAATGAAGAAAAGCATCAAGAATGGAGTATAAAGGCAAAAAAGGAATTTAACCGATTTAGATATAAATTGAAGCTAGAAA
>NZ_LMVP01000336.1 GCF_002287235.1 Methanosarcina spelaei
TATATTGTCTAAATCGAATAACTATATATAAGTTTGTGAATTATGTTTCCAAACCTTGAAACGCGAATGAGTAAGACAGAGGAATAGAAATTAAAAAAATAGTACATATTTCAGACATCCACTTTTCAGAGGCATATTATATGCCTGAAATTGCAGATTCCATGCTTGAAAACATAAACCGGAGCTCTCCTGATATTGTAGTAATCACCGGTGACCTGACAGAAAACGGGCTTGCAGCCGAGTATAATGGAGCAAAGAAATTCATTGACAGGATTGAATGCAAAAACAAGATAATAGTTCCGGGGAACCATGATTCCAGAAATGCCGGTTACCTCTTTTTTGAGGATCTTTTCAAAACCAGATCAACGTCTGGACACTTTGGAGAGGTCACTATAGTAGGAATTGACTCTTCCCAACCGGAACTTGATGAAGGGCACATCGGAAGGGAAAATTACAACTGGATAGAAAACACTTTTTCAGTAAATAGATTTAAAGTTTTTGCCCTTCATCATCACCTTATTCCAATTCCCAAAACTGGCAGAGGAAATAATGTACTTGTAGATGCAGGCGATGTTCTGGAACTCCTGGATCGCTCAGGTGTGAACCTTGTGCTCTGTGGACACTGGCACATTCCGTGGGTCTGGAGATTAAATAACATGCTTGTAATCAGTGCTGGAACTGTCTGTTCTTCCAAAGTTCGTGGAAAAATATCTCAATGTTACAACTTGATTGAAGTTGATGCACCAGAATCCGATTGCAAGCGCTGGCACCTGAAAGTGTATAGAGTTTTCTCTAGAGGAGAAAAAGAGAAAGTTGTTGATAGTATAATATAAT
>NZ_LMVP01000337.1 GCF_002287235.1 Methanosarcina spelaei
GAATTTGTTTCCGAGTCAAGGTTTTCTGAGGGTTGTAATTCTATCTGTTTTTCAACGTCCCCAACTTTTACTTCAAAATCGCCTGCCGGTATAGATTTAGTATTATACTCATAACTGAGGCTTCCGTCAGAATTTACCTCTATCTCTTGCATAGCTGTTATCTTGAGTTTGACCTCAGAACCACTTGCTTTTCCATCGATTCTGATCTTATATTTTCCTGGAGGGACATGTGTCTGGGAAACTGTAGCAGTGCCATCTTTTGCCTCTGCGCTTTTAGTTAACCATAAGAGCATCTTTGCTCTCACATTTAAGTCGTCGGCTCCTTCCGCTTTCACGGTAAAACTATTGTCAAAGCCAGAGGGGATTACTACATCTTCAAGCGTATACTCATATTCTCCGTCCTGGACCGTCACATCTTTTTCAAAGGTTACCAGCACTTTCGCAGTATCTCCCTCAAACCCGGTTCCACTTATCTTCATTATATCTCCAACAACAGGATTTTGGGGAGTAAGTTCCCAGTTGCTTGAAGCAGCTGCTCCGGGAGAAATAATAACGAACAGGAAAACGGAAAGCAAAAACAGAAGTCTTAAACTTCCCTTATTCTCCGGATTTTTAATAAATGTAAAAACTGGCTTTACTCGCTCAATCTCTTCAGGAAGCAATTTCTTTAAACTCTCCTCTTGGTATGTTCTTGACTAGAAAGGCTATTGTCCATTGAATAGCTGTACTATATGTATACTTCTTACATCTGGACTAATTATAAAAATTCTAGACAGATATAGGACAAATAATAAAACTAGTTTATATATTTTTTCTTTTTTGTGTCCTATATC
>NZ_LMVP01000338.1 GCF_002287235.1 Methanosarcina spelaei
ATAATTACAATGTTCCTCAAAGCTTTGATCTTGGAAAAAATTACTATACTGTAGAGGGCAGTCCTGATCTTAACGCCAATATTATTGGAAGTAATGAATTTGATAGAGATCAAACGACTACTTTGAATATTAATGTGATGAACAAAGGAAAATTACTAGGTTTCAAGAATGACAAAACTCCTTATGATGCGGACGAGATCTATGCTGCTCGGACAGAAATGAAGCTGGAAAGCAGTATAGTGGATGCTACAAACATAGTAGCTTCTCTTTCAACAGATCCGAACAGTCCGATTGAAGTCAAATCGGTAAGTCAGGAAATCGGTTCCGTAAAAAGTGGAGAAAACTCAATAGCACCAGCAAAATTCGATATAAAAATAGATAAGAAAGCAAAGGCTGGGGAATACAACCTTTACCTGAACCTTTCCTATGATTACCAGAAAAACGTACAAATAATGGATCCGGATGCAGTTGCTCAGACATATGATGCAAACCGCTGGTATGGAATGATGAACCAGAATCTGACCTTAAAGATTAAGGTGAATGATCAGGCTGATTTTGAGATCGTGAACACTACAGGCAGTCTTTCCCCAGGTGGGGAGAATATAGTTGATATAACGGTTAAAAATACGGGCGAGGAAGAAGCAAGAAACGTTAAAGCGATAATTAATCCAGCTGATCCTTTAAGTACAACCGATAGTGCAGCATTCCTATCTACTATAGCACCCGGCAGTACGGCTGTTGCAAAAATTAAAATTAAGGCAGATAGCGAAGCGGTCCCTAAAGTATATGGAATTGATACGGTTTTAAAATATGAAACTCCGGAAAGAGA
>NZ_LMVP01000339.1 GCF_002287235.1 Methanosarcina spelaei
GTAGAATCTGCCAGTGTAAAACGATGGTTAGCTCGTGCAGCTAACCAATGCGATAGAGTAAATGACAGTATAATGAAAGACGTGGATGTACCCAAGATAGAAATGGATGAACTATGGGTAATAATTCAAAAAAAAAGTTCCTAGAATGAAGGATTATGAAGATAATGGGCCATGGATGTGGGTAGCTTTTGTACCAAGTTGTAGGCTAATACTTGACTTTGTAATAGGACCAAGAAAACAGTATGTTGCGGATAAGTTAGTGGAATCAGCTAAAAAACATCTTTCTGATAAAATCCCTCTTTTTGTCACAGATGGATTGAACTTTTATAGAGAAGCTCTTTTAAAACATTTTGGAGTTTTGATTGAGTTTCCAAGAACTGGGAAAAGAGGAAGACCAAGAAAACCAAAAATCGTTCCATATGATGATTTAAAGTATGCACAGGTAGTCAAAACTAGAGTAAATGGAGTACTTGAGAAAGTAGAAAAGAAAATCATCTTTGGAGAAGACATTGAACAAAACGAAATCTCAACAACTTTACTTGAAAGACAAAACCTGACTTTTAGACAGGATAACAATAGAGTTTCAAGAAAAACGATCGGGTTTTCAAAAGCGAAAGAGTGGTTAGAGTATCAAATGAGGTTATATTGCACGTATTTTAACTTCTGTAGAGGTCATGGAGGATTAAAATACAAAGATGAAAGAGGGGTTGAATGCAAAAATACACCTGCAAGAGAGGCAGGAATTGTGGACTCAATATGGACTTTAAAGGAAATGCTAACATTCAGGTGTTTTAAAACATCAATCGGATAAAAATGGATTAT
>NZ_LMVP01000340.1 GCF_002287235.1 Methanosarcina spelaei
TAAAGCAGGAAAATACACTGTCAGCTTAACAGTAAAGAATGCTGCAGGAAGCAGTACGAAAACAATAAAGAATTATATTGTGATAAACGAGTTGAAAACTCCTGTTGCCGCTTTTTACGCTTCCCCAAGGTCAGGAAAAGCCCCACTGAATGTGCAGTTTACTGACAAAAGCAGTAATAGTCCAACTTCATGGAAATGGAGTTTTGGAGACGGAACCTATTCAACATCTAAGAGTCCTGCACATAAGTACAGTAAAGCAGGAAAATATACGGTCAGCTTGACAGTAAAAAATGCTAAAGGCAGTAATACTAAAACTATGTCTGGGTATATTATAGTAAGCAAATAAGTAATGTAAACTCATGGATTAATTGGAGAAATATAGTAAACTCACTAACTAGTTGATGTTTTTCTATATTTCACAAAATTTCTTATTTTTCAACAATCTCAAAATGTGTTATCTTAAAATGATTTCGCCTTGAAACTTTATTCCTTTTGTCCATTTTAAACGTGGATTTATTGGACTTTTATGCAGTAGGTTTACTCAGTAGGCAAAAGTACCTATATAGTGTATAGAGACCAGAAAATGATATTAATTAATTTTCAAAACTTTCTGTAAATAGTATTAACTAATTAACGCTGCCCAAAAAACACTATCAAGAAAATGGTTGATTTTTCAAAAAATACTGAAGAATTTGGGTTTAAGAAAGGAAAAAAGAGAAAATATTGATTAAAAGAGAGAAGAAAGATAGGTCGTGTCCCTAAATCATTGACTTAGTTTTATATAATCTTGAATCTATTATTA
>NZ_LMVP01000341.1 GCF_002287235.1 Methanosarcina spelaei
CATCCTATTCATGGGACTTTGATAATGATGGAACTGTAGACAGCACTGAGCAGAATCCGGTTCACATTTACAATGCAGCTGGTAACTATACTGTCAACCTTACGGTTTCTAACGCTGATGGAAACGATTTTGAAGTAAAAACTGAGTACATTATTGTAAGTGAGTCACTTCCTGGTGCTCCGGTTGCAAATTTCACAGCTACTCCGACTTCTGGTACTGCTCCTCTTACTGTCAACTTTAAGGATCAGTCAACAGGAACTGTTTCTTCCTATGCATGGGACTTCAATAACGACGACAATGTAGATAGTACGGAACAGAATCCTTCGTATACTTATGCTGCAGCCGGTTCTTACACTGTCAACCTCACAGTAACCGGACCTGGTGGAATCGATTCTGAGGTAAAAACAGGTTACGTTAAAGTCACTGGTTCATCTCCAGGAAAGCCAGTAGCTGCTTTTTCAGTATCTTCGGTTTCAGGAAAAACACCATTAACGGTTACCTTTACTGACAAGAGTAGTAACATGCCTACTAAATGGAAATGGAGTTTTGGAGATGGGACAACTTCAACCCAGCAGAATCCAAAGCATAAGTATTCAGCTGCAGGAAAATATATGGTGGTACTGACAGTTACCAATGCTAAAGGAAGCAACACTGCAACGGAAACCGATTATATAAAAGTGATATCAAAACCTGTTGCAAATCTCACCAGCAGTGTAACGTCAGGAAAAGCACCATTGAGCGTTAAATTTACTGACACCAGTACAGGTACACCTTCTGCATGGAAATG
>NZ_LMVP01000342.1 GCF_002287235.1 Methanosarcina spelaei
TTTTATCCATTGGAATGTTGTCTAGTAGCCACTGATGATTTATATTATCGAAACAACCCCGAATATCACCTTCCAGAACCCATTGTGGAGAAACTTTCCGACTCAGAATTCTGAAAGCTTGTTCGTGGCAATCTTTAGGACTTCGGTATTTCCGAAAACCAAAGGATCTTAAATCGGATGTTGCCTCGGCTACGGGTTCAAGAGATAATGCATATATGTATTGCATAGCACGATCATGCATTGTAGGGATGCCTAACGGACGTTTCTTCTTTTTACCAGCTTTGCTGATAAACACCCGAAGAAGGGGTTTAGCTTTGTATCCTTTATCTGTAAGACGAGAAACAGCTTTCATTTTGGCTTCAGGTGTTTTCCAGTGTTCACCATCAATTCCAGCTGTTCTTTTACCTCGGTTAGTGGTTATTCTCCTAACAGCCAGTAGTTTGGCAGAGTAAGAGTGGATAAGAAGATATTGTAGTTTCTTAACAAGATGCCATTTGTTTGCTATTACTGCCTTTGTAATCCTGGTTTGCAAGTTATTAACGCCCTTTTCGACTTTTTTCCAGTCGATATTCTGCCACTGTTGGTGAAGTTGGGCATTTGTAAGTTTCTTATCCTTTACAGATATCGTTGAGGGACTTACATTCATAAGTTTGCATCCTTCATACAATAGAACACAATCAGTAAGTCTGCATCCTTTCGGATTGAGGCAAAGTTGGAACCTCTATCCAACCTATTACGGGTTAGTATTCGCTTTTTACTGAATCCTCTACCCTCTATGCCATCGAT
>NZ_LMVP01000343.1 GCF_002287235.1 Methanosarcina spelaei
ACGCCCAAGTTAACAGGTGGTTGGAAAGGGTAAATTCAACTGTCCACGGAACAACCTATCAAATCCCTCTTGAACGCTTTAAGGAGGAAAACCTGAACCCTCTGGGTCAGGTTCCTCCTTACAAAGTTGTCCATAAGGAGACCAGAAAGATCTCCAGAGACTGTTATATTTCATTCCTTGGAAATAAGTATTCTGTTCCGTACAGGTTTGCAGGAAGAACTGCACAGCTTCAGATCTTTGAAGGAAAATTCGAGGTCTATGTTGATTATGAAAAGGTCTGTGAACATGAAATTCTTCCAGGTAACTGCAGAGTTGCCAGGAAAAAGGAACATTTCCAGGGTCTACTGAGTGAGATTCTTAAAGAAAATTCAAAATGCAAGAAAGACTTACAGATTCCGTTGAAGTTCTCAGGTCCTGAAGTTGAAAAAAGGTCTCTTGATATCTATGATACATTCAGTGAAGGTGATTTTAAATGAACAACTTCAGCTATGAGAGACTTCATAGTAACCTGCACTACCTCAAACTGAATACTATTGAAGAGCTTCTGAACAACTACCTTGAAATTGCTGCAAGAGACAGCAAGACAACAATGGAAGTCCTTGATTATCTGTTTGAACAGGAAAAGAAACACAGGGAAGCTGTTGCAGTTGAGAGAAGGATGAAAAGTGCAGTTTTTCCTGTTAAAAAGATGCTTGAAGAATTCGATTTTGAGTTTCAGTCATCTATTGATAAAAAAGTCATAGAAGACCTTGCAACGTTGAGATTTGTTCATAATGCAGAGAAT
>NZ_LMVP01000344.1 GCF_002287235.1 Methanosarcina spelaei
TATATTTTGTAACAAAAAAATAAATATCCTAATCTATATATTCGTCTATGATTATATTTGCGTATGAAAAACGAAGACCACCGAAAGTTCAAGATTTAGGACTGTATTTGGTACTGAGTTCATATTCTGAACAAAAAAGTTCCAAATTATAATTTCGGTGTGTCTAAAATTGAATAAATCAAAAGGGGGTAAAAAGTAATGGTAGCTCAAAGTCCTGATTGTTCCAGTCTTGCAGAAGTGCTGGATCGGATACTTGACAAGGGAATAGTTGTAGACACATGGGCCAGGATTTCGCTTGTTGGAATCGAAATTCTGACAATCGAAGCTAGAGTCGTTGTTGCGTCTGTGGATACATTCCTGCACTATGCAGAAGAGATTACAAAGATTGAAAAAGCTGCAATGGAAGAAGCACCAAAGATTTCCGCATAATTTGTCTTACTGGAATAACTATAGACTGGTATCTAAATAAACCCCAATGCTTGGTAGTGGGTAAAAACATTGATCAAATTATTCGAAATTGGCACGTTTTGCCTTTTTGGTATGATTTGAAAATCTGTTGCATGCTTATGATTCTCGGAATCTGATCCCACTATCAAGAAAGAATACTACAGATTGAGTATAAATTCTACTTAAGCTTGTATTTGATACAACAAAAAGTAGATATGTAAATCACAAACGATGTTGCATTATTCGCGGGAAATATAGTAAATAAAAAGAGAATAGATCAGGCTGTCTCAAAAATAAACCTGGTTCTACAATTGAGATCTAATATTCGACTAACGA
>NZ_LMVP01000345.1 GCF_002287235.1 Methanosarcina spelaei
GAGCTCGGGCTGTGTTCCTTGATGAGGTATATATCCACATTCTGCTGTCCTAAAGCAGTAGGCCCATTATAACTTAAATTTACGCTTTCGTTTGCAGTATAAAATGAACGAAGAGAACAGGAATATGACAATATGAATTTCATATTGTTCCAGCTATTCTTCTCCGTTTTTATCTCAGGTATTGCCGATTCATTTCCCTGAGTATCTGTCCAGTTATATACTTCTACTTCAGTATTTACTTCCTGACTTTCCAAACTGTTCGTCAAGTTTACGTCGGGTTCCAATATTTCACTTGTCACATTCTTTACGTCGCTGGAGGTTCCGTTATAGGACTTATTTCCGGTTGTAGCGTTCACTCCTGCACTTTTCAGACTTTTCGAGCCATTGACTGTTCCGGTTTTTGTTTCGTTTTTTGTTTTGGTACTGTTTTGGGCAACTGTTCTAGTTACTGTTATTGTTTTATCTTTCAAGTTTGATACATTATTGCTTTCTGAACTCTCTGAGTCATTTTTTTGAGTAATTGTCGTATTAATTATTTTTATTTTATATTTCCAGTTCGATCCACTGCTTTTTGAATGGTTTGACTCATTTTCTCCAGTATTTTCTTGATTACCTGTATCATTATTTGTTTCTAGATCATTATCTTCTTCTACTGCTTCCTGATTTCCTGTGTAATTTCCGTTTCCTGTTATTGATTCGTTATCCTGATTTCCTGTGTAATTTCCATTTCCTGTTATTGATTCATTACCCTGATTTCCTGTGTAATTTCCATTTCCT
>NZ_LMVP01000346.1 GCF_002287235.1 Methanosarcina spelaei
ATCATTCTCTGCGTCCTCAATTTCAGGAAAAGCCCCATTAAATGTTGCCTTTACTGACAAGAGCACAGGAACACCTTCTGGCTGGATATGGGACTTTGGGGACGGATCACAGTCATTTGTCCAGAGTCCAATGCATAAGTATTCAAAAGCAGGGAAATATACCGTTAGCTTAACAGTAAAGAATGACAAGGGCAGTAGTACGGTAACAAAAACAAACCATATAACAGTGATAGATAAACCTGTTGCTGCATTTTCTGCATCCCCAACTTCAGGAAAAGCACCGTTAAATGTTGCCTTTACTGACAAAAGCACCGGATCACCAGCTTCATGGCAGTGGAGTTTTGGAGACGGATCGCAGTCATTTGTCCAGAACCCGGTGCATAAGTATACAAAAGCAGGAAACTATACTGTCAGTTTAACAATAAAGAATGCTAAAGGCAGTAACATTAAAACTATGTCTGAGTGTGTCGTAGTGTCCTAAATAATGAATGCCTTAAATTGAAAAACAATACAGAACTTACGCGGTTGAACTGAAAAATCAATAGCATCAAACCATCAACTGTCTAAATCCTTAAGATATTCACAGCATCGGTTGGCTTGATTTTGTACTTCAAGTGCGTAAGTCCTATAATAAAACGGAGACTTTTTTATTTTCGGTCTTGCGGAAATATTTTTGCACCACAGCCTGAAGTTCCGCGCTAACTGACCGTCAGTTTTGAACCTTCACCTCAGGTTCAATCGTTTTTCCTGTGGTATTGTCAATGATTACCAACCTGCCTGAAGGGCAGTTGCATGCTTCTTCTTTGCATGTATCGAGCTTCCGGGTTTTCGAGTTTCTGGACAAGGTTTCATATTTTCCCTGCCCGTATGCAGAATCACCATCATTTTCAATATCTTCAAAAAAAGATTGTGAAGATTTTTCATCTTCATGGCAAGAAGAAAATAATAAACTTATGGATTAGCTAACTTATGGATTAGCTAACTTATGGATTAGCTAACTTATGGATTAGCTAACTTATGGATTAGCTAACTTATGGATTAGCTAATTATGGATTAGCTAATTATGGATTAAGCTTTAAGCGGGATCAAAGTAGTTTTTTTCCTGGATCGGTTCCAGCCCCTGGTTTGCACTCATAAACATCAGTAATTTTCAGAACTGCAAGGGCTTTTGCAGGGAACCTGTCTCCTTTGCTCTTGACCATTTTATACATTTTCTCATAATCCGCCCCATCGGTCTTGATTTCAATATCTCCTTTTATCTGGTAGCAGCCTTTGATTTCCGGACCCCATACATAGATTGCTCCCCTGGGGTTTTCATCAAGATTGTTGCGAGTTTTATTAAAATAATTGTCTGCAATCCAGATTGTTTCTCCATCTTCCTGTAGATCGCACATGCCTATTGGTATTACGTTTGGTTCCCCATCTTTAGATGCGGTTGCAAACGGAAAAATTTTCATCTTTGCAAAGTCTTCCTTCATTTCATCAGTTAATTTCACCATTTATTTTACCTCAGATCAAATTCTAATTGAATCTTGTTTATTAGTATGTTACAATGGATATATAACTTTAAATGGCTAGATAAATAGAAAAACTCGTGATCTCTATTTTTGTTTTGTCTTAGAGGCGAAAACTAACAGAAAAATTGAAATTCACGGATATGTTTGAAAGTCAGGTCAAATAAATAGTTCACCCTTTGCCCAAAGTTCATCAAATTTTGTCTTGAATCGCTTTGCATATGATTCATCATATATCCGTGTCATACCGAGGTTTCTACTCATATTGAACTGGTCTTCAATATCGAGCAGGGTTATCTTGGAATCAATGACTGCAAAATTATATTCGGTTTCTAAAATTCTTACTTCCATCAGGTCCTTCAAGTAGCGTTTAAATGATAGGTCTTCTATTGAATCGATAAGCTCTTTTAATGATGGCAGTAATTGCGATCCCGGATCTAAAATTTTAACTTTTATGCCACGCTGTACTAAACTCAAATAAGCTTTGCTAAAGGTGGACATTGAGGCATCATATAGCTCGGATCCTCCAGGTTTATACTTAATATGGATTACAACACATATTTCATGCTCGATTTTCTCAAAAAATGAAGTCACCATATCATTTAGTTCATTATTACGAAACCTGTCAGGCCAGAAGACAGTTTCAACATTTTGTGGGGGATTGTCGTTGTAAAATTCCCTTTCGATTTCATCAAATGTTTCTTTGAGCATTTTGAGCTCGTTGAGCGTTTCTTCCTCTTTTCTTTTGTACATGAGTTTAAATGCGCTTTTAGGATCAACCGCCCGGTATCTCTGTGGCCGTGACATTTGAATTTCGACAAGCTCATAGTTTTTGAGGGCTTTAAGAACCTCATAGATCTTTCCTATAGGAACTTTAGATGCATGTGATAATTTGCTTGCTTCCATAGAATCTTGTTTTAAAAGTGTCAGGTAAACTGAACTCTCATACCTGTTCAATCCAATTTTTGCAAGTAATTTTTCATTCATCTTTTCACTGCTTTTCAGTTTATTGTAGAGTAAAACGATTATCTTTCCGAATGATATTAAGACTACTGTTCAAGCATATGAAAGTGAAGTTGTTAAGTCAAAGGCTATAATGACTGAACACACTAATTCAGATAAAAATGATATGTTACAAAGGTTACATTGAACCTATAGAAGAATTCTAAGTAACAAACTCCATGAAATAATATGGGATAGATTAGCTAAAAGTGGTCAAGATGATGTTTACAAAAAGTAACAAATATGATTTTGATTTTGTTAAAGAAAACATGATGGGACCAAACTCAATGAAGATTCTTGAGGAAATGTCCGAATCTTTGAAGCTTGAGAAAGGCATGAGAATACTTGATCTTGGCTGTGGGAGAGGGCTGACTTCAATATTCCTGGCAAAAGAATATGATGTTACAGTTTTTGCAACTGATCTCTGGATTAGTGCAACAGATAACTATGAGAGAATTAAGTCAATGGGACTGGAAGATAAAATAATACCAATACACGCAGAAGCCCACGATTTGCCGTTTGCAAATGAATTTTTTGATGTTGCTATTAGTGTAGACGCCTATCACTACTTTGGAATCGAAGCAGATTATTTAACTAAACATTTTGCTCCACTTGTAAAAAAAGGAGGGCAAATAGCAGTTGCAGTTCCAGGCCTGAAAAAAGAATTTACAAATAGTATTCCAGCGGAATTGGTACCATATTGGTGTGATGATATGAGTTTAACTCTGCACTCATGTGACTGGTGGTATAATATATGGAAAACTTCCGATCTGGTAACTATTCCGGAGTTTAAAGAGTTAAATTGTTTTGAAGAAGCGTGGAAAGACTGGCTTATATGTGACAACGACTTTGCTCGTAGGGATATAGGAATGATGGAAGCTGAAGGTGGAAACTACTTTAATCTGGTTTCAATCATAGCTACAAAGTTATGATTTAAAATCTGATGAGGAACTCACAACCTTGGCCTAATAATTTTATATTTTAAAATCTTGTATCTATATTTACAAGATATGAGATAAAATTATAGCGGAAACTTTGCTAAATGAATAAGCCAAAGCAAGAAAGCATTTCCGGGATATGAGAGATCAAAGGAATATTATCATATCCTGGAGTATAATGTTAGCAACAATAATCAGATTAAATTAAGTTTTGGGATAGGCTCATCAAATTATTGTCTTTTTTCTATAATTTTATACATTTTTAAGTATCTTGTCCAGGAAATACTGGTGAATCCTCAAATCCTCAGTTAACTCCGGATGGAATGCAAGAGCCAGTACATTTCCCTGTTCTGCAGCGATAATCAGGTCATCAAGCCTGGAAAGTACGCGAACTCCAGGCCCACAGCTCACGATTCCGGGAGCTCTTATAAACACGCCGGTAAAAGGAGAATCAAGGATCTCGACCTCAAGTTCGGCTTCAAAAGAATCCCTCTGCCTTCCAAAAGCATTTCTGTTGACCCTCGTATCCATAATTCCAAGCAGTTCCTGGCTGGTTTTCTCAACCTGCTCGTCGCCTTCCTTTGCAAGCACAATCAAACCTGCACAGGTCCCAAGGATCGGAACTCCTCTTCCAGCCGCATCTTTTATTTCCTCTGCAATTCCCTCGCGGGCAAGCAGCCTGCAAAGTGTGGTACTCTCCCCGCCAGGGATCACAATTCCGCTGCACTCCGGAATAACACCCTTATGCTTTACTGCAACTACCTCTGCACTTATTCCTCTTTCCTTAAGTGCTCTTTTTAAAGCATCAACATGCTCAGAAACCGCTCCTTGAATAGCGATTACACCTATCTTCATAAAAACACCATTTTCCAGAATCAATTTAAATTAATTTATTATCTGTTAATCCAAAAATAAAAAATTGAATTGATTTATTCTTACATCCCGTAAGAAAGAACCCATTTTTAAAAATTAATATTTAGCTTCCCTGAACGAAGTTAAACGCCGATCACTATAAACTTTTTGCCTAAGTGAGTTAAAAAGCCTACTGTTTAGAAAATATTCCGCTTGAGGGAGCGTAGCGACCGAAACGGAGGCGTGCTGTTGCGATTATATCGCAACTCCCAGAAAATCGGAGATTTTCTGTGATCCCGAAGCGCAATTCGGGGTTACCAACCGCGTTCCTGAAGAGCTTCTTGTGCAGGTATCATATCTGCGCTAATGCCTTTCATACCGGCACCCACGCCTTTTGAGATTTCTGCGAGTTTTGCAGGGTTGTCAAAGTTGTTTACAGCTTCGACGACAGCTTTTGCCATTTTCTCAGGATTTTCGGCTTTGAAAATGCCTGAACCTACAAATACTCCATCTGCCCCAAGGCGCATCATAAGTGCCGCATCAGCAGGGGTCGCAACTCCGCCGGCTGCAAAGTTTACCACAGGCAGACGCTGCATTTTTGAGGTTTCGACTACAAGTTCAATCGGAGCTTCGATTTCTCTGGAAACCATAATCAGCTCTTCTTTAGTTTTCCCTGCAAGAGCACGGATTTCCCCCTGAATCTGCTTCATGTGCTTGACTGCCTGGCTTACATCTCCGGTTCCTGCTTCTCCTTTTGTCCTGATCATGGCTGCCCCTTCGTTAATTCTCCTGAGGGCTTCTCCGAGGTTTCTGGCTCCACAGACAAAAGGCACGGTAAACTGTGTTTTGTCTATATGGAAATAGGGATCAGCAGGGGTCAGGACTTCGGATTCATCCACCATGTCAACGCCAAGGGCTTCCAGGATTTCGGCTTCGACAAAGTGTCCTATCCTTGCTTTTGCCATAACAGGAATAGTAACCGTATCAATAATCTGCTGGACAATCTCAGGGTCGGCCATCCGGGCAACCCCACCTGCTTTCCTTATATCTGCGGGAACAGCCTGGAGGGCCATAACAGCAACTGCTCCGGCTTCTTCTGCGATTCTGGCCTGCTCAGGAGTTGTAACATCCATGATCACACCCCCTTTCTGCATTCTTGCAAAGCCCCTCTTGATAAGTTCAGTCCCGTGTCGTAATTTTTCAAAGTCCATGAATGTCATCCTCTCTATCTTGATATAATTATAAAATCTATGCCGTGGGAAACCCTTCCCATGCTGAAATAGCCCTGGGTCTTTTCCACTGATTGCAACCGACAGGTTGCGGTTTTCAGTTAGTTATTTCTTCAGTCAATTGTGAATATGCTCAATAGTCAAAAGCATTATTTAAGTTATTCCTTATTAATAAACACAAGGTAAATCATTTACAATGACTTAATATTTTTTTCCCTTTAACAATAATCTTTCTTACGCCTGTAAGGTTTATTCTGCTTTTATTCTGCTTTTTCGGACAATAAATTACAGAGACTTACTGCGATTTATTAGTTTGCATCTATATGCTTGTCTGAGTTAATTAACACACTATTTCTGTCTTCATATAATATATATGATCTCCTTCAGGTTCTTATATATAGTTTTTCAAGGATATAAATGAAAAAAGACTTTAAAAATCCTCAAAATAAGTCCTGAACAAAACCTATCTGATTTCGTTTAATTCTAAAGGTTTCAGCCAAGTTTTGACAGACACTACATGAGAACATAGTTATAAAGTGTATCGGGACTATTTAATAGAGAAGGTTTTTTCCAAGGGACAGCTTCTGGATTTCAGAGTTTACTGATTTCTATAATTAGAGATTTAAATTGGGCAAGCAGCATCTGAGGGAACTTTCTTATATGCTTTCTTGTTCGCTTTCATCTCTCTTACTATATTCTTGCCTTGTTCGCTTTCATCTCTCTTACTATATTCTTGCTTATGCTTAAGATAGACCCGTGGTATGAGTTCCTTAATGGATCCGAGAATTCATTGGTATGCTTAATGTGGCTATAGTTTTTAAAAAGGCTAATAAATCCGGTTCTTGAAGATTTTTAATAAATTCACTGTTTTTTAAATAACTTCTACTCCATTCCTTTTTTAAAATAACCTTTACTCTATCCCATTTTTCAAATAACTTCTACTCTATTTCGTTTTTTTAAAATAACCTTTAATCCATCCCATTTTTTTAAATAACCTCTACTCCATTTCGTGCTCGGACTGTTTAAGAGTTCCTTTTCGACCGCTTAAAAATTCCCTTTCTCTTCTATACAGGTTGAGTTTTGTGCAGACAACAACAGACACCCAGATTGTAGAAGCAGGTATGAAAGCTTTTAAGAACTCAATAAATGTAAGGCTGAAATAGGCTACAGTCTCTATGTTATCGAATCCCACATCAAGAACAAAGCTGGAGATTCCGAATAGTAGAAGTCCAATAAATATCCTCAAAATTTTCTGTCCAGAACTTCCCGCATCATCAGGGAGTCCTTTTCGTATAATCAAAACATATGCCGCATTCGTACCAAGGAAAAAACCCGCTACTTCTGCACTTATCATAGATGAAGCTATAAGAACAAGAGGGATAACAAACAGGAATAAATATATAATAAGGTTCTTGATTCTGAATGCAAGTTCAAAATTCTCTTTCTTGAAAAAGTCATCTTTCAGGGAGCTCTTGAGAAAGAGGGTAAAAGCCGTCAGGAAAAGTAAACCTATAATAGCTCCTCCCAGAATATCTCCCAGGAAATGTCTTCCCAGGTACATCCTCGATAAGGCTACAAGCAATACCATAAAAGGAGCCATCGTTTTGATTTTTTCGCTGTTGAAAATTGTGGAGCTTCCTCCCCAGAGTGCGGTCGTAATTGCAACATGCCCTGAAGGAAAACCGAAAGGTGAAGGAGAAAGTGCTTCTTGAAGGCGGAAGGTTTCAAGAACTTTTCTATCAGGAAGTTCAAATATCCCATCAGGTCCACTTCCATTGAAAGGGGACGTGCTTCTCACTCCGTGTTCAAGGTTAAGTACTCTATTGTCTACGTAGTCCGGCCTTGGAAAGGCGATTACTGTCTTAATGATTTCGGTAGTCAGTCCTGTCCAGATTAAAAGCTGGAACAGAAGAAAACCTTTTCGGAAATTGATCCCAAAAGTTATGATAATTATTATGGTAACTAAAAAAGCCGACGATCCCATTGAAGTTATCAGAATCATGAGGGATGTCAACCAATCGTTTCCAAGGGATTGCAGATAGAGTATAGGTTCGGTCTGAAACAATAGCTTTGACTCCTTATTAAATATTTGCCTGCAGATGTACTCGGTTTTATCCATTGAGTTTCTGGTTTAACTGGATATCTCGAATCAGTAAAAAATTTAGTTCTATTTCACATTATTGAGTTTATGATGATATATTCTGGAAAACTATTTAAATTTGCATTGTTTTGTATCTTTGTTTAGCGAGAATTCTCTTAGGGTCGGATAATTATTTTTTAATTACGGAGTAAAATTACTTATAGGACTGCGCAGTTGAACTTAAAAGTCAACAGCATCAGACCGTTAACTATTCAATATCTAACTTAAATCCACATTTTTTGCCGTAGTTGATTTTGTTCCTCAAGTGTGTAAGTCCTACTTTAGTCAATTACTATTCCATCTCTATGGACTCTTTTTGATCTCTATTTATTCGTTTTACAGAAATTGTTTTCCAGAGTTAAGAATTCCAAAAATGAAAGCGAGATAAATTTCGAGTATAAAATATAAAAAACAGGAAGTAAAGTATAATTAATAAAGTTCTTTGCGGACTTCTTCCCAGCTCTTTCCTTCACAGACCTTCTTTGCGATTTTTACTGCATCAAGTGGTGTTCTTCCATATATCGAATTGCTAAAGGTATTAACGAAGCGCCTGTCTACGGCAGCACCTCCACAGGCCACAGGGACACACTCGGATTCCAGAGCATTTGCAAGGGCTTTGAGGCCTTCTCTAGTTGTGCTCATAAGGGTTGTTCCGGTGACAAGATCAGCATTTGTTACTTTTACGGCTTTAACAGCTGCTTCGACCGTTATGTCACTTCCAAGATCAACTACTTCGAAGCCATTTGCTCTGAGAATAGCAGCTACGATATTCTTGCCTATGTCATGCAGATCCCCTTCAATTACAAGGGATACTACCTTCCCTTGGAAGTGGATATCTCTTATCTTTCCTTGGCAGAGTTTCACTCCTTCTATAAGGGCTTCATTTGCTAGCAGGATTTCAGGCAGATAGCTTCTTCCAATGTCGTAAAGCTCACAGACAGTTTGAATTCCGGGCATAAGGGCATTTGAGACCAGGTCTGTTGGATCTTTTCCTTTTTCAAGCAAGGCAGCTGTAAGTTTTATTGTTTCATCACTATTTCCCTCGATTACAGCTTTTGTCACAGCTGCATATTCGGGATCTTTCGGCCCGCTCTGCTTCTTAACCTGGTTGGCAGGTCTCACTCCTTTACTCCTATCTCCAAGATCTACCCCAAGGCCTATCATAATCCCCTCATCGATGAATTTTTTGAATTTTGCAGGCTCTTTTTCTTTCATCTCGAAGATTTTCTGAACTGCAATGTCGATGTGCCTGATCATTCTTTCATCCCACCCAAGACATTTTCTTTCATATTCTTTCCAATACCGATCCCAATCTGCCTGATAAGGTCTTCCACGTCGTCGTATCTCGGGATTGGGGTTTCTTTGCAGGCCCTGACATATGCTCTGATGTTTTCGAGTGGGGTTCCAGATGAAACACCACATGCAGTCCCGATAATATCGGTTCCCTGCAAGATGCATTCCCGGGTTCTGTTATAAACCTGTTCTGGAGTGCCGTTAGGCATCAGGTCTATGACATCCAGGCTTCCAAGAATGGACATCTCGTTGCCCATTACTTGACGGCAATACCAGACTGGAACAGTATCAAAGGAGAAGCAGTCAATTCCGCTCTGCTTTATGTAAGGCAGGAGTTTACTTGCATCTCCGCAGATGTGCAATATCTGAGGACAGCTGATTTCCTTTGCTATTCTTTTGTGAGCAGGAAGTACAAATTCTCTGTACGTTTCTGCAGAGATCAGATTGCTGGAAGCCGATGGGTCGGCGAGGAAGATGATATGTGCCCCATAAGCAGCCTGCAATTTCCCGTAAGCTACCACGAAATCAGTTGCTGCTTCAATGAAAGAATGGGCCTTTTCAGGGTCGGTCTTTGTCCATCTAGCCATATTTTCTACGCCTGCTATGTGACCTGCTACCGTAAAAGGAGCGGTAAGGCCGGGGATGATAGGAAGCATGCCGTCGTAACGCTTCCTTAATTCGTCGATTGCTCCAAGGACTACAGGAATTCTTCCGTTTTCTTCCAGGTTGTCGGACCAGGTTATGTCAGCAGGATCCGTATAAGCAGGGCTGGTTACGGGGGGTCTTTCCGTTTTATCCCAGTCAAGCTTGCACCCCATAGTTTCTGCTTCGAGAGAAATATCAAACTGAGGACGTGCAGCCTCAACACCGCATACTTCATAGGGAGCAGCTGCAAGATCTGCCATCATCTTGCTGTCAAAGTGGGCTTTTGGCCACGAAGCATTGCATATCTGCATCAATTCCGTTGTGGTCTGAGCGAGGGGGTTTGCAGGGGGTACGTAGTCAACTCTGCCTCCTAGCACTGCTGCCAGGACTCTTCGGGTTGGAGTCATTTCACTTACCAAGCTATACATCTCCTTTTTAATTTACATCAAATATATATTTTAAAATATATATTATTATGTTTGACTTTACAGTCGGATCACCAAAGAATTCGTTTTATGGACATTACTAACAAGGTAAAAGAAATAGTGATCTATTGCCAGCTAAAAGTTTAAATGCCTGTTTTCACGATCCTTTTTGCGAGTTTTTTCCGAGTCCCTAATAATATATCCTACTTTCGGCAGGTCGACATAAGGAATTTGAATATTTTTCTTGATATCGTTTTTCAACATTTGATAAATACATATTAGAGTTAAAGCTGGTTAACGTGTGGCTCAACTCCAACGACACATATAAACACTGAATCATTTTTCCATCAAAGTTTAGCATGAAAGATTATGTTTGGATCATATGTAAACCTAATAACTACTTACAACAAGGGAGCAGTAGTTCAAAATCGCCATCAATAAAATTATAGAAAATGAAATGTCGACCTGCCGAATATAGGATATATAAGAAAACCATTCTTTTTTATGTAAGAGCCTGCAGCTTTTACATTGTCTATTAATATGGACGTTTGAATACTTAAACTGAATACAGTTAGCACAATAAAGAAAAACTTATCTGGAATATATACCGGAAACTTCCTGACTTCCCTTTTAAGAAAAATTTAATCCCTCTATTTTATATCCATTGACATATAATTTTTATAATATATTCAGGAATTATCTTTTTCGGTCAGGTATGTCAGATATATCAGGTTAGTACAGAGACGAGTTTTTCTGAGACATCCGAAACTTCTCGTACTCTGAGAAAAAGATATTCAAGCTACGCTATATTTCCTGATATATATAATTTTTAGGGAGTATGCAATGAGCAAATTAGCCTTCTTTTCACTTACAGTGAGTCTACTTGGCAATTCATGCAGTACAGCTAGCTGTCTCTCATCCTGATTCTGAAGCTCCGGAAGCTGCAGGAAGTACTTGTAGCGAAACCGAAAACCCGCGTTTAGCTTCATCACAGGATACCGGTCTTGTAAACTCAAATTATTCAGCCTTGATCCAGGCTAAAACAGTTAATATTACAAGCGACTACCAAGTTTACCCGGCTTATACTGCGTCTCCGGCCACAGAAGGAAATTATCCGGCTATAGTGCTTATCCACTCCTTTAAAGGGTTCGCCCGGGTATCGAACTATGGTGAATAAGATGGCAGACGATGGATATGTTGTGATTGCTCCTTTCTGGCAGATACATGATACCTCTCCGTCGGATGCAGAGGTGGAAGCTCTTATTAGAAACAGTATAACTTACCTTGAAACGAGGAATGATGTTGATATTGAAAGGATCGGCCTTACCGGCTTTTGTGCCGGTGGCAGGTATACCATGCTTTCCCTGCCCCAGATTAAGGAGTTTGAATCCGGAGTCGCCTGTTATGGTTTCCCTTATACGGGATGATATGAAATCCAGCCAGACAGGCCGGCCAGTCTGATAGACCAGCTTGATGCGCTCATGCTGATGATACACGGAACTCGGGACCAGTATAGCAATATAACTGACATTTACAAATATTCAGGCGAACTGGATACAGTCAATAAATATTTCGAGCTTTAGGTTTACCAGGTTGAGGTTCACGGTTTCATGATTAAAAAAGAAGAAGAACTTTTTGGAAGTTTTACTGCGAAGAATGCATATGACGGGATTATAAGCTTCTTTGACAGGACATTGAAGAATCCGATTCTGTAAAACATTAAATTCTCAATCCGGGAACTTGAGAGGATATATCTTTTCATTTATTCATTTGATTTTTAAGAAGATACAGGTTTTCTTAAGAATTTGTGCTCATTTCTCCTGCTGTCCAGGGACTTGTTTCTAAAATTTCGCTTTTACTTACGGTATTTCTCTATATTTATACTTTCTATACTTTCTATACTTTCTATACTTTTTTTATACTTTTTTATACTTTTTTATACTTTTTTTATACTTTCCTTTTCTACACTTCTCTTCTCTTCTCTTATTCATAGTGGCAGAAGAATACGTTAAAAAAATTGAGAATTTAGTGATAAAAATAAGGTAACACCATCTATATTTTATAATTTTATAATTTTTTAAATTTTTTAATTAGATGATGATGTTACAGCGCAACAATGGGGTCCTGTTGCAAAAGTTTTTGTCTCGCACTTTGAAACTATAACTAATACCTTTATGTACTATTTTTCCGAGTGATGAGAATTATTAACTTTCCTAATTGAGAGTTTCACTGGTTTTGTAGAATAACCATATCTTTACAACAGAACCATACTGGATCTCACCATTCATGTGCAGTTTCAAGTTAGCTTTGAATTTTGAACAGATTTTTAAATATTTCAGTAAACCCCTTAAACCCCTTTTTTATTTCAGTAAACCCCTTAAACCCCTTGTTTTTATCTATATTTAGTTGTTTTTGGTAGTTGCTTTATAATTGGTATTTGCTTTATAATTGGTACTGAAATGTTCCTGGAACTAAGGAACGTAGCAATGTCTGCAGGATCAAAAGATGGGTCAGAACCATTTGTTTGACTCCCTGTTGTATTTCCTGGAGTTGTGTTGTCAGTAGAACCGTTTATTGAGCTCCACGTTATATTACTCCATGTTATACTTTCAGTTGTTTTGTTCTCAATTGGTGTATCCCATTTCCAGTTTGTGGAGTTAAATGCAGCAAACGAAGTCTGTATTGATGCCACAAAAAACAGAACCCCAACAACTAGAGATGTTACTCTTATTCCTTTATATTTACTCATACTTTGAACTCCCATATGGTTGGATCATAGTCTAAATCACTTGATTTAGAAGCTAGATGCCTTTCCATTATATTAATAGTCCCACATAATATTATGTTGGCTAATTTGAATATTATAGATCAAACTATATAACAAAAACAGAAACATGAGTTCTAATAATAAAATCTCTCTTATTGTAATTAAGTAAGATATAAATTAATTAACTATTATGAAAATTATTATATATAATAATTAAATAGTCTTAATTGTTAATAGATAGACAAAAAGGACCTCTAATGGGCTAACATGTTTTAAAAACTTATCAAATTAGTTCTGTTGTAAAAATATCAGAATAAATATGTAACTATATTGATGATGAACAAAGGCCAAATATCAGAGGAAAGCATATATATAATAGGACTTTTCTGGTTGAAGCATTTTCTACATTTAATATTAAAACACTTTCTTCAAGACTAATTTCCAAAGCTTAGTGATAAAAATAAGTGTAACATCAAACATAGACCTACATTTACAATTTTTAGTGATGTTACGGCACAACAACTGTATGATTACACTGGTAAAGTCCATCTAGAGTTTGATCACAAAGCAGTCAGTGTCTTAGCTACATATATAGAGAAGCTAATGAACTAAGTAAGAAATCTAAAAAAGAAAAAACAGGATCAGTAACTATTTCCTACAATGAAGACCAGGTGTTCAAGCAATTGGAAATGTTTACCCATATCTAATGCAGGTAGAAGGGCATCACACTACAATACCAAGAAATTCTATATGTAACAAACATAATTATAATGTAATAAATATGAAATTTTTTCGCTGTTAGCTGAAACTATTTGTTCTCCGGAAAAACCAATTACAGAGTTTTGAAAAATATAAAAGCTGGGAATTCATTCAATTCCTTAACCTGAGTTAATTTACCCAAGAGAAAAATCAAAGTTCTGATGATAACTACAAAATTCATACTTCAAGGGAAACTCGAGAATACCTGGAAATTGTTCCTGACAAATTTGAATTTGTGTTCACACCCAAACATACTTCGTGGATAAATATAATTGAAAGTTTTTTTCAGCAAAATGACAAGAAGCTTATTGAGAGGAATAAGTTGAACCAATAAAAGAATTAGAGGAAATAATGAGTCAATATATAAACTAAATGAACGAAAAGCCGGTCATTTTTAGGAAATATAAAACTCAAGAAAGGGGCGACGTGCCTGGAAGAATTATAATCTAAAAGAAAGAGGAATTAATTAGGAGTCAATGCACTAAATTATGAATTGTTATGGAATTGTGTCGTTCCCTTCCAATAAAAATAACTTTGTTAATGACTAAATGAAATTTCACTAACTGAATGAAATTTCACTAACTGAATGAAATTTCACTAACTGAATGAAATTTCACTGATTTCATCAACTGAATGAAATTTCACTGATTTCATCAACTGAATGAAATTCCACTGATTTCACCAACTGAATGAAATTTCACTGATCAAACGAAATTTTATCTATTAAACAAAATTTTCGAATTAAATTGAATATTCCGACCACTTTTCAAATCAAAAAGTAATCGGAAAATTTTATCTTAACGGAATAATATGTAAAAAATAACTTTTTGGTTATTTCCTCATTTTCTTAAAGTATTTGTCGATTTCTTCCCAGTCGACTATATTCCAGAAGGCTTCTATGAATTTTGCCCTGTCATTGCGATAATCAATGTAATAAGCGTGCTCCCAGGTATCAAGATCCATTATAATCGGATAACCAGGGACCAGATTTACATTATGCTTTTCTATCTGCATGATCATGAGCCTTTCAGTATCTTTACAATAGGTTAATGCCGCCCATCCTGATCCTTCCACGCTTGATGCTACCTGGGAAAATTCCTTTTTAAACCTGTCAAAGCCTCCGAAATCTTCTTTGATTACTTCAGACAATTCCCCTACAGGCTCTTTGCTTGAGTTGCTTTCGGGAGTCATCTCCCACCAGAAATAATCGTGAAGGACATGGCCAGCCAGATTAAAAGACAGGGCCTTTGCAGTTGCCTTATAATCAAAGTCAGTCCCTTCTTTTCTTGCCTTATCCATCATTTCTATAGCTGCATTTGCGTTAGTCACATAAGCCTGGTGGTGCTTATCATGATGTAACTTAAGCTGTTCTTCGGAAATATAAGGTGCCAGGTCTCCATATCCATATTTCAAAGGTGGTAATTTGTACAATCCTTTAGTCATGTTATCCACTCTTTTTATCGAATTTTTTTAGTTATTTGTTTTGCAAAATCTGTTACGGAATCCGGATTAAATATGAGTCTATGCTTTCCAGTCAAAAGATCCCATTAAAAACGGTTCCACAACAAATCCTGCCCCTCTAAGCGATTTTCCCCTCAGTTATGTTACAGGAATCTGTTTCAAATTACTTACTCTATCGTAACAATTTTATTCCTGAACATTTCTCGCTGTAAAGCACTCTGCTCTGTAAAGCACTCTGCTTTGAGTCTCTTCAAACACATATCGAATCGCATCTGGCAATTCAAAGTGTAAAATATAATTATCATCAAACCTATTTAAAGGTAAAAGATACAAACTATAGATATTTTTGAAGAAATGTATTCAGGATCTCCAAGAAAAATTTAACTTCTTAAAATTAGAATAATAAGTAGCAATTAAAATAAAAGTACAGTAGAGGCACTAGCGAAGTTAAAAACTAAATAAAGATTAATTCTGATTGAAGAAAAAAACTGGTTGAGGAAGAAAACAAATGGTAAATTCACTTTCCCACCTGGGAGTCGGCCTTCTGATTGCCCTTACTCTCGGCTTTAAAGGAAAAAAGCGAAATGCTCTCGGGTTTCTGGCAATCCTTCCTGACCTGGATTTTGTTCCATACGTTATATTTGCCCTTCTTGGGGGCAGCGTAAGCCACGAAACTCGAAACCAGCTTTTCTACCTTTTCGGTCACAGGGAGTTCATGCACTCAATCCTTTTCATTCTGCTTGTCACGCTTTTTATCTGGTTTAAAACAAAAGACCGCTTATTTACAGCTGCCGGCTTTGCAGCTATATTTTCCCATGTTTATCTTGATTACGCGACAAGCTGGAAAATGCGTCCCCTCTACCCATTGAGCACCGGAACATCCACTCTCGGAGCCATTTACTTCTTCGACCCGCTGGCAAATATTCTTCCTCTTCTGCCCGTTTTCGTTTTGCTTGCGGCCTACATGAAAGGTCGCGGAAAATGGAATGGGAAGTTCAATAACTTCTGTGCCTTTGTTACGAAAAACCGGAGTAAACTCTATCCCGCGCTTTTAATCGTGCTTGTGGTCTGGCTTGCGGTCCTGCCGGTGACAAAACTATTTCTTGTGAATTATATTTCAAGCGCGGAAGGCGCAAAAATCAGCTATGAGGACACCTATCCCTCGTCCATCGGGAAATTTCTTGCCGCTTATTCTTATAATTCCACACATTACAGGATTATGGAAGTGAGCTACTGGTCAGGGATCGAAAAAAGCGATTATATCGAGAAAATCAACGTGACCGGCGAGGTTCCCAATGACTCCGCGTATATTGAAAAAGCCGGAAAACTCTACAGCACAGCCGTTCCTCAGGAAATTGATTATCCTGTTTACAGTGTTTCGGAAGGAAATGGTTCGGTAACTGTTACGCTGAGCGATGCAAGAGATCAGTATGTTAAATACTGGGCTTATTTCAAAACGGTTTACAGGTTCGTTTTTGATAAAGAGAGTGGGGAGTATGTGGCTTATGCGAGTGAACAGGAGGGAAGGGAGAAGAAGTTGGAGGAGAATTGGTTTAGGAGGATATCATAAAGTGATTTCTTTAAATTCAATGAAATGGAACATGATTCTTATGGGCTTAGTGCTATAACTAGTGGCTTTTAAATCTTATATTTTATTTTTCAGACAATTTTTTGTAGTTCCAAAACCATGGTAGATCTTTTGCGGTAAACTTTGGACATTTTTCTATAGATGATACTGCGCCCAATTTCTGCGCTTTTCTCCAAAATTCTTGAACAACATGATCAAATTTATTAATCATTTCTGGATAATATTCTAATATTCCAATTAACATATAGTTAATATTTTTACTGTAACATATTCTACTATCAGAATATACACCAGGAGGTAGTATGTTTATCAGTTGATTAAATATACTAGATAGTGAAGTACTTAAAACTCCTAAGGCTTTTAAACATATTTCATTTTTTGGTTTTCGACCTTCCAATAAATTAAATATCAGTGGATGTCGAGCATTGAAAATTACCTCTTCAGTATCAAAAGCATATGGAATATGGACGAAAAAAGGTGTTCCATTGTTGCCATTATTAACCATTCCATATGTTAAAAACATACCTTGAATCCAGAAGACTCCTTTTTCTTCAGAATTGTTTGAGTTGATTTCGATCACAACACCTGGAATTGATGTTATTAATATGTGTTTGGGATTACCTAGTATTCCTTCAAAAAAATCTTTTTTGACAAGATTTTCATCTCCGTCAAATAATAAAAGTGGGCATTCTATAGTGGCTTCGTTCTTAAATTCTTCAAATATTCTTTTGTCAGATATTTTGTCTGGCCAATCATTGACACCTGTTATTCCAATAAATGGTAATGTCTCTAAATCATGTACAAATTTATAGGTCTTTTTACCATTAGCGGATAAAAATGGAAGAGGAACATTTTCAAGAAATATTTTCTTAATCTGTTGATTAATTGGCCTCGGGTTAATTGAGTATTTGTTTCTCCCAGGATTTAAAATTTCTAGTTTTAGTATTTCATCAACATATTTTAGGTACTTTTCTACTGAATTTGAATTTCTATATGTTTTTAAGTGTTTATCAAGCTCTTCTATATATTTTAAGTTAATTAAATTTGCGATTCTTGAGTATTTTTTATCTTTAACTACCATCTGTCTACTAGGGCTGAGGGTTAACTTCTCTTGGCCTGATAGATTAATTGATACGTCTAAATTGTCAGATATCCAATCGGGAAAGAGACCTTCAGAAGGTATTGAAAATCCCCTTTGTGCAATGATTCTGCAATTATCGTTAGAATAATACCTGCCCGAAACAACATTTATCCGACCCTCTATACCTTCCAAATTATCATTTTCTCCAAAAAGTATTTCAAAATACTTTTTTGCCTTCTTTCCTGTTGAAGGAATTTCCCCAGGTAATAGTGGTCTATATGTTTGTGTTCTTTCGATAGTATGAACTTTAATAGAATATTCAATGAACGGGGCTATTTCCGAGATTTTCTCCATTAATGTCTCAGCAGAAAATGGATGATTGGGTTTTAAGTATAGAGTTATTTTTGTTCCATACTTCGAACGCTTAGATTGCTTTTTTATAAAATAATCATAAGCCGTTGGAATCTCAAAATATATTGGTTTAGATGGATTAAGTTCGTCTTCAAACGTTTTCCTTCTGCTCTCAACAGTAAATTTATTGGCAACCATAAAAACTGATAAAATACCTATTCCAAATTCACTTATAGGATCCACGTTTACATTTTTTTGTCGAAAATCTAAACTCTGGTAGTAACTTCTGCCCACTTTCATGAAGTAATTCTCAAATATTTTTTCATCCATACCAATGCCATTATCTTCAACAATTAGTTCATCCTTTATTAAAGAAACTTCTATAGAGGGGTTGTATCCATTTCCTTCTCTTTTTTCCAGAGATTCTCTATAACGTACAGCATCTACAGAGTTCTGCAAAAGCTCTCGAAGTGCTACAATTGGATCTCCATAGAGTCCTTCTCCCATCAGTAAATCAAGGACTCTACAGTAATCAAGTTCAAAATGGAAATCACAATATTCATAACCAATAGAATGAATCTCTGCATCAACAGGCTCAGAAAGTTTAAGTGTATACTTTTCCTCAAAATTGTCTCTGTAACTTGAAACTAACTGATAACTATCTTCTATTTCCTTATCGATTTCTTTTATGAACTTTCTAAGTGTTCGTTCCTGTTCTGGATGTTTACAATCAGCTACAATTTTTATCTTTTCAGGTGTAATCGGAAATCCGGTTATACAGAGATGTTTATTCCACTCTTTGATGCTAATTTCATCTTTTGGATTTAGGTAGTAGAATAAATGTTTCGGAGTTCTTTCGGGATCGATATCCAATTTATCAGCTAGTCGAAATATTACAGCTAAATACTGAACGTTAACTGGTTTATCTAGTACAAAAGTATTATTTGGCCAAGATTGAGTATTATACAAATCTTTCACTGGGAGCTCATGACTGTCACATACCGCCATTACCCAGTTACAGTATGGAATGCCTTTCCATGAAATTTCAGAGTCCAATTCATATTCTTCGATTATTTTGTGTGCATGTTGAACATGATTTTTTCGAAGAAAATCAGTAAACGCTTTGTTTTCCATATTAAGCGCGACTTCATAATCACTATTGTTTTTCGCTTCCTCGAACTTTTCGTATAATTCTTCGTTTGAGGTTAAATGTTTTTTAAATTCACTAGTTTTAACTATTTGCTTCCGATCATCAGAAGATGCGATCATTCCTATATCATGAAGATAGGCAGCGTAAATAAGTATGGAAATTTCAATAGAATTTAATTGTTTGAGAGTCTCACAAGGAATTATTTTTTCTATATTTTCAATTACATGAACACTATGATTAGCATTATGCAATGTGAACTCAGGCATATTTTCCGGAATTCTTTCTAGTAAAGGAGCAGCCTTGCGAACAACTGAAATTATATTTTGTGAAATTTCATGATCTACTAATGAAGTCTTTTCTATTTCTTCATTCTCTTTTTCAAAAAGTTTCTTAAACAGACCTGTTTGTTGTAATCTCAGAATCGCATCTTCAGACATTTATTTGCTCCTTTACTACTTGCAAACCCTTTTAACGTATGACCTGATTAATTTTTTGTTTTTATTTTTTGTGTATTCGTTAAATACTTTCACTTCTTTTCGGTCTTAGCCGCCTGCTTCGCAGTCGTATGGTACCCCGTTTTAAGATTCATTGGAACTCAAAACGGCGTTGTGTAAGAGTCTGTCTAAAATTAGTTCCCATAACTTCTTTACCTTTGCCAGTCTCATTCGGTAGCATTCTCCAGGCACAACAAGGACGTAACAAATAGAAGATAGTATTCGATATTTCTCATAAGAAAAAGAATCTTGATGTTAAAAATAAGTTGTAAATCTGAAATTCATAAGTTCGGATTTAAGGTAATTTGATCATTTTCTGTTTCCCATCTTTTTATTGAATCATATAACTCTGTATTAACAAAATCTGAGGAATTATAAGCTTCTATTAATTTCGATTCAATGATATCATGAAGTTGTTGTTGATTTAATTTTTTGCAATCGCAAATGCCGAATATATATTGAAGCCCCAAAATTAATATTTTAATCATATCATGACCTCTACAGACCTGCCATTTGTCATGTGCTATATCAAAGGCTTCGTTCAGTTTGTTTTTTAGAGTTTGTGCATCGTACCGGAAATTTCCGTTTTTGCCCAGTATTTCAAAAATGAAGTTGTTCAAATTAAATTCTAAGTTCTCATTGTCAACAAATTTTTTAAAATCTAATTCATTGAAACTTAGAGGAAATCCTTTTTGAGATATCCATAACAGATATCCGATCCAAACCGAACTTTCTAATAAGGTTTCTCTTAAATCTTTACTGTTTTTTTCAAAAAAAGCTTTCAACCTTTCTTCATTTGCATACTCACTCATGGCATAATCAAGAGCTTTTGTCTTTATCATCATGGTTTCAATATCGTGAGTATCTGTGACCAAAATGTCAGAATTCAAACTTTGGCCATCAAGCCGATAAAAATCAGAATCTACAATACCAAAAACTTTTAAAGCCGGGTTTCTTTCTTTAATCATTGGAATTGCTTTAATTACTTTTTGTTTTCCTGTAGCATCTTTTATATGGCAATGTTTAGTGTCCACAAACTTATCGAAAAGGACCTTATCTGTTCTCCCTTCAACCAAAACAACTGCTCCTTTGCGATATTTTTTATTCATACAAATTTCATTTGCAATTGCTTCGGCTTTTATTTTATCTCTCACTGACCTTCACCTTCTTCAAGGTCAACTGTTAAATCCCAACGATCATCAATAATTTGAGGTGAATGTGTCGCAACAATAATGTTTAGTTTATTAAGTTCTGCAATTCTCAGTAAATTCTTGATTATTTCTTCTTGCCACATTATGTGCAATGAGATTTCAGGCTCGTCTATTAGAATTATTGAATTCTCTTCGGTTTTGAACAGCAATTCGTAGTTTATTATAACTTCGTGTTGCTCACCAGAAGATAATTTTTCAGGGGTCAAAACTTTACCATTCTTGAATTTAAAAACGAAACCTTTGCTTTTTTTAACTTCAATTGACTTATTTGAAAATTGTTTATTAATTATTTCTTTAAATAAGCTCATTTTTCTTGCCAAATCATCAAACACAGATAATTTTGCTTCGGTATCTTCAATATAAAGTGTAAGGACTCTTCTTCTTTCACTTGTCATATTTTCTTGAGGTAATTCATTGGATTCTCTGGACTCTAAAATACCTAATTCCATAAGATTTTTATTTTTGGTCTCTATTTCTTGAATCCTTTCGTAAATTGCTTTCTCATCGAGTATCTCAACAGCATCCGAACCTGCATTTTGAATTAATCTGTGGGGAAACGTACTATCGAGCTTCTGAGATATACTTGCATATTCCGAATTTTTATTTTCTATTCTTTTTACAAGATCCGTAGAATATTCGAGAACTACTTGAACCGGTACAACTTTTTTCCTGTTTGGATCATGTTCTTGATAATCTGTTTGAGAATCGTATTTCATCAGTCTTTGAGATTCTATCAAATGGACTTTTATTTCCTTCAACTCATCTTTTAATTTATAATAATCAGGCAAATTGGAATAAGAAGGAGGAAAGCGATATCCATAAATTTTAATTAAATCTGAAATCTCCAGTATGTCTCCTGTTTTCAAATCTTTCCATTTATTAAACTCAACTCTTTCGATTTGCATATTTATTTCTATAAATTTCAAAATATTCCCAAATTCAAAATCATCTTTTGAGTATTTATCCGGAGTTAGATTATATTCCTCAGTTTTTCCACCTGATTTAGTTACATTACATTTCACAAGCTCATATGGAATCTCATCATTGCTGCAAAGAATTAGTTGTTTTATAATTTCAATGCTGGAGATTTCTTCAATGTCCTCTAATGACTCTTTATTTTCAAATTCGATTTTAAATACATTAAATGGTATTTTTCTAATATATTCAATGTCAACATCTATTGTTGCTTTAATAAGTTTAAAAATAGTTGTTTTCCCATAACCATTTGGGGCAATTATTATAGTTACTCTTTCATCCGTATTTAGAGGAATATTATAATTATATACATCAAATAAGCCTTCTATCGAAATCTGTTTTAATCTCATGATTTACCTCAATAAGTGTTGACATAAAATAAATTGTTACTTGCTAATCCTTTTTAATCATTACCTTATTAGTTTTTTGTTTTAATTTATGAATGTTAATTTAATGCTTTCACTTTTTTCGGTTTTCGCCGCCTGCTTTGCAGTCTTATGGTACCTCGTTTTAAGGTCCATCGAAACTCAAATCTACCCTGAATTCAGAAATTTTTCAAATTATGATTAAGGCGTGGTTCACTCAAAAAATCAATTCAAAAATCCGCAAAAAACAGGTTGAGGAACAGTAACTGACTGAAATTTAGCGTAAAATAGAATGAACAGCTATGAAAAAAAAAGTGAAAGGTAAATGGCAAAACAAAGCCATTTTATTGATTTACTATAACAAATCTTTGTTGCATAACTGTAGGTTCCAGTATCTCCGGAGGGTGAGAGAATCTCACGCTATGGAAAATAATCTTGCCTTCACCTTTCTTGACTGCAAGAAACTTGAACTTGCTAATTCCTCCACTTCCTGGTTTAATAGGTTCATCGGGTACATACGTTGATTCTACAAAGTAAACACAGTGTGGCATCTCTGACAGTAAGCAGTTGTAGCCGGTCGAAGCAGGATTTGACGGTATTGATATTTCAAATATATCTCCAACTTTTGCATTAATTGGCGGTAATATCTTTAATTCTTGCATTATTTTATACCCCCTTTATGTTAACTCGTTCACCATTGTTCGGGAAATTATTATTTATATAGACACTTTGGACAATTTATCAAGGTGATTGAGTTATAAGTTATAATGTTGGTCCATGTATATACAACTTCCTAATGTTCTTTATTATCAATTATCTGTTATATTATTGTGCAGATTAATGTTTGACATCTCTAGTGAGAAAATCGCTAAAAAAGCGGTATAAGCCAATTACGGAGATAATTGATCTCGAATCATCCATAACAGTTACTCTTTATTCTTTCTATGAGTTCACTGCTGTATAGCACTTGTTTTTAAGAAGAATCAAAACTCAAATTGACCCTGAATAGTGAAAATTCTAAAAACTACACCTTCCGGTACTCAATCTTTTAAAAAAACCTATTCAAAAAGCTGCACTCTGAAAAATAAGTCCACCCGTCCGACTTCCTCCAAAAAAAGCCCGCCACCGGAAACCAATCCCAAAAAATCTTTATTCCGGCAGCAGTTTGAGTGAAGAACTATTTTTCTTCACCCGCGTATGTTATTCAATCTTCTTCAATATCTTTTTCGTCTTCGTCCTCTTCTTCTGCTTCATCATCTTCTTTTGCTTCATCATCTTCTAATTCTTCGGTTTCTTCGTCTTCGTCGATAATTTCAAAGTCTTCTGATTCGGCAAACTCATCGAGTTCCTCACCTTCGTCCTCTGAAACCTCGGCTCCTTCTCCGGCTCCAATTGTTTCTACGGCTTCTTTACCTTCGAAGGCTGTAAGTTTCAGGTTCTGTTCAGCTTTTCCGTTTTCGATCCTGGCTATACCTGCAACTATGTCGCCAGGTTTCATATTCATGATTCTTACACCCTGAGTGTTTCTGCCCTGGATCGAGATATCTTTCGCAGGGATGCGGATAATAATACCATCGGCACTGGTGAAGATAAGTTCATCGTCATCGGCTACGGATCTGACTCTTGAGACAGGGCCGTTCCTCTCGTTGGTAATGATTGTTATCACGCCTTTTCCGCCACGGCGGTGCGCAGGGTACTGAGAGTACTCTGTTCTCTTGCCAAAGCCGTTTTCGGTAACGGTCAGGAGGGTTGTGGTCTCGTCAACAATGTCCATACTGACAACTTCATCATCCGGGCCGTCAAGGGTCATACCACGGACACCCCTTGCGGTTCTGCCCATGTGGCGGACGTCTTTCTCAGGGAAGCGGATAGCTTTGCCTTTCTTTGAAACCATCAGGACTTCTTTTTTGCCGTCTGTAAGGAGAACTCTTACAAGCTCGTCATCCTTATCCAGGGTGACTGCAATTATGCCTGCTTTCCTCGGATTTTTGAATTCCGAGAGAGGAGTCTTTTTGATCGTTCCTGCCCTTGTTGCCATAAGCAGGTAGTGGTTTTCGTCAAATTCCTTGACCGGGATCATGGCATTAATTGTTTCGCCTTCCTGAAGCTCCAGAAGGTTTACTATGGCTTTACCTCTGGATTGCCGGGAGCCTTCAGGGATCTCATAGACTTTTTCCCAGTAGAGCCTGCCAAGGTTTGTGAAGAAAAGGATATAGTTATGGGTTGAGGAAATGAAGAGATTTTCCACGAAGTCTTCCTCCTTCATCTCCATACCGATTATACCCCTGCCTCCACGGCGCTGCATGGTGTAAGTCGTGAGCGGGATGCGTTTTATGTAGCCTCCATTAGTAATCGTGACAACAACTTCCTCTTCGTGAATCAGATCCTCTTCTCTGACATCAGAAGCCGCCTGCACGATTTTTGTCCTGCGGGCATCCCCATATTTTTCCTTGAGCTCCAGAAGTTCATTCCTGATTATCTCGTACTTGAGCTCATCGCTCTCAAGGATCTTATTAAGTTCCTCGATCAGCTTTACAAGGCCTTCCAGCTCTTCAAGAATCTTCTGGGTTTCAAGCCCTGTCAGGCGCTGCAGGCGCATGTCAAGGATAGCCTTAGACTGGAGCTCGTCAAGGGCAAAATTCTCCATCAATCCTTGCTTGGCTTCATCAGCATTTGCTGAGCCCTTTATCAGAGCGACTACCTCGTCTATTTTATCCAGGGCAATCCTGAGCCCTTCAAGGATATGGGCTCTATCCTCGCTCTTCTTGAGGTCATAAAGCGTCCGCTTCTGGATAATTTCCATCCTGTATTCCAGGTAGATCTCAAGAAGCTCCTTCAGGTTGAGCTCTTTTGTTTTTCCGTTCACAAGGGCCAGGTTGATTATCCCAAAGCTTGTCTCCATTTGCGTGTGCTTGTAGAGCTGGTTTAAAATAACTTTAGGGTTCGTGCCCCGGGAAAGCTCGATAACAACCCTGATTCCATCCCTGTCTGACTCGTCCCGAAGATCGGAAATTCCGACAATTATCTTTTCCCTGGCGAGCTGGGCAATGTTTTCAATCATTCGGGCTTTATTCACCTGATAGGGAAGTTCTGTTACGATAATCTGCTGCCTGTCCTTCTTTAACTCCTGGATTTCGGCAACTGCCCGGATCTTTACAGGGCCCCTTCCGGTCATATACGCAGACTTTATGCCTGCTGTCCCAAGGATATGGGCGCCTGTCGGAAAATCAGGACCCTTGATTACAGTCATGAGTTCCGGAACTGTCGTCTCCGGATTTTCGATAAGCATGAGGGTCCCGTCAATTACCTCGCCTATGTTATGGGGGGCCATGTTTGTTGCCATTCCCACTGCAATACCTTGGGACCCGTTGATCAGAAGGTTCGGAAGTTTTGCAGGGAGGACTTCGGGCTCTTCCATTGACCCGTCATAATTTGGCATGAAGGGAACAGTTTCCTTCTCGATGTCTGCCAGCATCTCCTCTGAGATTCTGTCCATGCGGACTTCGGTGTAACGCATGGCAGCAGCCGAATCTCCATCAATCGACCCGAAATTTCCCTGTCCGTCAATTAAAGGATAACGAAGTGAGAAAGTCTGGACCATACGCACAATACTGTCATAAACGGCAGTGTCTCCGTGCGGATGGTATTTACCAAGCACATCTCCCACAACACGGGCTGACTTCTTGTAGGCCTTGTCATGCGTAATCCCTGCTTCTTTCATTGCAAAAAGGATTCTACGGTGAACCGGTTTTAAGCCGTCCCGGGCATCTGGAAGTGCCCTTCCGACGATTACGCTCATTGCATAGTTGATGTAAGAGCGTTTCATCTCATTTTCGATAAGGACGGTAGTAACCCCACTCCTTTCTGGCTCCGGACCTTCATCCTCCGGCTCATCTGAAGCAGGATCAGACACGCTTAATTCCAGTTTTTTGCCCGGTTCTTCGTGTGTAAAGGCGGCTGAACCGTCCCCATTTTCCGGTTCTCCATCGTTCTCTTCGGGGATAAGGGTAGCCTGATAAGATTTTTTCAATTCATCTTCTGATTTATTCTCGTCTTCGTATTTTGCCATTTTTAGCCACCTCAGATGTCCAGATTCACGACCTCTTTTGCATGCGTTTCTATGAAGTTCCGGCGTGGCTCAACCTCATCTCCCATGAGAACTCTGAAGATCTCATCAGCCCGAATCGCATCTTCCAGGGTAACCTGTAAAAGGGTCCGGCCCTCAGGGTTCATGGTAGTTTCCCAGAGCTGTCCGGGGTTCATTTCTCCAAGCCCTTTATAGCGCTGGATTCCAAGTCCTTTTTCCCCGAGTTCTTTCTTCTTTGCTTCGAGTTCCCTGTCAGAGTGTATGTAGTACTCAGCTTTGCCTTTCTTTATGCGGTAGAGAGGAGGCTGGGCAATGTACACGTATCCCTCATCAATCAGAGGCCTCATATAGCGGAAGAACAGCGTGAGAAGAAGAGTCCTGATGTGTTCTCCATCCACATCGGCATCAGTCATGAGAATGACCTTATGGTAGCGGGCACTTTCCAGGGTGAAGTCCTCGCTGATTCCTGTTCCAATGGCAGTGATCAGGGAAATGATCTCCTCGTTTTTCAGGATCTTTGCAAGTCTGGATTTTTCCACGTTCAGGATCTTGCCTCTAAGAGGTAAAATAGCCTGGAAACTCCTGTCTCTACCCTGTTTTGCCGAACCGCCTGCCGAATTACCTTCCACAATGTAAATCTCGCAGGCTGCAGGATTCTTCTCCGAGCAGTCCGCAAGTTTTCCGGGAAGGGTACTTACTTCGAGAGCGTTTTTTCTTCGGGTCAGTTCTCTTGCCTTTTTTGCAGCTTCTCTGGCTTTCTGGGCAAGGAGGGCTTTTTCAAGAATAACGTTTGCAACCTTCGGATTCTCCTCAAAGTATTCCGCAAGCCCATCAGTTACAAGGGAATCTACAATTCCTTTGACATCACTGTTTCCAAGCTTTGTCTTGGTCTGTCCCTCAAACTGGGGTTCCATGAGTTTAACACTGATGATTGCGGTAAGTCCTTCCCTTACATCATCACCTGTGAGCTTTAGGTCTTCTTTGGATAGCTTGTTAGCTTTAATGTAATCATTTGTAACCCTTGTCAGTGCAGTCTTGAAACCGATAATGTGAGTTCCGCCTTCGTGGGTATTGATGTTGTTTGCGAAAGAGTACACGTTTTCTGTATAGCTGCTTGTGTACTGCATTGCAATTTCTACTACCATGTCGTCCCTTTGCCGCTCAAAATAAATAGGGTCGTGAAGAGGCTGTTTTTTATTGTTCAGATACTTCACGAACTCCACTATTCCCCCTTCGTAGGCGAAAGTTTCAGCCTGCTCTTCTGGAGTTCTTAAATCCTGAAGGCTGATGGTAAGGCCCCGGTTCAGGAAAGCCAGTTCTCTTAACCGGTTTGAAAGAGTCTCGTAATCGAAATCCAGTGTCTCAAAAATATTTGCATCCGGCTTAAAAGTAGTCTTTGTACCTGTAGTGTCTGAGGTTCCGATTTCCTGGACGTCAGCTTCAGGTTTTCCACGGATGTAGCGTTGATAATACCTCTTACCGTCTCTTGACACTTCAACTTCCAGCCATTCCGAAAGCGCATTTACAACAGAAACCCCTACTCCATGCAGTCCCCCTGAAACCTTGTAGGTATTCTTGTCGAACTTCCCTCCTGCATGCAGAACAGTCATTACAACCTCAAGGGCTGATTTTTTGTGAAATGGATGAGGGTCGATGGGGATACCTCTTCCATTATCCAGGACTGTCACACTGCCGTCCGGATTAATTGTGACATTTACCCTGGTACAGAAGCCTGCAAGGGCTTCATCTATACTATTGTCTACTACTTCATAGACTAGGTGGTGGAGCCCGCGACTATCCGTGCTCCCTATATACATGCTGGGACGCTTCCGGACAGCCTCCAGGCCTTCCAGCACCTGGATGTGCGAAGCATCGTAAACCTGTTTATCACTCATCTTAACTTATTCTCCATAAAAATCTAGTAAAATTATCTAAGTTGCGTAACATTACATTTTTTTTAAAAAATTCGCGGGAAAACTTTTATCAAAATAGATCTTAGAATTCGTATCAATCCTATAAGCCTGCAGTTTTTATTAACTGCTTTTTATATATTAATTTTATCTTTTCTTCCACGAACCAAATTCAATATGCGCTCATACATTTTAAGCCTTTAGATTCCTTGAAAATTGCACAAGATTTTTCAGTACCAATCCTCTCAAAACAGGTAATTTTTAGCATAATTTTGCATCCAAATATGCGCTTTTCAGACTAATTTTTTAATACGTCTTTAGTTTAAATTAATATTTGCTGTTTTGCTCGCAAAATTCGTGTTTCACAAGGAATCAGAACAGGAGTCGCGGCATTTATACTGCTTATCAGCAGATTTTTACATATACAGTTCCAGGATATCTTTTCAAACCTCAAAAGCAATTCCCGAATAAA
The DNA here is from genome assembly GCF_002287235.1 of Methanosarcina spelaei. Taxonomy (GTDB): domain Archaea; phylum Halobacteriota; class Methanosarcinia; order Methanosarcinales; family Methanosarcinaceae; genus Methanosarcina; species Methanosarcina spelaei. The sequence goes on from NZ_LMVP01000346.1 coordinate 28,710, forward strand.
AATAGCAGTTTGTAATGCCTTCTGGTTATCATGATGTACTTTCTGGATGCCCTGGTATATCATCCCCGAGAGGGTTTGCTTGCAGTTTTTTAAAAACGATCTCTCAATATTACTTTATAACGTTTCTATATAAACTTAACTAACAACTTTTGCTCAAAACTGTTGACCCGAAACCGTTGCGCCGGTTTATCACGCCTATAGGGTTTGGGGATAAGGTTCCCAAATCCAAACCTTGCAAGAGGTTTTCGCTTAAGCTTTTTTTGAAAAAGCTTGCGAGCAAGCATTTTTAGAAAAAAGTTGGGACCACGCCCACTGGGTGACCCGAGAAGAAATTTGGGTAGATAAGCCCTCTGAACGAGTTGAAAATCAGTTTCTCTAGCCCATAATTCAGCCCTCTTGAGCGAAGCGTAGCGCAGCGAAAAGGGCACCGTGCTCCCGAAGCGGAACTCGGGCAATTCAGGTGTTTTTCTTTCAAAGCATTCCCATGTCTTTCAGCCGGTTCGGAAGATAAACCTCGGTTACGAAATCAAGGCCTTTGCCTGCAAAAGCCTGCTGTTCGGCCTTTTTCCCTATATCGAGCTGGAGCTGGATTTGTTCTTTCCAGTAGTCGGATTCAAAACGCGGGTCGGAAAGTTCGCTTCGAAGTGCGTTTATATCCTGTTCAGTAAGCTTGTCGGTTGAGAGTTCGTATTCGACTATATCCGAGGGCTGGAGACCAAGGAATTTGGCTGCTGGGGTTGCCATAAATTCCGAAAGATGAGCACTTTTTATAGCTCCGTAGGCAACTGAGGCATAGATCCTGTAAGACCACGGGTCACCGTCCGTAAAAACAGCTACAGGGATACCTAATTCCTCGTTCATACGTTTGATAATCCTTCGGGTTGACCGGGCAGGCTGGCCTTTCAGGTGAACAAGGATTGCATTGTAGGCTTCATCAAATCCGTTTTCCATCAAACGTGCGTACATACCACCGGTTTCTATGGCAATAATCATGCTCGCATCATGGGCTTTGAATTCTATATTTTCCACATTAAAGGGGATCTGGTATCCTCCTTCCCCGACGTCCTTCTGGCAGTGGATATTTCGTTCCCCGCGCTTTGTCTGCTCTGTAATTTCAAGAGGACCGAACATCGTAGCTCCGTCTTCTTCAGGGCGCATATGGAAATACTCTCTCTGAAGGGCTGTAAGGAGTTCAAGGTCTTCTATCAGGCGGTCGCTTTCAGCCTGTTCTTTGAATTTTGCAGCTTCCCAACCTTCCGAGATATAGTAAAGTTCTCGAAGCGTTGAGCCGCGGTTATGGGCCAGATGCTCTTTTATAAGGAAGTCTGTCGCGTAAGTGGTCTTAAGGAGCTGAAATGCCCCTTATACGGTTTATGCGCTCCAATCGCTTTCTCTGTCCCCGTAGACCCAGACATCGCTCTCATCGGAATATTCTATGTTTGCCTTTGTCCGGCTTGGAAGACTTACACTTGGAACAACCTCATTTTCGAACTGGTTGTAAATCTTCTCTGCAAGCTCAAGCAGCTTTTCCCTTGCAAGAGCATCTCCTTGGATTGTTTTGCTATTTGTTTCTCTGGCCATTTTATGCCCCCTTAAAGGCTTTTGCCCCGGTTACAAGCTCTTCTTCAAGCCCTTCCACAACAAGGTCAGGAAACTTTCCGAGTTCTTTGTCAGTTGCAGATTCTATCCTGTAACTGAGCACCTTTGAAGACCCGACTGCTGCGGAGATATCCCATACATAGTCGTAATCATTGCCCAGAGTCACAACTTTTGGTTCGGGCTTTGCTCCGAGGATTGTCCAGGGCAGCATCTCATGGACCCTGAAAGCATGTGCAGAGGTTCCAAAGTTCTTGACCTTTATTACAACATCTGCAGTTCCATCCTCGTTCCTCTTCACTTTTCTGTGTACGAGCAGGTTTCCCATAATCTTTGCAACAACAGGATTAATGTCAGGGACATCTTTTTCCAGGATATTCGCAACTTTTACAGCCATCTTAGGGAGTACTTTTGTAATGATGATCTCTTTTTCTCTTCGCTTCTTGAGGTTGCTCTGCTTGCTCAGATAGTGCTTGAGCTTTCTTGCAACGTCTTTGATAGCAAGGTCAATCTCTTCCTTGATTACAGGAATGTCAGCAATAGCATCTTTTGATTCCGAAGTGAAAGGTACGTTAATGGAAGCAACGTGAATCAGGAGAATGGCCGGCCCTACAGGAACTCCCCCTCCCGGCTGGTTTAAACCGTATTGTTTCCATTTAATGTCCTCTACGGCATGCGTGGTCACACAGCCTCCCTGCTGGTAAAGCAAAGGCACACGGTTAGCAAAACGCATTATACTGATCTTTTCTTCTTTCGGAAGGTTTCCTCCGTAAGCGAGCCCCACTTCCACTACAAAAGGATTTCCGGAATATACTGCGGGTTTTCGGGTGCTTGTGGCAATAAAATCCACGTTCGTTTCTTTTTCAAGTCCCCTGTAGATCAGTTCTTCCCCTATTGGGGAAAGGCAGTCTGTAGGAGGAGACATGATCTTTACTTTCTCAAAAGCCTCAATCAGTTTTCTTGCCTCATGGCGGCCAAGGGCATGAGGATCGATCTCAGGGTCAAGCCCTGAAGCTTTGCAGATTTCCTCGGCAGTTAACAGGCCTATTTTACAAAAAGAGTAGCGGAGAAATGGAGCAAGTTTCTGGCGCTCAGTGTAATGGAGCATTTTCATTAGAGTGCCAAGCTCTATACCTTCAGGATGAGGCAGGATTTCTTCGGCTGGCTTTGGCATTTTATCCGTGGCTCTTTCAAAAACCTCTTCATTGCCGTCAGGATCTATAAGGGTAACTCTTGCATGGGGATTCACAATTGCAGTTGCTTTGAGATACTCGTAAATTGACTGCCTTCTCCCTTTTACATAAGAAGCCTTCATTTCCAGCTCGATCTGAGTCCCGTGCGGACGGAACCAGTCCTTAATTTCATCTTTCAGGATATCAGGCTCATTCGTGCTGGTATTGATCATAAGCTCGTAATAATGAGCAGGTTGACCGGTGCCGGTTTTGGAGAGAATTTTCGTCTGCCTGCCCGCAGTCATCTGGGAGTATAGCACAGCTGCGGAAATCCCTATTCCCTGCTGTCCCCTGCTTTGCTTGAGGGCATGGAACCTTGAACCATAGAGAAGCTTTGCAAAAACCTTAGGAATTTGCTCTTTTATAATTCCTGGCCCGTTGTCTTCTATAATAACAGTTACGTAGTCCTGTCCTGTTCTTTCAATCTGGACAAGAATATCGGGTAGAATTCCAGTTTCTTCGCAGGCGTCCAGGGCATTGTCAACAGCTTCTTTTACGGTTGTAATGAGGCTTCGGGGAGCCGAGTCAAAACCCAATATCTGCCTGTTTTTTTCAAAAAATTCTGCAACGCTTATTGACTTTTGATTTTTGGCAAGTTCTTCTGCAATAGGGATTTCCATGAAAATTTACCTCAGATTGAAAAATCAATGTAAGTTTATACTGCTTTAAATATTCTTTTACACTATATCTAAAGCAGGAATTTTGCCTTAAAAGTAATGCAATTGTTATTTTTACTGTTTTAGCATTTTGCTATTCTAAAGCCTTGCGATTTTAGTATTTTACTTTTCCAATGTTTGCGATTTTAGTGTTTAATGTTATCTAATGCTAATTGTTTTAGTATCAAGAAATTCAAAGTTTTGATTCATCTGTTTTGCAAAATTCCGATTCTCAAAGAGGCAATGTGCCTATTTCTCTATAAAACCACAAATCTCAAAAATGTATTGGATCAAAATTCCATATCCGAAGATCTATTTTTTCCATATTACACAAAAACGTGACTTCAAATTTACAGCAAATTTGAGACACTGCCTTCAAAGAGCATTGACATATCATATTTTCCAGCTTCTCGATTTATTGTTATAGGAATAGGAATGAAGGCAGACTGCAATTATGCACCACTACTCCGTTAGCTACATAGCTCTCATTAATTTATCTGCATAAGGTTCTGCGTTTTAACTTCCCTTTTTTTCATGTAAAGAATGATCAAAAGTATTGTAATGTAACCTCCAGTTGTAATCACAGTCTTATTAATTTCTATGTTCAACAAGGTTGCAATTATTATTACAATAAGCCATAGGAAAAAACCCAGTAGGTTACTTTTAAGACCTCTTATGTCTTCAGTTCTCTTTTTTTCGTCAATTACTTTCCTTGAGACTATATAATGCCCAAGTATTATGAAGAAAACGATAAGACCAGTATTAACCCAAACAACTATTTGATTGGAAAAATGTAACACATCGATTATCTGAAAAGACAATCTTAACAAAATAAAATTAAGTACGGCGCCTAACACTAATCCAAAAATCTCTTCAGGTTTGAGTTTTTGTACTTTCACAAAATATCACATTTTAAATTAAATTTTCATAGTGATCATCTTACCTCAAATTAATTAAGAATTACATACATCTTAGATTTAAAGAGCGAGAGAAAATAATTCAAAATGTAAAAAGGCAAACTTATATAAATTCCGTCCTAGTATCGCATTATTGATGTACATTTATGACACAATTCCATAATCTAGTGATTTCTCTTATTGTTCTTTCCTCAAACCTACAATTTTCTCTGCTGACTACCTCAAAAAGCTGCAATAATCTTGAAAAACAAATTCTTTGGCATTTTTGCCAAAGAATCAGTTTATTCATTAGATATTTTTTTTGATTATTTTATCTAAAATCAATACGCTCCGCTACTTTCTAAAGTGAAACTTTTATCAAAATAGCTTA
>NZ_LMVP01000347.1 GCF_002287235.1 Methanosarcina spelaei
TTCTTCGAGCTTCTTTCTTGCTCCGTCGTATACCTGCATGTACTCATCAGTTGGTGTTACTGTCTTTACGTCGTAGCACTCCTGGAATGTCTTTCCTGCCGGAGCGCTTGCGTAATTCTTTTCGTAGAGAGCTACAAGCTTGTCAAGGATCACATTTACTTCAGAGATTTCTACTCCTGCTGTTGCCCTTGCCACTTCTCCCATCATCCTGGCTTCCATACCTGTAGTCTTGTCTGTGACAACACCCTTTGCGGCTGCGACACCTGAAAGAATTTCTCTTCCTGATGCTGTATCTGTTATTGACTGAGCTGACGCCTCAAGTAGACACATCTCAGTGCATGGGCCTGCACATGGGTAGTACTGGTTACCTGACAGTATATCTGTAAATTCTGAAATTGTTGCACATGCCCATCCTGCAATCATCAGGGTTTCCCTGGTGTTGGTTGATCCCCAGCGGATGTGGACAGGACCATCAAGGTGCCAGCTTGCGCTGCTCATTATCACGGCGTTGATATGTGTTGCAACATCAACAATCGTTGTTTCTTCAATTCCACCTGCATATCCGCCGAAAATCGGCATCTGTTCATCCATTATGATATCGCTGTTCCCCTTATAGTGGGCAATAACTGAGATTGCATCCAGGTCGATTTTAAGTTCGTTGAGTTGTGAGACCTCGTGGCTGTCCGTGCAGGTCATTCCGCCAGCGCAGTCGGCGGAAATGTTTCCCTGAGCGGACAGGGAGGTCTCTGGTCCCTAGACAGCCATGCCAGGCCT
>NZ_LMVP01000348.1 GCF_002287235.1 Methanosarcina spelaei
TCTTCCTCATGTATTCTCCCCATCGATTTACCTAAGACACTCCACCATTAACCTAACTCTTAACTTTCGTCTCAGCCATTCTTCAATTAGAAGTATAAACATTTCAAATCTGAACTTATCCTCGTCTATGACTTGCGGACCTCTATTGACTATTGTAAAGTGTTTTTTCTGAAGGTACAGCCATATATTCTTTAGTAGGAAGGATACTAACGTATAAAAATATCTGATCTCAGCATTTTTAGTTGACGTTTTTGGCTTAACTATGTTCCTCATTCTGTATGACGATTCAATAGCAAATCTTCTTCTATAAACCGTACTGACCTTTCTTGGAGACCATTTGACCCCAAAAACCACAAAGCCAAGATTCTCACATCCCTTTTTATCTCTTTTGCCTTTTAAATACTTGACATCAATGACAATATCCAGATGAATTCTTTTCTTTGCGTTTTTCATAACATATTGTTCACATCTTGCTTTGGTCCCCTTAAGGATTTGTTTCATCTTATTTCCTTTCTTAACAACTGGAACAATGTGTGGAATGTTGTTTTTTTGAAGAAATTCAAACACATCTATACAATAAAACTCTCTATCCATGCAAAGAACCTTAATTTTGAAATTCAGCCCTTTGATAAGGTCGATAAAATGGGAAAGGTATTCAACCTTTGTTTTTTTCTTTTCTACGGGAAGAACAGATAAAGTAAATCTTTCGTTCTTGTTAGTGATGTAGAGGGTGATGTATGAGTAAAAAGAGTTTGTTGACTTTT
>NZ_LMVP01000349.1 GCF_002287235.1 Methanosarcina spelaei
CGCAGGTGCGACAAGAAGCTATACTATGAATCGCGCCATTACGCTACCTCTTCCATTTGAGGTAATCCTACTGTGACATGCATAAATGGTAACGTTTGTGTGTGGAGCTCACATGACAATATCAAGAAATCGAGGAGCCTGACTTTGATAATTGGTTAGGATAAGAATACTATGAAGAACGTAAAGTGAACCATCGTAAGAATCGTGAAGTGGAATAAGCGAAAACAGGTTGATACGCTTAAACCAAAAGGTATAGAATCAGGCTGTAATGGGTCTGCGGACATTATGGCAAATGGACGAATGATTCTCGGTTTATAGATGGCTTCTAAGGTATTCACATTATTTGTAGTATAGAACTTGGTAAGCCCTAAATGCTCCCATAATGGGTAGGACTCCTGCGAGGGATGACGAAGGCATTGAGGGTAGAGGATTCAGTAAAAAGCGAATGTCAATCTGTAATGGATTGGATAGAGGTTCAAACTTTGCCTCGATCCGAAAGGATGCAAACTTACTGATGGTGTTTTCTTGTGTGAACGGAAACAAACTTACGAAGGTAAGATACTCAACGACACCGATAGGTGAGAGGCTTACCGACAACTTTGTTAGTGGGCTGTTATCCAGAATCACAAAATCAGTTATGTGTAATAACTGGTGCCTGATACAGAAAAGGTTAGAAAACACTCGAGCCGTATGAAGGGAAACTTTCAAGTACGGTTCCTAGGGGAGAAAGGAGGAGTAATCCTCCCGACTTACCCGACAT
>NZ_LMVP01000350.1 GCF_002287235.1 Methanosarcina spelaei
GCAGCAGTTCAAAGAATGCTCTATTACCTAATCAGGATTATCAACCATTTTAAGAGTTGTTCCTGGATGACCTTCTTGACCTCCAGGGTTCTTTTCGCTCTTTTTACGGAGACTCTTGGGATTAGGTTTTCCTTTGACAAAAAAATCAGTAGAAGGAGGTTTACTGCTGTTTCTGCTATTTTGATTTAAGCGAGATTCTAAAACTTGCAATTTTTCACTAAGCTGTTTTATTTGAGATTCAAGACTCTCAATGTAAGTTGCAATAACTTCAGGGTTTGAAGTACACAGAGCAAGAATCTCTTCACGTTTCATCAAAGATAGAAATAACTCATTGTAAATCCAATTTTTCCTCGAAAAGAGGAAAAATTGTGTAGCCCTAAAAAGGCTACCTGAATAGTAACAAAATTTATTATTATTGCATTCGTGGTCTTCATGATCGCAAAAAATATGCTAAAAGAGGAGAAAGTGGAAAAAAAGTAATTGAAAGTGGAAAAAAGTAATTGAAAAGTATTAAAGGCAGAAGAAAACTAAATCCACTTTATAATCGCAAAAAACGAAGAATTCTGGTCTACGAAACCATATTTGCAATTTTGTTTATATGATACCACTGTCTGCTCGTCTGGCAGCCTTTCAAAAAGTAATATATGAAAAAGAAACTTAAATATCAGTAAGAAGAAAAAAGGTATCCTCTTCAAATTTAAGGGATTTTCAACCGCATAAAAAATATAATAGTTTTTCCATTTTCCCTTATTATAATATG
>NZ_LMVP01000351.1 GCF_002287235.1 Methanosarcina spelaei
CTCTACATGTATCCAGTTTTTGATTTTGGAGTTTTAAAAGCCTTTTTTTCTGTTTATCAGTTAGATTTTCCTTGTTCGTAATCCATATGAATTTGGTATTTTTGAGTTCCTTGGTTTTTTTTGTTCTTGTATCCTTACTTCATTTAATCCTTCATTCATCGCTTTCATCACATGAAATCTATCGAATGTAATTTTTGCATCTTTAAATTCTTTAGAAATTCCACTGATATATGAGGGAGACATGTCGCAACATACTGATTTAATGTTGCTTTTGTTTCCATTATGATCTTGCAGATCTTTGCTAAAACTGGTAATAGTCGAAGAGTCTTTTCCTTCACAAACAAATATTACTTTCGAATCTTTTATATCAACAACAAGAGTTATGTATTCATGTCCTTTCTTGCATGAAGTTTCATCTATACCAACAACACATACATCCGATAAATCCTCTTTAGACCTTGCATTGTCAGTATAATGGTTTATGACTCTCCAAAGTTTCTTGTCATTTTCTCCAAGCAACTTCGCAATTTGTAACACTGGCATTCTTTTTGAGAGTTCCAGGATATAAGCTTCCATTCGAAAAGTAAAACTACTTTTTTCGCGGGTCCATGGAACTTTTATTTTGAGAACTCCACAATTTTCACATTCTATTCTTGGAATTCTACAGTGTAAATATGTAGCATATTGAAAGTGGTTAATATGCCGTAACTCTTTTTCCTTAGTATCATAGGCTGAACAGTTTGGTTTGCCACACTTAGGA
>NZ_LMVP01000352.1 GCF_002287235.1 Methanosarcina spelaei
TATCACTGTTTGTTGGGCTTCCTATTAGTCCTTTTTCCGTTGTGGTGCAAAAAATCTGGCTTTGTTACAAAATCAGTGTAAACTTTCACAATTAGGAAAGTTAATCTATCTCATCACCGGGAAAGTGTATCAAACTGTGAAAATATCATTTTTGCACCACAACCGCATATTACTATCTTTGTTTTTCTTTTTATTCTATTGTATCATTAGAAAGGATTTTTCGCAACGGAACCCGCTTAGGTATGGATAAATTCATACGTCTCCCAGGTGCTCTCGTTACACGTGTGATGACTTTAGCGGCTGGAAAACTCCGTTTGCATCTTTCACAATTGTACTTCCTGATCCTCCTGCTATGTTGAACTTCTGAACTGTCACAGTAAGGACAAGCTTTTATGAGTCGTTTTTCAACCATTCTAACTCCCTCATTCCCATTTTATAATGTTTGTAACAGGATTGCCGAATTCATCGAGTTCCCTTTGAATGTCTGTAGTGGTTATCTTCAGGTATGCTGTGGTAGTAGCCAAATTCTTGTGCTGAAGATACTGGAGACTTTTGCATAAATCCCTCTTTAGGAGATGTGTAGCTCTGAACGTCTCATTGTATGCGTGCCAATTTTCTTGTCTATATCTTCTTGGCAAAGTCCGTTTAGCTTCTTGTAAACCCAATACCTGTTCGCCTGCTTGTCTTTGTTTGAAAACATAACATAACCGGTTCTGGTGCAAAAATGATATTTCCGCAGTTTGATACACTTTCCCGG
>NZ_LMVP01000353.1 GCF_002287235.1 Methanosarcina spelaei
ATTATTTCTTGTGTAACCAAATTTTATTCGTGAGCAAGATCCACTAAAACAAGGATTGAAACTCAAACACGTTTACGGAGTCCACATATATGCCCCCATTCGTGAGCAAGATCCACTAAAACAAGGATTGAAACAAGAGAACAAAAACGAAATCGATAGAGTGAAAGAAGAATTCGTGAGCAAGATCCACTAAAACAAGGATTGAAACAAGAGTTGTTGGAAGACTTGAATAATCCTGCATTAAATTCGTGAGCAAGATCCACTAAAACAAGGATTGAAACACTAAAGCCGATTCGGTTCCCTGCTCTTTAAGCGAGAATTCGTGAGCAAGATCCACTAAAACAAGGATTGAAACAACCTACTGATATCAGTAATTGTGTAACCACATTTTTATTCGTGAGCAAGATCCACTAAAACAAGGATTGAAACTCAATGACAACAGACTCAGAAATAGATATATTTATATTCGTGAGCAAGATCCACTAAAACAAGGATTGAAACTTCTTGATAATAACGTACCGTTAAGCATGGATAAATTCGTGAGCAAGATCCACTAAAACAAGGATTGAAACAGTTAAGTCTCTCCGCTACAAATTCTAACAGTTTTTATTCGTGAGCAAGATCCACTAAAACAAGGATTGAAACACAGTATATATTTTCTAACATCAGACTCTTTTTTGAATTCGTGAGCAAGATCCACTAAAACAAGGATTGAAACTTAAATTTATCGCCTGTTTCCTGTGTGATT
>NZ_LMVP01000354.1 GCF_002287235.1 Methanosarcina spelaei
GTTGGGTAAGTCGGGAGGATTGCTCCTCCTTTCTCCCCTAGGAACCGTACTTGAAAGTTTCCCCTCATACGGCTCGAGTGTTTTCAAACCCTTTCTGTATCAGGCATCAGTTATTTGCATAACTGATTTTGTGATTCTGGATAACAGCCCACTAACGTTACTGTCTGTAAGCCTCTCACCTGTTGGTGTCTTTGAGTATCTTACATTCGTGAGTTTGTTTCCGTTCACACAAGAAAACACCATCAGTAAGTCAGCATCCTTTCGGATCAAGGCAAAGTTTGAACCTCTATCTGATCTATTACAGATCAGCATTCGCTTTTTACTGAATCCTCTACCCTCTTTGTCATTGTTGCTCCTTACGAAGTTCCTACCCTTTTTAAGGGAACAAATAGGGCTTACCAAGTTCTATGTCATGAATAATTATGGGTTCTTTAGGGGCCATCTATGAGCCGGAAACCGTTTGTCCATTTGCTTTAACGTCATGCCACCGTTAAAGCCTGATTTCATACCTTTTGGTTCAAGCGTATCAATCCAGTTTCGCTTGGCGCACTTAACGACTCTTACAATGGTTCACTTTACGTTCCTCATGGAACTCTTACCCTAGCAAATAGTCTGAAATGGATTTTCAGAGAGCTTCACATTGTCCCAGAAGCTTTGCACCCCATCATTACTAATGACGCACATTCTGGTAGGGTTACCCCAAATGGAAAGGGCAGCATTAAAGCAATTCATGACATAACTTCTTGTCGCAC
>NZ_LMVP01000355.1 GCF_002287235.1 Methanosarcina spelaei
AGGAAATGCTAACATTCAGGTGTTTTAAAACATCAATCGGATAAAAATGGATTATATAATCATTCCTTTCAATGAATAATCTTAAACTCTTTTATGACGCCTCTTCACTTGCACATAGGCCATCTAGATGTCTAATGGGATGTCATAAAATTGCATCTGCTAGGGAATACAAGTTCTTACATGTTCTTACATGCGATGGTAGTTCCCTTGATAATCTTTTATTAGGATTTTAAAACATACCTAAATCAGGTTCATTAAAAAGGGTAGGATACTCTTGTTCTAGCGGTAAACGAAGCTCGTCATCTAGTTCTGCCTTATAAAGTGTTTTCACTTTAGAAAGCTCGCCAGGCGATAAACCAAAAGCTCCTCTAAGGTCAGCCACTCTAAGGTCAGCCCCTTTAAGGCAAGCAAACACAAATTTAACCCCTTCAAAATAAGCTCCTATAAGGTAAGTCTCTTCAAGATGAGTAACTCCAAGTAAAGCTCCTTCAAGATGAGTTCCTGTAAGGTTAGCTTTTTCAAGGTGAGCTTCTGAAAGGTTAGCTTTTTCGAGGTGAGCATCTGAAAGGTTAGCCTTTTCAAGATGAGCACCTATCAGTTCTACGCCTTTCAAAGTGGTTTTACTTAGATCAAGACTTTTAGATTCCCTTTGTTTATATGTATAGTTGCGTCGTATCCTCTTCAAATTTAAGGGATTTTCAACCGCATAAAAAATATAATAGTTTTTCCATTTTCCCTTATCATATTTTG
>NZ_LMVP01000356.1 GCF_002287235.1 Methanosarcina spelaei
GCAGAAGAAAAAGAGCTAGGACCAATGGGCCCGACTCCTCTTGCAAGCATGGCAGCTTATAGAAATGACTGGAACTTCCTCCTGCTCAACCGCTATGAGCCTGTCTTGACCCCAATGTGTGACCAGTGCTGCTACTGTACTTATGGACCATGTGACCTGTCTGGAAACAAAAGAGGTGCCTGTGGTATTGACATGGCAGGCCATACAGGAAGGGAGTTTTTCCTTCGGGTAATTACAGGTACTGCATGTCACGCTGCCCACGGCCGCCACCTGCTTGATCATGTGATAGAAGTTTTTGGAGAAGACTATCCTATCAATCTCGGAGAATCGAACGTCCTGACTCCAAATGTCACAATCTGCACAGGATACAGCCCAAAGACCCTTGGAGAATGCAGGGCTCCAATGGAGTATGTTGAAGAACAGCTCACCCAGCTCCTTGCAACCATCCACGCAGGACAGGAAAGCGCAGAAATTGACTACGATTCAAAAGCCCTTTTCAGCGGCAGTCTTGACCATGTTGGTATGGAGATTTCCGATATTGCTCAGATCTCAGCATATGACTTCCCAAAAGCTGATCCCGAAGCCCCACTTATCGAGATCGGTATGGGATCCATTGACAAGTCCAAGCCGCTCATTGTTGTAATCGGACACAACGTAGCCGGTGTAACCTACATCATGGACTACATGGAAGATAACAACCTGGTCGACAAGATGGAAATTGCCGGGCTTTGCTGTACCGCATTCGA
>NZ_LMVP01000357.1 GCF_002287235.1 Methanosarcina spelaei
TGGCGCGGACATACCCCGTTGCTTGCAGCGGGGTGCGCCAGCGCAACTTTGATTTTATTCAGTTTTTTGTTAAATAATAACGTATTGGTCTTTTATTTTAATCTGTTAATCCGTTATATTGTGCTTGTTGCTTAAAGCAGGTATTAAATAATATGTCTGATCTATATATCTAATATTTTAATGATTATTATTAAGAATTATTATCATAAATACAAAAATTATAATATGTCTATATATAATTAATTAAAGTTAAGATTTTTATTTTAATCTATTTTATCCTAAATATAATCAGGTTCATATAATATTTCTCTAATTCAATAAAAATCATAGTAAAAAATCATAGTAAAAAATCATAGTAAAAGTCATAGTCGCCATATAGTCTCATAATTACATTTAATTGTATAAGGGACTCAAAATTTGACTTAAAGGTAAATATATGCCTGAACTTCAGATAAATTTTCTATCCAGGTTAAACTAAACAACATAAATTATCTTATTGTATAATAAGTCAAGTCTTTAGACAGCCTGTAATATAAATTACCGAAAACTCAAAATTATAGAAAATTCAAAATTTCTAAGATTAACAGATTGTTTAGGGATGGTGGAAAGCATGAGTTCTAAATATACTACAAGTCAAGAATCCACAATGTGTCAGACATTATTGGATGAGAATAAGTTACTGGTAGATGAAAACAATACATTAAAGGAAGAGATAAAGAGTTTAAGAGCAGGTCTGGCGCAGGCTGAAGGAATTGAACGGACTACAGGCAAAATTGATCCGGAACAGGTAGAGACAACCTATAGTGAGCGCGAGAAACAGTTAATGTTCGATCTCGATGCAATGACCAGAATGTATAAAATCAGCATGCTGTTCATTCGTGAAGGCTGTCTTGAACCAGTTCTTGGCGAGATAGTCGATGCAGCAATTGCAATTTCTGGCGCTGACTTTGGCAATATCCAATTACTGGATCCTGAATCATCTGAACTTAAGATTGTAGCTTATCGTGGATTTCCCAAATGGTGGCTGGACTTCTGGAACAGTGTATCTGTAGGAAAAGGAACTTGTGGTACGGCACTTGGACGTAAAGAGAGGGTAATTGTCGAGGATGTTGAACAAAGCCCGATTTTCGTAGGTACACCTGCTCTGGAAATTCAGCTTAAAGCCGGAATAAGAGCGGTACAATCTACACCAATTGTGAGCAGGTCAGGAAAACCACTCGGCATGTTCTCAACACAATATAAAAAACCACATAAGCCAGACGAAAACACACTTCAAATGTTGGATCTTCTAGCTCGCAGTGCAGCAGATATTATCGAAAGGGCACACCTTTAAAAAAGTGTATAGTTCTGACAGTGAGAATAAAACCCCAAAGAAATACATTTCTTATTCAATTATTATAAAATTCCCCCTATAAATTCACACCATTAAAAGTCTCAAGCGTGAGATCAGGCTATCCAAATAACTGGCATAACATTTGTTAAGTGCAATCTCAAGAAAGCAGTGTCAAAAGAAGCAGAAACTAGCGCCATTAACGTAAAAGTATTGGGGATGTTAATCAAATATTAAAGTAAAAAATGATTTAAGAGAACCATATCAGCAAGATAAAATTAATCTTAAAAGGTCAGTATAAAAATATGACTACCAAATATACTGATGGCTGTGAGCCTATAAAATATCAAGCATTATTAGATGAGAATAAGCTACTGGTGGACGAAAACCGTGCCTTAAAAGACAAGATACAGAGCCTGAAAGCATATTTGCAGCAGGATAAAGGACCTAAGTATGATATTGATGAATTAGATCCGGAGAAAAAACAGGCACATCTTCTTGTAAAAGCCGATTTGGAAGCACTGACTCAAATACATGAGCTGAGTACAAAACTTCTGGGATCGGAGGGGATTCAACCACTATTAAAAGAAATAATGGACGCAGCAATCTCTATCGTGGACGCAAAAATGGGTACTTTGCAACTCCTTGAGGATGATTCGCTACATATTGTTGCTCATTATGGTCACAAACAGCCTTTTTTGGATGATTTTGCATCTGCTGAGAACGTGGCTTCGGTTTGTGGAAAGGCGATGAAACAAAGAGAACGTATTGTTATTGAGGATGTTGAAACAAGTTCTATGTTTGTCGGGACACCTTCCCTGACTGTAATGCGCGAAGCCGGAGTACGAGCGATTCAGTCCACACCGATATTAAGCCGAACGGGTGAGCTTCTTGGTATCCTTACGACCCAATGGAACTTTCCTTATTCTCCAAATGAGCATGATCTCTGGAGGCTTGACCTGCTAGCACGGCAGGCAGCTGACATGATAGAGCAGGCTAGGTCAGAGAAAGCATTGAACGATAGCAAAAAACGTCTACAGGCCGACCTTAATGCTATGACTAGACTGCATAAGATCGGTACGCTGTTCGTTCATGAAGGCTGTCTTGAACCTGTTCTTGGCGAAATAGTCGATGCAGCAATTGCAATTTCGAGTGCTGATTTTGGCAATATCCAATTACTGGACCCAGAATCATCTGAACTTAAGATTGTAGCTTATCGTGGATTTCCCAAATGGTGGCTGGACTTCTGGAACAGTGTATCTATGGGAAAAGGAACTTGTGGTACTGCACTTGGACGTAAAGAGAGGGTAATTGTCGAGGATGTTGAACAAAGCCCGATTTTCGTAGGTACCCTTGCTCTGGAAATCCAGCTTAAAGCCGGAATACGAGCGGTACAATCTACACCAATTGTAAGCCGGTCAGGAAAACCACTCGGTATGTTCTCAACACATTACAAAAAACCACATAAACCACAAGATCATGAACTTCAGTTAATTGACCTGCTAGCTCAGCATGCGGCAGATATTATAGAGCGAGCGCAAATAGAAGATATGTTACATAAGTCCGAAGAGCGCTTCCGTGTCGCTTTGCAGGGATCTTCTATTGTTATTTCCAGTCAAGACCGTGATCTGAGATACACGTGGGCTTATAACCCTTCACCTGGTTTCAAACTCGAAGACCTTCTAGGTAAGAATGACTATGACATATATCAATTAGAAGATGCTGAGACTTTTATCTCTCTCAAAAAGCAGGTTTTAGCTAGTGGTGTCAGCAGATGTGATGAAGTGGTTATCCATAGGCCTTCTTCTGCCGGTGGAGACTTATTCAGTGAGATGACCACTGAGCCATTAAGTGATGCTACAGGTGCCATTGTTGGAGTTATCTGTATTGCAGTTGACATTACCGAGCGCAAAAGAGCTGAAGAGGCATTAAAAAAAGCAAATGATACGTTAGAAGAAAAAATTAAAGAGCGTACAGTTGAACTTGAAGAGGCTTATAACTCATTACTTGAAAATAAAATGAGACTAAGTGAAGCTCAAAAAATAGCCCATCTCGGAAATTGGGACTGGAACCTGGTGACTGACGAATTATACTGGTCAGATGAAATACGTAATATTTTCGGACTTCACTCTCAGGAGTTCGATGAGACTTATGATGCATTTTTGAACCTTGTTCTTCCAGAAGATAGAGAATATGTGAATAATGCTTTTAAAGAAGTTTTTTATGGGAAATCCTTTGAAATTGATTTTAGAATTATCTTAGCTAATAGAGAAGAACATATACTTTTTGCACAGGGACAAGTGATTTTTGATGAGAAAAACACCCCTATTAGAGTTAGAGGAATAATTCAAGATATAACTGAACGTAAAAAAACAAAAGAAGCCCTGATAAAACTCGAAAAAGTCCGTATAAAAGAAATTCACCACAGAATCAAAAATAACCTGCAGGTAATCTCTTCTCTTTTGGACCTCCAGGCCGAAAAATTTGAGGATAAAAAAGTCAAACAAGCTTTCAGTGAAAGTCAGAACCGTGTACTCTCAATGTCTCTAATCCATGAAGAACTCTACAAAGGAGGGCAGGCAGAAAAACTTAACTTCTCAGAATATCTTAAGAAATTAGCTGATAACCTGTTGATGACTTATAAACTTAGCAGCATAAATATCCGTTTGAATATGGATCTGGAAGATAACGCATTTCTTGATATGGATACTGCTATTCCTTTAGGCATAATTGTTAATGAACTAATTTCCAATTCTCTCAAACATGCATTCACTGAAAAGAACGAAGGAGAAATTGGAATTCAACTTCGTAGGTATGAAGAGATTGTCAACGGAATTCACAAGTCAGATTTCTGTCTGACAGTTTCAGATAATGGGAAAGGAATTCCTGAAGGTCTGAAATTAGAAAGTGTCGAGTCACTTGGCATGCAGTTAGTAAACACTCTAGTAAATCAGTTAGACGGCGAACTTAAATTGAAAAGGAACAAAGGTACTGAGTTTACTGTAAGGTTTAAAGTAATAGAAAAAAACACTTAGGAGTCGTCACAGAACAAACTATGCATAAGTTTCGATTGGATGCCTTGATTTTCAAGATCATTATCACCAATTAAAAATTAACTTTATGAAAAGTTTGCCTAATCTGTTTTGTGACAGTTACTTAGTATCAGCGACAAATCTGCAGCCTTTGAATGACTTAGAATGACTTAGAATCTGTCTGAATATTATATTTCGGCTCTGTAATTTACTGGTCCTGAGATCCAGTTTATTCGTTTCTCAAAATTATCTGTTCTTCAAAACGCCTGAGCCGGAAATTGAGCACAAAAACTGTATAGATTACCAGGCCTGCAATCAGGAAAGAAGTTCCTGCAAGTGTTTCATATAAAAGGCCGCCAAGGATAAGTCCTGTGATGCTGGCAAGGCCTCCGGAACTGCTGGCAACACCCTGTACCGTACCCTGGTATTTTCTCCCTGCGACTTTTGATAAGAGGGAAAGAAACGAAGGCCACATAATCCCGTCTCCAAGTGCAAAAAAACCGGCTGCAAGGTAGGTAAGGAAGACATTTCCGGGGATGAGAAGCAGAAAATTCGTACCAAGCATAAGGCTTCCGAAAATTATAAGGACAACATCCGAATATTTTCTTGAAATCCTGGGAAGTACAGTACTCTGTACGAGTATCAGAAGCCCGCTCAATACCGTAAAATAAACGCCCATTTTTGCAATGCTCCAATTGAGAGTTGAAATTGCGTGTAAAGGAAAAGCTGTATAGAATACATTGTAACCAAGGTCGATTAGAAAGTACAGTCCCAGCATGTAGGAAATGCCCGGAATTCTCAGAATTTCTCTGAAACCAGGTTTCGTTATCTCCTTTGTGATTTTGCATTTCCTGATCTCGTAACCGAAGATTTTCCGTACATTCCCAGCATCTTCAGGCTTACCGGGAGCGCACTCTTTACTTTCGGGAAGATAAAATATAACCAGCAATGTTCCGATAAGTGAGATTATTATTGCTCCAAGTACGGGAGCTACATCCCCATACGCTGTTAAGCTTAGTACTCCGGCAAGAGCAGGACCAACTACAAATCCAAGATTCTCGGAAATCGACATTTTACCGAAATTTCGGCTCCGATCTCTTTCTAAAGTAATATCAGCCAGATACGCATTGGCTACCGATACATTTCCTCCGGTCAGGTCCGTCAAGTGCTCTGGCGAAAAAGAGCACTACAAGAGGCAGGGTAACTGTAAAAGCTCCCAGAACTCCGGACTCGATTTTAAAGAGGCTTATTACCGGAAGAAAAAGAACCCCAAGGAAGATAATCCATGAAAGTAAAGTCCCTAGCTGGCTTATAAAAAGTATTTCTTTGCGGCCGTAAATATCAGACCACCTGCCTAGAATAGGGGCTCCTATTAACTGAAAAGCCGGATACATCGAACTTGCCAGCCCATAAATAAAAGCATTCCCTCCCAGTCGGTTAACCAGAAATACCAGAAATGGGAGTACAATGCTAAACCCGAGCGTGCCTATGAAATTTACAGCAAGAATTGGAAGGAGGGAAACGTTTTCTCCTGTACGAGGACCTGGATTGCTTTTCTTGTCTTTGTTTTCCTTTTTCATCTTTCCTCAGGATTCGTTTTCGGAAACCTTTTCCCAGGGCTTTAGGTTCCTTTTTCCTTTTCATATAACTGGCATGTTCGTTTTTCAGATAACAGCTACTTCTTAAGGACAGTTTTCTCTTTAATTCTCAGCATATCAGCCCATGCCTTTTTCCCACACCTCGGGCACCTCAGGTACTTTTTATTCACACCGTTTGGGCTGATGAAACCTTTAAGCGTTGAAACTTCGAATACTTCGCCGCATCCGGGACAGAGATAGGCAAAGTTTTTTGCGTGCCATACTACAAGCAAGATAAGAAACCCGGCTACTATCATTAGCCAGAGATACCAGTAGCTTGCAAGCAGGAAAACTGATGATATCATAATTACTACTATGAACTCTAAAAGTACCTTAGCGGTCCCGTACAAACCGCTTCGCGTAATTTTCCAGTACTTGTTTCTGTTTATAGTCCACCAACCCCCTATTCTGCTTCTTTTGTACTCCGTTCTCGAATAACTTATACTGGAAAAATACGATTTGCAGTTATTTAATGGTATTTTTGTCTTTTCTTTTTGGATTAAAAGCCCGAATAAATCTTTTAAAGCCGCAAAAATCTTAAAATATTTAATATGAACCGCTAAAAGTTAGAAAAAGAGAAAAGTTGCCTGGGATCTGTAGAATTTGGGTCCAAGTTTAGATTAGTCCTTGTATCTCGTTTATTGAACTGCCTGTGCAGCAGAGGAGTAAAAAGATTTCGAGCTCAGTCATCTTGTTTGAGTCATTTCATTTATTTATTTATTTATTTATTTACTTATTTATTCCATTTATTTCGTCTTTACTATCAGTCCTTCTATCGTATCTTCGGAGTACCAGACCAGAACTTCCAGGTGTTCCGAACATTTGCAAAAAGCATTCTGCACAGAGACCTGAGTGCCAAAGTCGGGGTTGTCCAGGTGCCTCCAGTCATCGTTAACAAAGAGCCATAAACTTCTTGTGCTGTCTGCAGGATAGGACATCAGTTCAAGCCAGTACCTGGTTGCTATGCCAGTTTTCGTAGCTACTGCATGTGATTCTACTGTCTTCTGATCTTCCGGAAAACCTACCAATTTTTTAGGGCCAGTCACATGTTCTGCTGAAGATTCTGCTGAAGATTCTGCTGAAGATTCTGCTGAAGATTCTGATGGAGATCTTGATAAAGATTCTGCTGAAGATTCTGCTGGTTTATCTATCTCTGATTGGATATCTGCCATTACTTACCCCCCTTTTGTTTAATTGCTAACGCAATTTTTTCATCCCTGATTTCACCAGTTAGTATACTTCGTAATTATATATCTCTAATGAAAGTATGTTTAGGAACTAGGATTCTGTAAGGTAAATATCTCTCTACGTATTTTTATAGCTTAGCTTTTTATAGCCTCGACTTTTATAGTTTGCCTTTGATTGCCTTGTCGGCTGTAGCTTTTTGTCTAAGTTAAAATAAAAAGTTTTAACCTGAGAAATTTCAGGTTATAAACCCTCAATTCAGATTTCAGGTCCTGAAAACCTCACTCTTTCTAAGCCAGTCAATGTCGGACTGATATAGAAGCCTGAGGTCTTTAAGCCCTAGCTTCAGCATAGCAAGCCGGCTGACTCCGAGCCCCCAGGCGAGAACAGGGTCTTTAATCCCTAAAGGCTCAGTAACTTCTTTTCTGAAAACGCCTGCACCTCCAAGTTCAACCCAACCCAGGCCGTCAACATAGACTTCAGGTTCCACACTTGGTTCGGTGTATGGGAAATATCCGGGACGGAAGCGGACTTCTTCGAATCCCATCCTGTGGTAGAATTCTGCCAGTAAGCCAAGCAGGTCTGCAAAAGACATATCTTTGTCCATTACAACCCCTTCAAGCTGCTCGAACTCCGGAGTATGGGTAGGATCAATGGTTTCCCTGCGGTAAGCCCTGTCAATGCAGAAAGCTTTTACAGGTGATTTGGGGTGGTCAGCCAGATATTTGACAGTGACGGATGTTGTATGGGTTCTCAGCACGTTGCGTCTTGCAAGTTCCTTATCCCAGGTTCCGCCCCAGCCGCAGGAATCGATTTCTCCTCCGTGCTCATGCATTGCAGCAACCTCTTCAAAATATTCGGTCGGAAGCTGACAGGTACTGCCCAGGTGGAAAGTGTCCTGCATATCCCTTGCGGGGTGGTCCTGAGGCTGGAAAAGGGCATCGAAATTCCAGAAAGAACTCTGGATTATCCCGCCTTTAATCTCGGAAAATCCCATTTCCAGGAAGATCTGGCGCATCTGCTCTATAAGACGTCTGTAAGGATGAATCTTGGCTCCATAAAGGGGTTTGGGGGTAATATCAAGGCGGTAAGGCCTGAACTTCTTCTCCTTCCAGGCTCCGCTCTTCAATAAGTCGGGCGTGAGCTGAGCAATTTCCTCTTCAAGGACAAGCCCCTCGGTGGCAAGTGCATTTCCTGCATCAGTTATAGAAACAGTCCTGGACTTTTCTTCGTGTTTTATGATAAGTTTACGTTTGAGAAGGTCCTTTATTGTTCCCTGGTCGGCCCCGATCTCTTCAAGGATTTTTGCTTTGTCTGTGAAAGCCGCAAGGGTTTCCTCATCTTTTCCTGCATTCACTTTTCCAGACGGTACCATTACCCCGTTTTCAACTTTCGCCCATCCTTTTTTTACGAGCCAGCCGGTTGCAATCCCTACCATTTGCGGAGAGAAATGGCTTCTCAGTTCTTCAAGCGAGGTAGGGTTTTTCAGAAAGTCAATAATCTGGCGCTCCGGAAGCCCGTTTTTTGTGTACTCTTCTCCTTCCTTTGTAAGGGAATAACGTTCAAGCACCTTTTCAGAAACCAAAACCAGCCCTTTCTCCTCAAGCATGAAAGCTGCCTGCATTGCCGCATCTACCTGCAATCCTGATTTCTCCTCCAGCCTTTCGGGAGCAGCAGATCCTATTTCCTCAAGGGCAAGCAAGACTTTTTTCTCGTTGATTGTGAGATTGTCCTGAATACTCATATATGATCACATCCTGAAATTCCTGAAACATTGTGAGTTCATTATTATAACAGGTCAATTTTCATAAAGTTTAATTTGTAAAGTTATCTTATGTGAATTTATTTAGCAAGTTTTCTTTGCAAAGTCGCTTCTAAACGATTATTTATAAGTTGATTTCCTAAGTTATTTCTTATAAATTATATTATATTCGCCAAGGTGTTCTCTTGCCAGTTCCCGCTTCTCCTGATGGTCTTTGAGGAACTCGTACATCTTTTCGGCTGCAAGCTGCTTGCATGAGCCACACATCCTGGTTCCACAGACACATTCTTCTCTTATTTCCAGCAGTTCATCATCATTTTCTGCCAGGTGGAAAAGCAGCAGTTCGAAGACAGAACATTCATCAGGTTTTCCACCCAATTTTTTTTGCTCTTCGAGGGTTACACAACCGCCGGTCTTTGCCCTTTTTACCTTTTTTGCACCTTCTTTCGGGTCGTCAGTTAGAGCAATATAACTGTCAGGGACGCTGCTCGACATCTTTCCTCCCTGCAGTCCACTCATGAAGCGGTGATAGGTAGATGCAGGAGGAATGAAAGCATAGCCTTCGAACTCAGCGGCTACTTCAGCTACAATCTCATCCAGTATTTTTCGGGTGAGTTTCCATACTTTTCTGAAAACAAAGTATTCTTCGTAACCTGAGAATTCATATGGTTTAATTTCATTAGCAAATTCCGAGACCTCTTCAAGCTCGGCCGTGAAGTATCTCTTTTTCTCAGGTTGGTTTATCTGCGAAACAAGTCTTTCCAGGAACGGATAGTCAGGAGTTTGAATTATGTCCAGGTGCTCTTCATAGAGTTTCACCTTACCCGGAATTCGTTTTTTGAGTTCCTGTAACGCTTCCTTCAGGGCTCCCTTGCCGCGCACGCTCAGGTATTTCCCGCCATTTGCGTTTTCTCTTTCCTCTACCCTGAACATGCTCATCTTGCCTGCAAGTCCTCGCGTCAGCCGAAGGTGAGGGTCCTGGTCAGGCCCTACAGGGACAACAACCGGCTTTGGTCCTCCAAATTCTTCAAGCTGTGGTTGAAGAATATCAGCGGCCTGGGTTGCTACACTTATCATATGGGAAAGGTTTGTCTCTCCCGAAAACCCATAAATAGCGCTCAATTCAGAGAAATTGATCTTGACACCGAGTTCAAATGCGAGGTCTTTAACGCTGCCACATCCTGACTGGAAGTAAATAAGACCATCGGGCTTAAAACCGAGAGCAATAAGACTTAGTATATATTCTTCTACCCCAATTTCCCTGCATTTCTGCCAGGAAAAACCACGTACTGAGAAAGCCTCTCTGTCCGCAATCCCGACAAAAGCCGATGCTCCTCTTTGCTGGTGCCAGATTATCTGGTCCATAACCATCTTGTGCCCGAGGTGAACTTTCCCTGAAGGCATAAAGCCGTCCATAACCGAAAAAGGGGCACCTGTCCTTATGGCCTCTGCAATCTGTTCGTAATCACGGTGCCCGAAGATAACTCTTCTCCGCATATACATATGTGGAGAGGGGATTTCAGGAAGTACATTATCAAATGGAGAAATCCCGAATTCTTCGAATAACTTGGAATAGTCATTAATCTCGCTTGAACTCCATGGATCAAGTTTATTAGTCATAAAGTCCCTCGTTGGCTGCCGATTTTCTGGGAAAAACTTCAGGCAGGCAGCTTTCTCTTGCTGAAAATAATTAAAGATATGAACGCAGTTCCAGCTAAATTGCTCTTTAAGAATACGTGCTAATATGTAAATGTTTATCTTCGGACAGGCAGTTAGATTCAAATGGCTTTCCAGAAGTATGAGGTTTTTAACTCTCCTTGGTTGTCATATCCCAACTAAATTCAGGTTAAAAAGAATATCAATGTACCGGAGAGAACGCCTGGGAAAAATGCTGTAAAAGGATATCCTGCAACTTATTCCTTTTTATTTTTCACAAACCTTTCCAAAAGGATATGGCAGTTTTGCTCCTGCCGGAATCCTGTCAACAAACTCCATAAATTCCGGATCGTGCATCGGAGCCAGGCTTTTATGCTTCTGGAAGTAAGGGTAACCCCTGATTTTCTGCCAGGCGCTTTTTAAAGATTCTTCTTTTATACTCCCAAAACTGAAAGGCGGATAAGGACCGGCTTTTACATCTCCGTCTGCCGTTATGTGCATCCAGCGCCTGCCTTCCATTGCACCCAGCATCTGACCTTCAAAATAAGTATTCGCAAACATCCTTGGGCCATTCTGGCTGGAATTTATCCTGTGGTACATCTCAAGGATGCTTTTCCTGTCTTCGTCATTGAGTACAGGCTCATCCCTGGTTTTTGGCATTGCTTCCCAGACTGAAAATTCATGGACTCCGAGTTCTGATGCAAGGTTATAGAGCGCAGGCAGTTCCTGTATATTTGAGGGAGATGCATGTGTTGTCATTACAACCATGAGCCCGGCTTCAAGTGCCAGTTTTATGGCAGAAACCGCTCTTTCGTATGCTCCCCTTGAGTTTCGGGCAGCATCATGTTTTTCAGGATCAGTTGAGTAAATGCCTACCATAAGGGAATGGAGCCCCGCATCTTTCAGGCGAAAAGCCGTTTCTGCTGAAAAATCCGTACCCCAGGTGGAACAGTTTACTATAGCCCGCTTCTTGTCCACATACCTTATCAGCTCAAAAACTTCTTCCCTCAGGAGAGGATCGTTTTCGGTAAATGTGATAATAAAGGTGCCGGATTCAAGGGCTTCATCGATTATTTTTTTTATAATATCCGTATCCAATTCGTCTGCAACCGTTCCGGGTAAATATCTTGAGCTATTCTGGCGGGTAAGTTCAATGGATACGGTTTCAGGAATGTATTTTCCAAGAGCTATCTGTATTTCCGAAAAAATAAGGCGTTTAAATACCGGACTCGGGATTGGAGGGAGCCAGGCCGAAGCAATGACCCTGTCATCTTCTATGAGGGCTAATTTTTCCTCCTTGAGGCGGGAGTTCATCTTTTTCAAGATAGGGTTAAAAGCTGCTTTCAGAGTCCCGTTTGCCGTAAGCTCCGGAACATCCCCGACATGCCTCAGGTTTACTGATAGTCCGGGAATTGAGAGAATTTCTATATTTTTCTCCTTTTTTTGAGCCTCTCTCAATGAAACTTCCGGTGAATCATCTTTTTCAAAAGTCATTCTTTCTCCACAGATTCCTGATTTGCCTGCTGGATATTTATAATCAACCCTTTTTAAAACAATCTTTTTAAAAGGGTTAGCTGCAAATATTCTAAAAAAAGTTTGATCACAAATTCCAACAACGACTTGGTCAGCATGATAAAATGGCGCAACGGTTTACGCAAATCTTTTCAAAAAAGGCTTGAACGAAAACAATTCAACATTTTAATTTTAGAGCCTTATCCCCAAACCCTATCCGGCGTGATCAACCGGCGCAACGGTTGAATTTAAGCAGCCCAGGCACGAAAATAAAAATAATTGGCCTGAGCTGCTTCTTAAGATTTTTAAATAAGCCTAAACCTCAGGCTGCTCTCTCTGAGAAAGCGAGGTTTCCGCTGATTTTCTTTATTTTTACTTTGACCACGTCGCCTTTTGAGGCTCCGGGCACGAAAACCGTATACTTGTCTATCTTTGCAATTCCGTCGCCTTTGGACCCGACTGCATCGATCCGGAGCTCATAGGTGCCGCCTTCTTCGATGGCATCCCTGACAACTACATTGCTTACCTTTCTCTTTTTGACAGGCCTGTGAGCTCCGCAAGCAGAACATCTCAGGATAAGTACCCTGTCCACCCTGACAAGCTGGGTGTCCGGGCGTCCGCATTCCGAACACATAACGTATTCGTCCACATAAGCCTGAATGTTATCAGAGATCTGGGCTCTCGTAAACCTTCCCTGGAAGACTGCACGTGTGCCTTCTATTTTCCCTGCAGTCCCAAGCTCCCTTGTGAGATATTTCATCAAGTGGTCAGGGTCCCGGTTAAGGATATCTGCAATATTTCCGAAGTTCTCAAGAATTGTAGTTTTTCCTTCGGAAAAGATTCTGGGCTCAGGGATTACGAATCGAGCATCCGTAGTCTCGGTGTCAGGCATCTTCGCCATTGCACGGTTCAAAAGCTCTTCGTAATCGTACATGTTATTGCTCCTTTTGATATTAACAGTTTAACTGATTACTGTACCAGTTCTGCCCCTTCATCGATAACGACTCTACAGGGGGTTGGCAGCTTCTGTCCTGCATGCCAGAGAGCTTTCTTTGCGGCTGCAAAGTTTTGCTTTTCAACAGCAACTGTGAAGATCTTCTGGAATGAGTTTACCCTTGCTGCAGTACCTACATTCTTCCCAAAAGCCCTGCGCATTCCGCTGGATACACGGTCAGCACCCGCGCCGGTTGCCTGCTTGTTTTCCCTGAGGACTTCGTGGGGATAGACACGGAGCTTCATGTAAAAGCCCATCTTTCCGGCATCTTCAGTCAGGTGCCTGTTTGCTGTAATACGGGCTGCTTCAAGAGCAACGTGCCTTATCTGACATTTTTCTTCTACAAGCAGTGAGACCTTAATTGGGAAAGAGATGTTTGCTTTGTCTCCCATGTCATAATGAATAATCTGGCTGCCTGGAACACCGCCCATGTATTTTCTTCTGGTAAATGAGCGCTGCCTCACATTTCTATACATACTTCCTGGCTTTCGTACCATAAGCTTGATTCTCCTGAAAGATAATGAGTTTATGAGTTTAATAGAAATTAGCTGTAACGGATTTGTTTCCGCATATAAATGTTTGCGTTAAGTTCGTAAAAACCATCTAACAAACGATTCAGTATGAGATATGTGCATATAGAGATACCTGCCTGTATTTACATTTATCTGTAAACCTGCCCTGGTGGACTTCAGCAAGCAGCTACTGCATTTTCCCGGCTCCCTGATAGGGATTCGGAATTGAATTTTTATAACCCCTGAAAATTTGTATATTCTGGGCTTAAGTGACTTACTCCCTACTACTTAGTGGTTTATAAGGTTTATTGCTGGTTCAGGGTATTTCTCCAGAAATCCTGCAAGGAGCCCAAAACAGCCTGAAAGCATCATGCTCCCGAAAGGCGCAGCAAAATGCAGTTTATTTGATATCTCTTCTCGGATTTCGGATTCCGAAACCTTCTCAAGCTTTTCTCTTTTTGGGCCCGTAACAAGTATAGATCTAACCTGCTCAAAGCTAATTTGTTCAAAACCTGGAGTTTCCCTTCTATATGCACCATGCCCTCCGTCTTCGAAAACGTCGTCAAAACCAAGTTTTCCGTCGGCAAGCCTTATAATGTAGTCCTGGAGTTTTTCAGGACTCATGAGGGAAGTATGGTGCTCAAAAACGGCCATGATCCTGTTTTCGTTCACAAGCGCTCCCAGTGTATGCCCATTTCCTATATTAACCACAACACACGGCTGTACAGCCGCAGGATCGGTAAGTGCTCCGAAGATGGCTGCAGGCCCGGTATCCATGAAAACTGCCCTTGTTTTCCGGTTTCCAGCGGTTTTGAGAAGGGAATCTGCCTGGGCCTTCATTCGGGTAAAAGCCTCAGGAATTTCTTCGGGCCTGTAAACGAAGTTCTCAAGTTCTCCTCCCTTTTCAATGAGTTCTCGAAGCAATTCAAAACGGTAGATCCTGTTGCTCTTCTCAGGAGCGTTTCCGTGGTCCTGTACTGCCACGGCATAGTTTGTCGGCATCTGAACCTCAAAGGCCGAAAGTGCAGCTGAAGTTGATTCAGGATCGAAGTCCTGCATAATAATTTCCTGCGCATTTTCTTCGGATGCAAGCTTTTTTGCTTCCGCTTCCGAGACGATTTGAATTCCGAAAGCCTTTACTTTTTCAATGTTATCATTGATAGTCAAAGCAGCTTTTTCAGTAGCATATACCCGAAAACCTGCCTTTATATGAGTCCTGATAGCAAATGTTGAGGGGCCTCCTCCCATTATGTTTCCGGTAAACACTATTGTTTTTCCCTTTTTGGTAGCTTTCCGTACTTTTTTCGCAATTATCTGGGTAGGAGCAGGCATGACCATAAGCAGGCTATTTTCCACCTCTTTTTCTGAATTGAAGTACAGAATATCCTGAGTACCCGTTCCTACATCCACTGCAAGTATAAGCATAAATGTGCATTGGTTAGTAAGATATTAAAACATAGGCAAGCAAGTGAAAGTAAGCAGGGCATTGGAGAGCAGAACCCTATACGAAATTTGCCAGAATACTGAGTTAGTTAGAAATACTGAATTAGTTAGAAATATTGAGTTAGTCAGGAATACTAATTTAGTTAAAATATTGAGTTAGTTAGAAATAATGAGTTAGTTAGAAATAATGAGTTAGTTAAGATGCCTGGTTGGTCAGAACTCATCAGTCAAGGCTGGACCAAAATATAATTTCCTGAAATATAATTATAGAACGCCGTTATGCAAGTTAGGATGGATAGTTCTCTTCACAAAAGAATCAGTTTGAATTATAAGCACTTCTTTTCGACTCTATGCAAATCCTTAATTTAATCTGGATCTGATCTTGAAGTTCGTTATATTGTAAAACTCGTGTTGTAAAATTGATTGTATTGTAAAACTGAATGTATTGTAAAACTGAATGTATTGTAAAACTGAATGTATTGTAAAACTCATTTTATTGTGAAACTCATTTTATTCCTTATTGTAGGAGTTATCAAGATTGATTCTCATGATCAAAAATTGATTAATAACTCAAGTCAAGTACAGGATTTAAATAAGCAAATCCTGCGTCTTGAGATCAGTTCGTAACTATGTAATGGCAGTTCACCACATACCCACGCTTCTTAAATACAACACCTAAGGGTATTTTCACGGTTGGTATTTTCACGGTTTTTTGACTATCAAAAGTAAAGGCTACACAAGCAACTCCATTTTCAAGGTTTGATCCCAAGTACATCCTCTACATATGCCCTTAAAATTTCTGCAACGCTCCAGGCCTGGGCGATACATCCGCCTGGAGAGTGAGGGTAGTCACCGTCAAACACTTCGGAAATGGAGCCAATACCTGCTATTTCAAGCTGCATATCAAAACCCTCGAGGAGAGTCCGCATATTCTCAAGACTATCTTCCGAATAATTATTGATTTTCCTGTAAGCTTTCACATAAGCTCCAAGAAGCCAGGGCCAAACGGTTCCGTTATGGTAGGCTGCGTCTCTGGTTAAGGCGTCTCCGTGATACTGTCCTTTATATAAGGAGTGGTCTCTCGAAAGACTTCTAAGCCCAAAAGGGGTCAAAAGGTCTTTTTCAACTCTGTCCACAATCGCTTTTTCCTTCTCAGGAGAAAGCATAGTATAAGGTAGGGATACGGCAAAGATCTGATTAGGTCGGATTGCAGGGTCTTTAATCTCGTTTCCTGTTTCATCCTTATATACCAGGTCGAAGAGACAGTTAGTTTCCGGATTCCAGAAAGTGTTCTCAAAACTCGAGACAACACCACTTGCAAGAGTTTCGTATGGAGAGATCTCTTCGCCGAGAAGAGTGCCAAGATAAGAAGCAGTTTTCAGGGCATTATACCAGAGAGCATTTATCTCACAGGCTTTACCTGCTCTTGGGGTGACTGCCCATTCTCCGACTTTAGCGTCCATCCAGGTTAGCTGGGGTCCCTGATGGATGAGATAATCTGGATCCATGCCAATTCCAAAATCCGTGCCTGTAAAATAATGATCTATAATGTTAACTACTGTGTCCCAGATATCCGAGAGAAAGAGAAAATCGTTTGTATATGCGAAATAGCGGCTAAGGGCATGAATAAACCAGAGAGAAGCGTCCACTGTATTGTAAATTGGCTCTCCTCCGAAAGCCGGGAAAGTGTTAGGGATTAAGCCTCTCCTACAGTACCTGGCAAAGTAATCGAGAACTGTTCTTGCTTCCTCGAAACGATAAGGAACTAAAAGCAAGCCAGGCAAAGTAATCATGGTGTCCCTTCCCCAGTCAGAATACCAGTGATACCCGGCAATTATCGTATCCTCACCTGAAATATGACTTCTCACTACGAAAGTATCAGTCGCCCTGATAAGTTTAAGAGCAAAAGGATCAATAAGTTTCGAATCAAGAGCAAGAAGGTTCTGCCGATTTGCTTCCCTGGTACGGAGTTTATCAATTTGCTTGAGATTAAGAGAAGAAATATTTTCTGTTGAAGCAGCAACAAAAAAACGGAAATTTCCCAATCCTAGCTTGCCTTCAAAATAACCCGGACTGAAGTTATCTTCCTCAGAGTTAAGCCCTCGTTCTTTCTCAGTGTCATACTCTAAGTTATAGTACCATGTGGGATCAGGATGATACTGGAGATCGGATGAAAGCGAGAAAGTAAAACCGTTAGAACTTGCCAGTTCTGCTCCACCAGGAGTAGCTTCCTGGGTAAATGAAAGGTATGCGGCGCGGGCAGTGAGATTAAAGTCTCTTGAACTTACCAGAGGAAAGATTCTTAGTAAAGCTTCCTCTTTTTTGGATTCTATATCATAGAGGACACAGGTTGTGTTACTGTTGCGAACCATGAAGACTGTTTTCTTTAAGGTTAAATCATTTACATGATAAACCCAGGTAGGAAATGGATTTTGAGAGAATTCTGAAAGATAATTAAAACCTGTAGGGGAAATAGTGCCTGGATATCTATGAGTTGCGAGTTTATAAGTTTCTTCGTCGGTAGAAATTTCCTCATCAAGGGAAGAAAGTATCAAATATCTTCCTGGATAATTCTCCGGAGCTGCTACAAGCAGTCCGTGATAAGTCCTTGTTCTTGCGTTAATTACCGTAGAGGAAGCAAAACCTCCAAGCCCATTTCCTATAATCCATTCCTTTTTTATTCCTTCATCGTATGTCGAAAGAAAATCTGCCCCAAACCTGAACCCACTCATGTATACTTAATTTGAGTCGAGTTATTAAATAGCTGTGTGTTTGAAAAAAAGCAATGCGTTGCTGTAAACAATCAATTAATTCTTATATATTTGTGAATTCCATACTTTTGCTATTTTGGGTAGTAATTCTATACTTTTTGTTATTTTGTAGTTATAGTCATGCATTTAACTGCTGCAACAAAAATACTTTATATCCCCTTGAAGTTTCATTGTTTAGCCTCACGACAATAAGGTGGTTTTCATGAAAGAGTCCACACCGGAAATTCACAAAAAAGAAGCAAAAAAATCCTTTTCTTTTGCCTTAATCACAATTTCGACTTCAAGATACGAAAAATACGGAAATCCGATCTCACCTGAGGACGCTGAAGACCTTTCAGGAAAAGCCATGAAGGATCTTCTCGAAGCTGCAGGCCATAAAGTTTCTTTCTACAGGCTGGTTTCCGACGAAAAAACCTCAATTACAAATGCAGTTCTTGCTGCTCTTGACAGCTCAGCAGATATTATTATTACAAGCGGAGGCACAGGGCTTGCACCAAAAGATATTACAATCGAGTCTGTAACCCCACTTTTTGAAAAAGAAATTCCGGGCTTTGGAGAACTTTTCAGGTACAAAAGTATTGAAGATATAGGGACGTCGGTAATTCTTACCAGAGCTGTGGCAGGCGTGATTATAGGAAAAGCGGTATTTTGCCTGCCGGGGTCGCCAAACGCTGTGAAACTGGGGCTTTCTGAGATTATAATTCCTGAAGCCGGGCATATTGTCAGGCATGTGAGGGAATAAACCAGGTAAATTTGAGTAGGTGAATGCCTTATAAGAGAAATAAGCTTGGGAAAGATCACAGTTACGGGGGCAAAAGGTCTTCAGCTTCCTGTAGAGAAACTATGGGGATAATAACGAAATATTGAAATAAAGAAGGAATTTTATTTCAGTCGAATACCCCGCTAGCTTGCTGCGGGGATGGAAACTTCCCCGGTAACCGTTGATAATAATAAAATTTCTCAATTCCATTTTCGATTACTAACTTCTGCTCACACTAAATTGTTTAGGGTTATTATTTCCTTTAACGGAATTTTGAGCGGTGGCGCGAACATACCCCGTTGCTTGCAGCGGGGTGCGCCAGCGCAACTTTGATTATTGCATCCTTCTTTTTATCTTTATGATCTTAAGTACCCATAAAAAATCATTTCTTCCAGCATACTATCATATAATCCTATTAAATTGTTTATAGTGATGCTGAAATAAGGATGATTGAGTCCGAGTTTCGTACAATCGATGATATCTACAGCCCGTTCGAATAGAGGTAAAGCTTCCTCATATTTTCCTATATTCGAATAAAATATCGCTAAGTTATTCAGTGTTACAGCGACATCTGGATGCTCTAGTCCTAAAGAATCCTCTAGTATTTTGAGTGCCCTTTGATAAAGTGGGAGCGCTTTTTCATACTCTCCCATATTGTTATAGAGTAATGCGATATTGTTCAGGGTTATTGCAATATCTGGGTGTTGTGGATCAAGCATCTTTTCACGGATATTAAGTGCTCTTTGATGAAGTGGAAGTGCTTTTTCGTAATCTCCCATCTGATGATAAAGTTCGGCAAGATTGTTTAGTGTTGCTGCAACAGTAGGGTGTTGTAAACCCAGCACATTTTCCTGAATATCAAGTGTTCTTTGATAAAGTGGGAGAGCTTTTTCGTATTCTCCCATACTATTATAAAGTCCTGCGAGGTTGTTTAATGTTGTTGCAACATCAGGATGTTGGGGACCAAACACTTCTTCCTGAATATTAAGTGCTTTTTGATAAAGTGGAAGCGCTCTGTCATAATCTCCCATCTGATAATAGAGTAGTGAGAGATTGTTTAGTACTATTGCAACATCTGGATGTTGCGGATTAAATACTTTTTCACAGATTTCAAGTGCCCTTTGAGAAAGTTGGAGTGCTTTTTCATACTCCCCCATCTGACGATAGAGTAATGCGAGGTTATCTATTGTTGTTGCAACAGATGGGTGATATGGACCCAGCACCTTTTCATCGATTTCAAGAGCCTTTTGATAAAGTGAGAGTGCTTTTTCGTACTCTCCCATTTGACGATAGAGTTCAGCGAAATTGTTTAGTGTTGTTGCAAAGTCTGGATGTTGCGAACCCAGCGTTTTTTCACGAATATCAAGTGTTCGTTGATAAAGTTGGAGTGCTTTTTCGTACTCTCCCATTCTTTTATAGAGTCCGGCGAGATTATTTAGTGCGGTTGCAACTGAAGGATTCTCCGGTCCGAGTTTTGCTTCAAGAATTTGCAGCATTTCTTCATACATAGAAGTAATTAACTGCCAGAATGCTGCTCTGTCGAAGGGATCCGATACCGAAATAAACCATTCGCATAATTCTTCTGCTTCCAGTGATTCTTTTGCATGGTAGAATGCTTCAATCAATGCATTTTCGTGCTCTTGGGTTATTGCTTTAATATCAAGATCTTTTAGTTGATTGCTGTAGAAGTCAAGCATGAAATTATGGACTTCTTTTTTCAAATCTTGATCCTGGTTATCCTGCAAGCTTTTTCTCATAAGCTGGTGCATGGAACATTTTCCTTTATCGTCAATGTCCATAAAAGAAAAACTATGCAGTTCTGAAAAACTGGTTGCAGGATATCCGGTATTAAATTCCTTAACCAGTTTTTTGAATAATTCACGGTTCCAGTATCTGGGAACTGACAAGACTTTCAGTGTCTCTTTTTCTTCCCCATCAAGGTATTTGACAAATCTACAGAAAATACCTTCCGGAACCTTTGCAAAGTTTTCAGGTGTGGGCTGCTTTTTTTGCTTTATTTTTCTGTAAATATCGATGGAGAGTTCAAGATAATAGGGCACACCTTCACTGCTTTCGATGAGTACTTTCTGGATATTCTCTTCAGTGATTCCGCACTGTTTTAACAGATCGAGAGCATCTTTTTCTGGAAGTTTTCCAATTTTACGCTGGTAAAGGTAATTTTTCCAGTCCTCATCCACTTCTTCCCAGCGAAGGGACTCTTTTCCACAAATTACCCACAGACAGGATTTTTGTATGTTTTCAATAAGTTTTCTGAGCCATTCATCTCTGGAATTGAAACTTCCTTTATCTCTGTCCTTTTCCCAGAGGGCTTCATAAGTGTCTATGAAAATGACTGCGGATTCTGAAGTATTTTGCAGGTGATCAGCAAGATCATGAGCCAAGTAAACAGGCAACCGTTCGTATATTTCTGTTGGTTCAAGATTCGGAAGTTTTGAAATATCTTCTTTGCGTTTCAGAGCCCATTTTTGATAACGTTCAGGTAAGCTTTTGGCAAGTTTATACACGTTTGGTATTAGGTTTACAGGAACAAATTCGTCGCAAATATCCAGAACATCGCGAACAATGCTGTTTTCGGAGTAATCTTCTTTTACCAGAGGACTATAGGGGTTGATTTTTTTCCAGTAGGTAGCAAGAGCGATG
Source organism: Methanosarcina spelaei (assembly GCF_002287235.1). GTDB lineage: Archaea > Halobacteriota > Methanosarcinia > Methanosarcinales > Methanosarcinaceae > Methanosarcina > Methanosarcina spelaei. Next base: position 21,256 of record NZ_LMVP01000357.1, read on the forward strand.
TCAAAAGAGTTGAATTTGATGCCGTATTTCTGGCGTAGCTGGCTGGAAAGAACTTCGAGGAACTTATAAGGCTGTCTGTATTGTTCGGTAGCGAAGTCTATTGAAGTCCATATAACTCTTGTGTGCCAGTCCGATTCGTTGTGTTTTTCGATCAAGGTTGGAAGTTCTTTTCTAAGGCTGGTTTTTCCAATTCCGGCAACGCCATAATATACCAGAATACTGTAGTTCTTTTGGTCGATATTCCAAAAGGCGTTCTCAAAAGCTTCGATGAACTCTTTCCTGTCAACGAATGGACATTTTACTTTTTCATCAAAATTTGCAGGGCAAACTGACACTAAATTCCTCCGAAATTCAGTCCCTTATTAGTTAAGTTTCCAACCTTTTGAATTATTATTCAACTTGTCCTATATTACAGTACTGAAATCTTTCAATCAATTTCAATTATTTGACAAATGAAGCAAACCACGCAATACTGCGACGACCAAAAGCTCTTTTACGGAGAAAAACTAATTTTTTTGTGAATCATGGAGGCCCTAATCCAAAAATAACATATGCCTGCAAACTAATCTTTTTCTGGGGAGAAAATACACTTCTGAGGGGTTAAATTGGTTAAAGGCCTGGTTTATCTTTACACAGGGGAAGGAGAAGGAAAAACCACAAACGCTTTTGGACTGGCTCTCAGGGCTGTAGGCCACGGGTACAGTGTAATAATCGTTCAATTCCTGAAAGGCAGGAAGTACATAGGGGAGTACAAAATAAAAGACAGGCTAGCTCCGGAATACGAGATTTGCCAGTTTGGAAGGGAGGAGTTCGTTGACTTCAAGAACCCCATTCCTCTGGATTATGAACTGGCGGAAAAGGGCCTCGAATTTGCAAAAAAAGCCCTGAAAAGGAAGCCCAGGCTCCTGATACTGGACGAGATAAATCTTGCAGCTCACTTTGGCATTGTGAAAACCGAAGACATCCTCAAGCTGCTGGAGAAAATCCCGAAAGAAACCACAGTCGTCCTGACAGGAAGGAGGGCTCCTGAAGAACTGATAAAAAGGGCAGACCTTGTAACGGAGATGAGGCTTATAAAGCACCCCTTCGAGAAAAATGTCCCGGCAAGGGAAGGTCTTGAATATTAATCCAAAATATACGTTCAACTCCCCTAAAATACGTTTCCTGTATGTGTTCAAGGATGATGTGGGAGAATTACACATTGTTATCAAACTTGCGAGTTAGACAGTTAAAGGTTTAATGTTATTGATTTTCAGTTCAACTGTGTAAGTTCTATACTCATGGAAATTAACTATGTAATAGTGGAAGTCCTTTTTCAGAATCTCTACTGAAGAACAAACGGAGTTTTCAGGCATCCGGTTCCGATCTCTTTATATATTTCTTTGCTAATATACAAAATACATGATAATACTTCATGCAGGCAGAATTGGAAAACAATTATTTTTATGGGGTGAAAGCCCGTCTGAGCGCGAAATTCAGGGTTCTCGGCGGGGGCGAAAACCTAAAAACCCCACGGCAAAGCCTTATCCTTATGATTCGGGTTTTGAAAACCTGTTTTCTGCCCTTGAGTTGCTGCTGGGCAGTCCTGGCCGAAAAAAGGCCGAAAAAATTAACGTCTGGATGCCGACTATAGGCGGGAATCCGACTTCTTCCAGCTCTCTGGTTGCTGAAATGCCTGATTCGAAAGCCGAACCTGCACTGGCTCCCTGGACTGTTCATGCATACCCTCTGGAGGCTGAAGAAACCCTTGTTCTTCTCTGTGCCTGCATGGGAAAACGAGTTCTGGCTCCTGGCATCATTTCGGGAAATGACCTTCTCTGGTGGGCCGATGCCCTGAAATTCTCAGGTTCGCTGGTCGCAGGCCAGAAATACCTGCCTGGCGTCAGGGAAGAGGAAGGGGAGTACAGAGCATTTTGGGAACCCGTATTTTCCGGAGAAGATGCGGGAGAGCTAGCAAAGCTTGCAAAGCAAATGCCCCCTGCTGCAAGGGCTCTTGCCCCTGAAGTTTCGGAACGGCCGCCTGAGTTGTCCGCAGCTTTCGCGGCAAGGCAATTTATTGAATCCTCTCTTGACTGGATAGTCCGATCCGAGATAGGAGAAAAAAAGCTCACAAAAGGGATGCGCAAAAGAGAATCATTTGATAGCGTCCACGATGCCTGGGTTTCTGCCCTGAAAAGCCCCGACGGACTAATCTATGGAGACGATGCCGAACTTATTCAGCTTGAGGCCCGGATCCGTGAATGGCAGCGCCCCCTCACTATTCTTACTACTTCACCTTTCAGGTTCTGTTTCCGGTTGGAAGAGCCAGTTGAGGATGAAGAAACTGAAGAAAATGAAGAAATCAAAGGAACCAAAGAAAATAAAGAAACCGAAGAAAATAAAGAAACCGAAGAAAATAATAGAAGCAGGGAAGAGATAGCTGATATCGAAATTCCCAAAGGGCTCTGGTACGTCCGCTACCTTCTTCAGTCCTATGAGGACCCAAGCCTTCTGATCCCCGTAAAAGAAGCCTGGAAACCAAAAAAGGGCAGCCCTTTGAAAAAATATGATGTGAAAAATATTCGCCAATTTTTGTTATCTTCTCTCGGGCAGGCTGCCGGTATTAATGCAGGAATCGCTTCCAGCCTTGAGGCTCCCAACCCTTCCGGATATTCCCTTGATACAAAAGAGGCTTACCGCTTCCTGACTGAAAGTGCAGTTAACTTAAGCCAGGCCGATTTCGGAATACTTCTTCCTGGCTGGTGGACTCGCAAAGGTACAAAAACCCACTTAAAAGCCCAGGCAAAAGTCAAGGGCAAGAAATTGCAGGCCGGAAACGGGCTTACCCTCGACAAAATTGTCAGTTTTGACTGGGAAATCGCCCTTGGAGACAGGGTTTTAACAGTTACGGAACTGCGGGCTCTTGCAAAACTCAAAGCTCCGCTTGTGAAGGTACGCGGGCAGTGGGTTGAAGTAAACGATGCGGAAATCAAGGCTGCTCTTGAGTTCTGGAAGAAGAACCCGCATGGAGAAGAAAGCCTGCGCGAGGTTCTAAAGCTGGCTATGGGCGCTTCCGAAAAAGCCGGAGGGCTGGATTTTGAAGGAATCAATGCAGACGGCTGGATTGGAGAATTAATCAGCCACTTAAAGGAAAAAACCGGATTTGAAGAACTTCCGGCTCCCAATGGTTTTTTAGGAACTCTTCGGCCTTACCAGTTCCGAGGTTATTCCTGGCTTGCTTTTTTGAGGCAATTAGGTATAGGAGCCTGCCTTGCAGACGATATGGGGCTTGGAAAAACCATCCAGACGCTTGCTCTTATCCAGCATGACTTGGAACAGGTTGAAGAAGAAGCTGCCGGATGTGAAGATGCAATATTTATTAATGCCCCTAACATCCCTAGCGTTCCTAACGCTCCTACTTGTCCGAACCTCCCAAAACCTGTAGCTACAAAACCGGTTCTTCTGGTCTGTCCTACTTCGGTTATCAATAACTGGAAAAAAGAGGCTGCCCGCTTTACACCAGAAATTTCGGTAATGGTACACCACGGCACCAGCCGGAAAAAAGAAGAGGAATTTAAAAAAGAAGCTATGAACCATAGTATTGTTATCTCAAGCTATGGTCTTTTGCAACGGGATGTTAAGTTTTTAAAAGGGGTTTCATGGGCCGGAATTGTACTTGACGAAGCCCAGAATATCAAAAACCCTGAAACTAAACAGGCAAAGGCCGCCAGGGCTCTGGATGCTGATTACCGCATAGCCTTAACAGGGACTCCGGTTGAAAATAACGTGGGAGACCTATGGTCCATTATGGAGTTTTTAAATCCCGGTTTCCTTGGTAGCCAGGCTGGCTTCAAGCGAAATTTCTTTATTCCGATTCAGGCCGAAAGAGATCCGGAAGCTGCAAGCAGGCTAAAAGGAATTACAGGCCCCTTTATCCTGCGCCGCTTGAAGACTGACAGTTCGATCATCTCTGACCTGCCGGAAAAAATGGAGATGAAGACCTATTGTACACTGACAAAAGAACAGGCCTCACTCTATGCTGCAGTCCTCGAAGATATCGAAGAGGCAATGGAAGAAGCTGATGAGGAGGGCATCCAGAGAAAAGGAATAATCCTATCTGCCCTTTCCAGGCTTAAGCAGGTCTGCAATCATCCTGCACAGTTTTTGAAGGACAACTCCGGAATTCCCGGACGGTCAGGAAAACTTGAAAGGCTTACCGAGATGCTGGATGTGGTTCTGGAAAACGGAGAAAAAGCCCTTGTTTTCACCCAGTTTGCGGAGATGGGAAAAATACTAAAAGAGCACCTGCAGGCAAGCTTCGGCTGTGAAGTCCTTTTCCTGCACGGCGGGGTTCCCAGAAAGCAGCGGGACCGGATGCTCGAGCGTTTCCAGGAAGGAAAAGAGTACCTTCCTATTTTTGTTCTCTCCCTTAAAGCCGGAGGTACGGGGCTTAACCTTACTGGAGCCAACCATGTATTCCATTTCGACCGCTGGTGGAACCCGGCTGTTGAAAACCAGGCAACTGACAGGGCATTCCGTATAGGTCAGACTAAAAATGTCGAAGTTCACAAGTTCATCTGCGCTGGCACGCTTGAAGAAAAAATCGATGAAATTATCGAGCGCAAAGTTCAGGTCGCAGAGAACGTTGTCGGAACAGGAGAATCCTGGCTGACAGAACTTTCCAATGAGGAATTGAAGGAAATTTTAGCTCTTAGAGAAGAAGCGGTAGGTGAGTAAAATGGCAGCTTACTGGGATGGGTATGATCATTACGAACCCACAAAGCCAATTGAAGTCAAAGGTGGAATCAAGGCAAAATCCAAACGTGGGAGCTTTGTCCAGAGCTGGTGGGCGAAACGCTGGATCAAAACTCTTGAAAGCTTTAACCTGGGGGCAAGGTTAACCCGCGGAAAAACTTATGCTCGTAAAGGCCAGGTAACCTCCATAAAAATAGAAACAGGACTTGTAAGGGCCAAAGTCCAGGGTTCAAACCCTAAGCCCTATTCCGTAACAATCAAAGTCCGTACCCTGACAGGTTCCGAATGGGAACTTCTTGCAGAAAGACTTGCCTTGAAGCCTATCTTTGCAGCAAAACTTCTTGCAGGTGAAATGCCGGAAGACATCGACTCCGCATTCAAGGAAATAGGCCTCTCCCTTTTTCCTGAAAAGCTCGACGACCTTGAAACCGACTGTTCCTGCCCGGATTGGTCAAATCCCTGCAAGCATATTGCAGCTGTTTACTACCTTCTCGGAGAAGAATTTGACAGGGACCCTTTCCTTATCTTTAAGCTAAGGGGTGTAGATATGGACGATTTTATGTCCATTCTCGGAAAGGGTTCAGGCTCGGAAAACCAGAACCTTATTGCAGAAGCCAGAAACCTTCTGGAAGGTCCGAATGTTGAGATCAGATCCGAAACCGGAGCCCAAAGCAAAACGAAAATCTCTTCTTTTTCTCAGGAGCCTTTACCGCTTGATCCGGAAACTTTCTGGGGAAAAATTCCTGAAATTCCTGAAGAAGGAAAAAGACCATCTTTTGAAGTTCATATTCCTCCGGCTGCAGCAGTCCTTCCAAAAAGGCTTGGAAAGTTCCCATTCTGGCGTGGAGAAGAGGATTTGCTTGAAGTACTGGAGAATATTTATAAAGAAGTTTCGCCTTCAGGAATGATGATCTTCCTTGGAGAACGTAAATGAAATGCTGGGGATTATTGATAAATGCTAGAGATATATAAATGCTGGAAAATGTAAATGAATGTTGGGAAATGTAAAAAATATCTTGCAGGATATCCCTATGGATTTTTAAGTACAATTTTCCGGCTGATTTGATATCCTGGCTGACCTGATCTCTTCTATCGTCCTCTTTGCATTTCCTTCGGAGGCAGTAAAATCAGCAGCTAACATAAATATGGTTCGCAATTTCCCTATCAACAGCATATCTGGTCTGGTCTACCTCAAAAAGATATGAGGGAGACTTTCTGAGTAGGGTAATAGGCATGCCTGGAAGGATACCCATAGCCATTAGCTTTTGTAGAATTCCCGGGTTCTTCGTTTCAAGACGGTCAATTTTTCCGGTTTTTCTGGTCTCCATTGCGCAGAGAGTTATAGTTTTCATAGATAAATGTGAGTTTCCGGTTACCATTTGAATAACTTCCTTATGGATTGAATTATCTTTGCCTCTTTTACAAGTTCATATCCGCAGTTTGGACAGCATTGCTTGTTGCAGCTGTGGAGTTTCCCGCAGCCGGTACACTTTTTTTCATCAGCTTTTTCAAATTCGTTTCCGCAGAGTGGGCATTTCACAGGCTCACCCCCAGAGCTTTTAGTATGGTGTTTACAATGAAACCTGTAAGAAATGCAAACGGAAATATAAAGCCCGAAATTGCAAGGGCTGTCTTAAAACCCCTTTCTTTTATTGTCATCATGAACTGAGCTATACAGGGCATGAAAAGGGTAAGAGTAATGGCTGCAACTACGAGCTGCACACCTGTCAGTAATCCGGAATCATGCATTCCATAAAGTCCGGCTGCCCCGAAATCTCTCCTGAAAAAGCCGAAAAGGAAGACATCAGCTGCATCAGGAGGCAGGCCTATCCAGACTGTCGGGTATTCTATGATTTTCAGGGCAAAGGCAAAAAGGCCGGTTAGCCTGCCTATCCAGATAAGGACACTTGCCAGTACAAATAGGGGCAGAACTTCAAGGAAATACCAGTGCATTCTGGAGTAAGTTTTAACCAGTATATTCGAAAGCTTCGGTTTTCTGAGAGGGGGCATTTCAAGTATGAAGGTGGGAGCTTCTCCTGGCAGGACTCTGGAAGCCAGGAAACCTATCAGGACGAACTCCAGTAATATTACTACAGACCAGATAAGCAGGCTCTCAGGGTTTCTCGAAAGGATTGAAAGAATAATGCCTAACTGTGCCGAGCAGGGAATTGCAAGAGCCAGCAGGATATTTGCAATAAGCCTTTCCCGTTTTGTTTCAAGGGTCCGGGTAACCATTGTAGCCATCGTGGAACAACCAAATCCGAGTACCATTGGGATTACTGCCCTCCCGCTGAGCCCTATTTTCTTAAACATGCTATCCAGGAGCAGGCCTAGCCTTGGAAGATATCCGGTATCTTCAATAATTGAAAACACAAGGAAAAATGCTCCCACTATCGGAAGTATAAGGGCAATTGCATATGTTACAGCCTGGGTAAAAATTCCGTATTCTCCTACAAAAAGGTCCTGAAGAGCCGGATAGGGTACAAGCGATATAAACTTTGCAGTTACAAAGGGGTTTATGTACCCTCCAAAAACCGTGTTTTCCAGATAATCAACAACGGTTCCAGCTGCAAATACGCCTACGAACAGATAGAGTCCGAAGTACAGGATTAAAAACAAAGCAGGTATTCCAAGTACAGGATGAATGAGAATACTGTCGATTTTCTCGGGAAAAGCGAGATTGATACTCTGTATTTTACTTCCATTCTTTCCAGTGTCGTCTTCTGCTCTTATTTTTCCGGCGTTTTCACTACTTTTGTTCTCGCTTCTCTCAGGCATTTCCATTACCTGTTCTACTATTCCGTTTACATGCTCCTGGCGCTTCAGAGTGAACAGATAAGAAAGAGGAACTTCAGATATCTTTGAGGCAGCTTTCACAAGTTTCCGGATTTCTTCGGAGTTTTTTTCATGTCTTTCATCCCAATATCCTGGTGTTTTTTCAGCTCTGCGCAGGTATTCAAAAGCTGTCCTGTCTTCCTGGTGCATCAGGAGTGAGATCGCTCTTCTTGAGATTCCGGTTGAGATTTCGGCTTCTTCTGAAGGTTCAAGAAGACCTTCAACTGCTTCGATATACGGTTCAATTTTCGAGCCATAGTCCATTTTTTGCCTAAACTTTTGCGCATTGTTTTCCAGGGTAAACTCCGAAATTGCAGCTTTAAGTTCTTCTATCCCTTTTCCCTCGCTTGAAACAGTTCCTATAACCGGGATTCCCAAAGAACGGCTGAGCTCAGATATATTGATTTCAATTCCCCTTTCTTCAGCCTCATCCATCATATTCAGGACAAGGATGAGAGGAAGCTCGGCTTCAAGTAGCTGAAGGGTGAAAGAAAGCATGCGTCTGAGGTTTCGGGCATCTATTACATGAAGGTAAACTGAAGCCTTTTCCTCAAAAAGCAGAAGCTGAGAGACTCTTTCTTCTTCACTTACAGGGAGTAGGGAATACATCCCGGGTGTGTCAATAATTTCATATTCCCTTTCTCCAATCCTTGCTTTTCCATGAGTGATTTCGACTGAGGTTCCGGGATAATTGGAAACCAGGGTATAACTTCCGGAAAGGGCATTAAAAAGGCTGCTTTTTCCCACATTAGGGTTTCCGATGAGTATAATTTTCGGAAGCCCTTTTCCAGGAGTACATTCCTTTTTTCCGCAGCAACATTCTTTTTCGGAACAGATAACTGGCAGTTTCATACTTTTACTCTAATTTTTAGGCAAACCTAATTATCAATTTTCCCTATTTAGGTATGCCTAATATTTAAGGTTACTGCAAGTGGCAAAATTCTCTCCAAATTTATTGTTTATAAATAAAATTTTACACAATTTTAACTCAAAAAATCTTTTAATCTGGGTCTTTAATTCAAAAATCAAAAATCTTTTAATCCATATCTTTAATTCAAATTTCAGTTTGTGATCTCCATCCCAAAGCCAATTTTCAGTCTCACTCAGTAAGCTTTTCAAGACTATTTTTGAGGACCATAATCTCGATTTTTCTCGGTTAGTCAGACATTCATGAGGTTAGGTTCCAAATTTAGTGAACTAATGAAAGTGCGATATGTTTGAAGAGGAGGTACTATGGAAAATATATAACTCTGGTATTTATTTTTGGAAATTTTGAGTGAAAAAAATCAATATTAAGATCATTATTTTAATCTTCATAATATTTATGTTTCTACTAATATTATATTCCTCAAATATAATTTTTCTATTGCATGTGTTTGAAATCGCCTTTGTTGGCAAATTTCACAATATAAATAAGGGCAGAATTTACTATTATTAGTGCCTAAATTAATATAAATTGTAAAATTTGTCTATATAGTAAATACTTCTGCCAACATCGGTGGATTGAAAACCAAAATTTGTAAAATTTGTTAAATTGAAACAGGTTGGGGGAGTCGACAAATGAATCTTAAAAATACACTGGGTATTTTGCTGGCAGTTTGTTTTTTACTGTCAATTGCCGCAGTGGCAGTAAATTCCAAAGAAGCGCCCTGTACGGCTGGTAAGGAAACATATAAGCCTGCAGAGAAGCCTGCAGAGAAGACAAAAAACAAAATGAAAGGATTTTCTATTAATATCGAAAATGCTACTTTGGAAAATAACAATTTCCGCAAGGTGCTCTATACTGCAAAGTATAGCCAGCTGGTACTTATGAGCCTCAAGCCCGGAGAAGAAATCGGAATGGAAGTGCATGAGGAAAATGACCAGTTTTTCCGTTTTAAGAAGGACAGGGGAAATCGGAATGGAAGTGCATGAGGAAAATGACCAGTTTTTCCGTTTTGAAGAAGGACAGGGAAAGTGTATAATTAACGGTAACGAGTATGAAGTAGGTAACGGGTCTGCGGTGGTTGTGCCTGCCGGTGCTCAGCACAATATCATTAACACTTTGGAAACAGGTCCTCTGAAATTCTATGTGATCTATTCGCCACCTGTTCACAAGGATCAAACCACGCACGCCACAAAGGAAGAAGCTGAGGCAAATCCAGATACATTTGACGGTGTAACTACGGAATGTAACCAGGGATAAGATCAGAGAAGTAGAAATAAACGCTTTATATGAATAAAGTGTTTATCTTTTTTATATTCTCAAATAAAGGTTTGAATTTCCTCGAAACCGTTGTTAGCAATAACGATGACTGCAGTTGGTTTTGTATCTCAATGTTTTGATTCCTTTTAAGGAACTTGTACGAAATATTCAAAAGTCAATTTTTGATTAGGCTCAGGTCTTCATCTCAATAGTCAGGACTTAATAATTTATCACTCAGTAATCTGCGGGTCTATGCATTGCTATTTATTTATTTATTTATTTATTTATTTATTTCCCTGCTCATGTCTCTGTAGTATTCGAACAGTTCTTGTCCCCATTTTATTGCCTGTGGTTCGAAACTTATCACATACTGACGGTCAAACCTCCCGCTTTCGTTAAACAATCCCATAGTCATTATATTGTTAGCGGTAGCAATGAGCGCTGGAATTTCCACTCTTTTTTTTTCCAGAATATAAAGACTTGAATTTTCCATTTTGAGAAATTCTTTCCCTTCTTCTTTGAAATCTTCTACAAGCCGTAAGTATACTGCTTCACTCAAAACAAGGGAAATTTCAATACCTTTTTTTGCAAGGTTGAGTACAAAAGCAGGAAGTTGAGGATGGAAATAAGAATAAAGCATGTGGGTATAGGTTGACTTGGAAAGGTTTTTCAAAAGTTCCGGGTTCAAATCAAAAGTATGACTGAGGTCAGGTTCTATGAGGCGATAATTTCCAAGCTCATTTATTCTATTTACAAGATAGGGTGGGATAGGAGCAAGCTTTCTATCGGCCCAAAATTCTTCATTTTTCTCAAAAACTGACAGAGTCTCAATCAGTGGCTGCATTTTTTCGACAACAATTTCCCCTATCTCACTGAGCCGATATATTCCTCCTTCATGTATTACCAGCTCCTCTTCTTTTAACTTCTTTATTTGCGGAAGAAGGGCCGTCCTCGGTACCTGAAGCTTTTCAAGTGCCTCTTCAATACTTTTAGGACCTTCTTTCAGGAGCAGAAGAAAATCTTTTCTCTTCTCTGAAAACAGGATAAGATCAAGCAAACTGAAATTCATTTTATAGTTTCCATCCTGAACTTATGAAAAAAGGTTTTGTTCACCGATTCTGTTTTTATTGTTCGCTTTTTTAAGTCCCTTATGAGTGCCAAACTGCTAATAAAGGTGTCGAAATTATTTGAAAACTTCGTCCTATTTCTTACCAAATTGGGAAAATAGCCGTTATTTAGCGAATTTATAGATAAAAAATTCTCCTACAATCCTTATTTTCTTTTTATCTTCTTCTTGTGAATCCAGAATAAACCGAAAAGCTCAGTTAAGTGAAAAGGAACAAATGCAAAATCCTGAGCAAACTTTACTAGCTTTATACCTAACTTATACCTAACTTATTGCTTATACTCGTTTGAAACCTTAGTTCCCAAAATTTAAGCGCATATATGTAGTAATGAGAATCTGCGAGGTCAGAAGACCACGATTTTGAAATTCTGCTACAAATATTATGTGCTTAAACTTAAGAGCATACTCCGATATCAGGAGACATTTATGTGCCTAAAAATGCGGAACTTAGGTTGAAAGGTTATATTACTATCAGTTTTCATAGAATTTAACCTGCTGCCGGTGTCAATCTGAAATCCAAATTACTGCCTGTATTAAAATCCGAAGCTTTACTCATTCCTATTATAAATCCAGAAGTTCATCTGACTGCTTTTCGTTTTGCTAGGAAACGTTGATATAGAAGATAATGAGAAAAGGGAGAAACCTGGATGAATAGTAAATAACTCCAAGTAAGTGGCATGTAGCTCCAAGTAAGTGATAATTAGTTTCCAGAAACTCATAATGTTTCATTTATTGATCGTATAATTTTTCGTACTAAATATAATAAGATATGAGTATAATAAGATACAGAATATAATAAGATGCAAAATATAATAAATTGTAAAATATAATAAATTGTAAAATATAATAATTTATAAAATATAATAA
>NZ_LMVP01000358.1 GCF_002287235.1 Methanosarcina spelaei
TTTATTACAAGGGAGCGCAGAGGGTCACGAATACCCCAACCTTTAGGTTGGGGATGAAGTGAACCCTCGCCTCTTCGTTTTTCTCTTTAACTATCTAAATCATTACTTTTTTTGTAAAATGAGGTTTTTTTGGCACCATGGCCATAGGTGGTACCAGCCGCCTATAGCCTGGATGTGATATGCGTTGGAATTGAACAGTTTTAGCCATGGCTATGGTCAGATAACCTACCATCTCGTTTTGGTGCCAAAGTATCGATACAACATATTCTACAATAAGCGAATTAAAAAGGATTGCGAGTTAATCTTCAACAACATTTGCAATGAGCAAGGCTACAAGATTCATGCTCTGGAAATTGTAGATGATCACGTTCACTTGTTCGTGGAATTTCATCCAAGTAACTCTTTGTCAGAAGTAGTACAATACTTGAAAGGAGGAAGTTCTTACAGGCTTTTTAAGCTTCATCCTGAACTGAAAAAACGATATTGGGGTGGAAGTCTATGGTCAAGTGGAAAATTCTACCGATCAGTTGGAAATGTAACAGCTGACACAATCAAACATTATATCAAGGAGTCACAGAAAAAATCGAAAGCAGAATCTAAGTCCTCTAAATCAATGAAACCTGGTCAGAGAATAATTGAAGATTTCTAACCCCCGGAAACCGGGCGTGCGGCCCGAAGCATACCCCATCCTTTAGGGTGGGGTGGCCGCACGCAATTTGATTTT
>NZ_LMVP01000359.1 GCF_002287235.1 Methanosarcina spelaei
ACAGTCTCTGTAATTGATACAGCTACAAATAAGGTTACAGCCACCGTGAATGTAGGATCCAATCCATACGGAGTTGCAGTAAACCCGAAGGGAACTAAGGTATATGTAGCAAGCGATGTCAACGATGCTGTCTCTGTTATTGATACAGCCACAAACAAGGTTACAGCAAAGGTGAAAGTAGGCTCTAATCCCTGGGGAATTGCAGTAAACCCTGACGGGACAAAGGTATATGTAGCAAACGAGGGCAGTGGTACTGTCTCGGTAATTGACACTGCAAGCAACAAGGTTACAGCTACAATAAAAGTAGGAAATTATCCTTACGGAGTTGCAGTTAACTCGGCGGGAACAAAAGTATATGCGGTAAATGACCTCGATAACACTGTTTCTGTAATCGACGCAGCTACAAACAAGGTTACAGCCACGATAACTGTAGGAGATCTCCCTACCGGAGTTGCGGTTAATCCGGCAGGAACAAAGGTATATGTGACGAACGAACGCGACGTCTCTGTTATCGACACAGCCACAAATAAGGTTACAGCCACGGTGCCTGTAGGAAAATATCCATGGGGAGTTGCAATTAACCCGACAGGAACAAAAGCATATGTAACAAATTATGGGGACAGCACAGTCTCTGTTATTGATACCGCAACAAACAAAGTTACAGCAACAGTAAAAGTGGGGAGTTACCCTTTAGGAATCGCAATCAACCCGGA
>NZ_LMVP01000360.1 GCF_002287235.1 Methanosarcina spelaei
TGCTGTTTTTTTTAACAAATAATATAATACTTATTTATATTATATTTTTATTATAAATAATTACCCATTTTATACGACGAAGAGCCAGAAACTTTCATTTTAACATTACATTTTTATTTTTTAATGTTATCCGTTTCATATTTTTTCCATTTCTTTTTCCATTTCTTTTTCCGTTCCTTTTTCCATTTAGCCTTTGACTTTTTCCTCTTTTATTCTTCTTTTATCTTTCGGTCGTGTCCTCAAATTATTGAACAGGAACTCTAAATCCTACATTCGGCAGCAAGCACATTCCAACATCTAAATATTCTTAATTGTTATTTTTTGTAGGTTAAGTTAAAAAACAGCATCTTGCGGATTATCTATCTAGCATGATTTGTCTTTTATCTCATATATTATAAATATATATTAATTATGTTATGGTTAACATTTAGTAATTTTTGATTTAAATTAAATATCAAAAGTTCTAAAAAAAACGATATCAATAGAAAAATTGAATGGATTTTTATGTCGACCTGCCGAAAGCAGGCTAAATGTTAATAGTTCCTTTAAACTCCATATGTGATCAGTTATTCCTTCTGCCATAGCTGGAGTCCTTTGAAACCATTTTCTATTTCCAGAATCTATTTTTAACCTTAGAGACTTATGAGGTTTTATTGTCAAGGCCGGTGAATAATTCCTCATTTTAGCCGGATTAAAATTCCTCAATACC
>NZ_LMVP01000361.1 GCF_002287235.1 Methanosarcina spelaei
TTATTGCCCAACATTTTGATCTGTTTGAGTCTACATAAAAACTACTTTCATCCTGTGTGACGAACAAATAGTTAGGATTTAGGAATCTTTTTTTTGATTTCAGCAATAAATTCGTTTGTTAATTCCTGATTTCGCCTTTTTGATTGAGGTCTACATATAATTCTACTAAACCCTAAATTTTTAATAATTTGCCTCATTCTTGATTTGGAATAAGATATCCCAAATTTCTCTCTGACAAATTGAATTGCATCTTTTGTTTGCCAACCACGAGAAAAACCATCGTCTGTTGGGATAGGTTTTGATAATGCTTCCCTTAATTCAGAGAGTTGCTCTGCAGTTAAATAGGACTTTACTCCTCTACCAGGTTTACATTTAAGGCTAGACAAACCTTCTTCTTCAGCTCTTTTCATCCAACGATGAACTGTTGAACGGTGAACTGAAAAATCTTCTGCAACTTTAGCCGGACTCAAACCATTTTTAACCAACAATAATGCTTGAAGTCTTAGCTTCTCATTTTTGTCACAGGAACGACAGATAGCTGTAGCAATATCAGGAGTAGTAAACATCTCTAAACTCATAACTAACTTAATATTATTATATCAAATATATAAATGTTGCATTATACAATGGTGTGACTATATGTGATTTTACTTCTTGATTAAAGTCTTTTAAGATCGAATGTTAATTTTTCG
>NZ_LMVP01000362.1 GCF_002287235.1 Methanosarcina spelaei
TTCTTGTTAGTGATGTAGAGGGTGATGTATGAGTAAAAAGAGTTTGTTGACTTTTTAGCTTGGCTACGTATCACGTATTTCTCATTAGATGAATCTGTTTTCCCATAATAAGGATCATTAGTGTAATCGACAGCGAATTCATAGCTTTTACCTGTTTTTAAGGTTTTTAAAACTTCTTGAAGGAGAATCTTTTCATTCGATGTGATCAGTTCTTCCATGTTTAATTTCTTGAGATGATATCGAAGAGATGTTTCGCATGCAACATCCTGATATCTTGCTGTAACTGAATGGACAGAATTCCGTATCCTCTTCAAATTGAGTGGAAAGCTCTCAATTTCTGCTTATTGAGCTTTTTTCTCCGATTAATTGAGCCAGAGATGGCATCCCAAATGTACCGCCAACTCTATCACATATGTACTGATATGCACTTACACCCAGTTTCTTTGCTGTCTGAACAATCGTCATAAATGTGTCATTTGCTTTTGTTCCTTCCTCTGTTATGGTTTGAAGGCTCACATCTCTTTTTCTGACTTTTGCTCTCGCCGCTAGTTCCGCTGCATTGTTATGCAGCGGAATCTCTGGCAAACTCAGCACCTTTAACAGGTATTCTTTGTTCTCTTTCATCTTAGCGATTCTTTCATCCAGCTTTTCATATCCTGTTTTGGTAGAAAACAACTGATCAAACTTAA
>NZ_LMVP01000363.1 GCF_002287235.1 Methanosarcina spelaei
GCAGCAGTTCAAAGAATGCTCTATTACCTAATCAGGATTATCAACCATTTTAAGAGTTGTTCCTGGATGACCTTCTTGACCTCCAGGGTTCTTTTCGCTCTTTTTACGGAGACTCTTGGGATTAGGTTTTCCTTTGACAAAAAAATCAGTAGAAGGAGGTTTACTGCTGTTTCTGCTATTTTGATTTAAGCGAGATTCTAAAACTTGCAATTTTTCACTAAGCTGTTTTATTTGAGATTCAAGACTCTCAATGTAAGTTGCAATAACTTCAGGATTTGAAGTACACAGAGCAAGAATCTCTTCACGTTTCATCAAAGATAGAAATAACTCATTGTAAATCCAATTTTTCCTCGAAAAGAGGAAAAATTGTGTAGCCCTAAAAAGGCTACCTGAATAGTAACCTTTTCTTTATAGTAATAAGCTAATGAAAATCAGTTAATAATATCAGCTTGACGAAAATCTACAAATAAGCCAACTGACGTAAAAACCAAGCCAACTGATATAAATCAAACAAAGTGACGTAAGCCAGGCCAACTGACATGGCTCGCTTTATATACAAATTTATAAAAAATTTTTTACTGATTGTATTAACTCTTTTTAGGCACATGAATGGATCTATAAAAACACACAATATCAGTACTTCGCTAATTTTTCATTTTGTATAAATGAGGTCATTCGAAACCTAAAT
>NZ_LMVP01000364.1 GCF_002287235.1 Methanosarcina spelaei
GATTTGCAGCCAGAATAACTATCCCCAGTAAAGAAGCAAGAAATCCTGTAGGAGTGAAATGTACAAAAACTTTCGATAAGGTAAAGACTCTATATTGATTACTTTCATAAAATATGGAAGAAGCTTCCAGGATTGTGGAAGGTCCTCCCTGTTGAATCCCAAAAACAGTTCTTGGTGCGTTTATAATCAGGGAATAAAGTGAAGGAGATAAAATTTTGATAAATATAAGCCCAAGAATACCAGCTCCAAGGATTATCAGTGGGTAATAATAAGTCTTCATTTTCTTTCTTTTTAATTCTCTTTCAATAAGACTCAAAGCTGCAAAGCCTGCCATTGCCCCAATAGCAGTAACGACATGGAACCAGGAGTAATAATAAAGTGAAAATCCCATGTCAGGATGGACAAATGGAAGGATGAGTATTGTACTTACCAAACATGTGATTACGCCTGTAAATCCAAGGTAGTCGCTTGACTCATTCCGGAAATTGTCCAGGATGTACTGGAATATTGCGTAAACAAGAACGATAAATAAGAAAAGCGATCCTCCTGGCCAGCAAAGCTGGTATGCTGAATACATTACACCAGCCAGAACCGAGTATATAAAAGGCTCTTTCAAAACACTGAACTTCTTATTAAACACATCTTCAAAACGCAGCTTTCTTTCCTTAGCCGAAATCAAAGCCA
>NZ_LMVP01000365.1 GCF_002287235.1 Methanosarcina spelaei
AATTGTAGCAATGAAAAAGATTTTGTGAATGTCTAGACCACAAGCTTTGTTTATGACTTCAATCATATAACATCACCCAATTTATTTGGGCAGTCGAATTGCCTAAAAGGCCAATTTAGCATCCGTGATCAAAGTCACATTTGAGCCTTCGATGGCAATTCACTGATTAGTTTTCTGACGGTTTTGAAAAACCAAAATAAGGACAACCTTACTGCCCAAGGTAATAAGGGCTTAATAGTCAAAAAAGAGGGCGTAGAGTACTTTCATTGATTTGTGCATGTTATTCGAAGAATTTCATGTACGTTTTCTTTGATAGTCTATTTCTTTCTGAGTGAGGGCAGTGTGTGCCTCATATTCTGCAATATAGATGTCGGAAATATTTGGGAAAAAATACCACACTGAAAGATCCGTGCAGGAGAGCAATATCAAGGGTAAAACGTAGCTTTCATTCTTGCAGCTCTTATAGACCCGGATTTAGAAATAGACACAATTTTTTAAACTAAATCCTGAAGAGCAGAATATATTTTCATGGCATAGTAATGCTTATTTTAGTTCAAAGCCAATAATTGTAAATGGATATTCCAGAGAGAAAATACCTTAGAGGAGCTAACCTTCAAGGAGCTAACCTTATAGAGGCTAACCTTCAAGGAGCTAACCTTGAAGGGGCTAACCTTC
>NZ_LMVP01000366.1 GCF_002287235.1 Methanosarcina spelaei
CCCAAATGGAAAGGGCAGCATTAAAGCAATTCATGACATAACTTCTTGTCGCACGGCATATGTATGCTCTTAACTTTCTACTTATTAAGAATCCCTTTAATAATTTTTTTTGCAACAGAACCGAAAAAAGAGGTGAGTTTTTAAATTTAAATTCTAATTTGATAGCCTCATATTAATATGTTTATTAAATGCGTGCATATATATAATATAAGTTCTATATATACGATTGCTAAAAGATATACTGGTTTAGTGTTTTCTATTTTTCGAGTGATTAAGCTACTGAAAAATGACATAAGGAGTATTTATGGAGTTTATAGGTTCTTCGATAACATTTAAGCAAAAAAATTTAGTAATAAAGTCTCTTAATTATATGGAGAGGCATAAAAAAATTGACCAGTATTGCAAAGAATATTGCAAAAAGAACTGGACTGACTTATCCTTTGATGAGGCAAATAACTTAATCGGGATACTTGACAAGATGGCTTGGCGGTAACTATTCTAATTGGTGCAAAAAATCTGGCTTTGTTACAAAATTAGTGTAGACCTTTATAATTAGGAAAGTTAATCATTTTCATCACCGGGAAAGTGTATCAAACTGCGGAAATATCATTTTTTGCACCACAACGGAAAAAGGACTATTAGGAAGCCCAACAAACAGTGATA
>NZ_LMVP01000367.1 GCF_002287235.1 Methanosarcina spelaei
CGAGCCTCTTATCAAACTGACCGATGTCTGGAAAATCTATCAGATGGGGGAGGTCGAGTTTGCAGCTCTTAAAGGAATAAACCTGGAAATTTACGAAGGGGAATTTTTGATAATTCTCGGGCCTAGCGGAAGTGGGAAGAGCACGATGATGAACCTGCTTGGCTGCCTGGATATCCCATCAAAAGGCACTGTTTCCCTAAATTCAAAAGACATATCAGAACTTAACGAATCTGAACTTGCCATAATCCGAGGAAAAATGATTGGTTTCATATTCCAGAGTTTCAATCTCCTTCCCACTCTGAGCACGGAAGAAAACGTGCTTTTACCTATGGAATTCCAGGAAGAAAATCGACAAATTGCCCGACAAAAAGCCTCTTACTTACTTGATATTGTCGGACTCTCGGAAAAGAAACAAAACCTTCCTTCCCAACTTTCAGGAGGACAGAAACAGAGAGTTGCAATAGCTCGTTCCCTGGCTGTAAACCCGCCTATAATCCTTGCGGATGAGCCAACAGGAAATCTGGACACCAAGACAGGGAACTACATCCTGGATTTTCTGGACGAGTTGCACACAAGAGAAGGCAAGACGATCATCATTGTTACTCATGACGTCGAGCTTGTAAGATATGCAACAAGAGTAGTGTATATTAGAGACGGTGA
>NZ_LMVP01000368.1 GCF_002287235.1 Methanosarcina spelaei
CAATTTTCATTCCAACGGACAGGCCCTTCGTAATAATATCAAGCGCCGGAATTCCTGCAGCCAGGGCCTCCTTGCATAGCTGTGCAGTACCTGCAACGTTCTGATTTACGATTGCGTCGCGTAACTTATCAAATATCTCTTGATTTGCCATTTTTGTAAACCTCCACTGAGATTTGCAGTTCTGTGCAGTATCGTTGGGCAGTAAAATGTCTCCAGAGTCATTTTTTCGCAAAGGCTTTATGCTTGAACACAGACCCAAGCTCTGCTAACTAAAAAAGAGCGTTTGCATGGGGTTCTCGTTTTAGGTTCAGATCCTTGCTGCCTTATATTTTTCAGCCATTAGGCGCAAGGAGGTTCCTTTACGAATTTTCTGACTGTTTATATTCAAAATTACTCACTGTCATTGCCATTTTGCCCGAATATGTTCGGGATCCTTTGTGAATAATTTCTTCTCTTATGACATTGTTACCGGGGAATTTACTTGCCGGAAACTGCAAATTTGTTTCCCAGTCGAATTAGCATTATATCCCGAATTTCCCAACAGTATGCCTGTTGGAACTGCCTGGAATTGTCCTGAACATTCAGACTCAATCCCTAAACAAAGATTAAAATTATACTATATAAACGAATACTATATTTGTTATGATTTCAAGTTGTAAAAGTTTTAGATAAAAGCAATTTGTAATTTTTAGTGATATAATTAAGGACTTTTTTCCATTATTTTCTCTCTTAAACTCAAGATCTAAGCATAGAAGCGAAAAATATAAATATCGGAATTTCAAGCCATTGTAATTTCCTTTATATATGCACTCTTCAACTTCAAAGTCTTGTGCTATAAATCTTTTTTATGAAAGATCTTCGATAATATTGGGCATTAAAGCGAAAACTATAAATACTAATATTTGGAGTCGCCGTAATCTTTTTCGATATATTCAATCTCCTACTTCAAGACATTTGTCTTCTTCTTCAAGACATTTGTCTTCTTCTTCAAGGCATTTGTCTCCTGCTTTAAGACTCTATATTTCAAATTCTTAAAAGGAGATCTTAAAATAATAATTTGACACTGCGGGAAGAATACATAATTATCCTGAAAAATTCGAGATTAGGAGATAAAGATCAGATTTGATGAAGTAATTTTTTGGAAAATCCTTAAAAATAAGGCCGGCTTAAGGCCGGCTGATCCATTTTTAAATTCTGTTAATATGGCACACTATCAGTGTCCGATATATTTAGTATCTGATCCTGTTAAGTAATGTCTTTAGTATGTGTAGTTTTTTGTGCACTCAATCATCTTTTGGAGATTAACTGTAGGAGTCATACTGACAGTCCCGCAGCCAACAGTGAGTAACCCAACGCCTGCTTCAAGGACCTTCTTGGAAGCTTCTTCAATCTCTTCAGGAGTTCCATTCCAGAGCACGGCTACAGGGTCAAGGTTTCCGACAATGATTGCGTCTTTCACATTACCTGTTGCGGTCTTGATGTCTACTTTCTGGTCTACGC
This sequence comes from Methanosarcina spelaei, assembly GCF_002287235.1. Classification (GTDB taxonomy): domain Archaea; phylum Halobacteriota; class Methanosarcinia; order Methanosarcinales; family Methanosarcinaceae; genus Methanosarcina; species Methanosarcina spelaei. Next base: position 1,501 of record NZ_LMVP01000368.1, read on the forward strand.
TAATCCCGTTTACACCGGTCTTGTCCATAATTCCAAGGCCGTTAGTTGTGTTTCCGCAAATGTGAAGTACTGTAGCCACATCCAGTTCCTTCATTGCGTCAGCTATCTTTTTCTGATAGGGCAGAGCATACTTCTCGTAGAACTCTCCACCAATAAGCTCATAGCTTGCTGTAGGGTCAATGATAGCTATGGTGTCTGCACCGTTTTCGACCATTGCTTTTGCATATGCTACATTGAAATCCGAGCAGAAGTCCAGAAGTGCGGGAACAATCTCTTCTCCTGTGAAAAGGTTTCCGAACCAGGCATCTCCGTTAATATGCTGGGCAAGAGAGAAAGGACCTATCATGGACCCTATAATCGGGAGCTCTTTCCCATATTTTTCGGAGAGTATCTTGACGGCCTCGAGGACCACTGCAATTCTGCCTTCTTTCAGGTTGTAGTTCTTTAATTTATCCAGATCTTCCAGGTTCTTAACGCTGGGTTTGATCACTGACGGCTGCTGCTTCAGGTCGCCGGCCTTTATTCCGCAGCCAAAAAATTCGGCTTCAGCTGTAATGTCAAAGGGAACTCTCACAGCTTCAAAACCTACTACAGTGTGTGCTGCTTCCGCAAGAGTCGCCATTTTCTCTGCGTCGGCATGGGCTTCTGGCCAGTAGGCTCCACAAGCTTCCATCTGTTCAACAGTTGCAGTCTGAGTGAAACAGACAGCTGGCATCCTGTCCACCTGTTGTTTCCTTAATGCACGGTACAATCTTTCTTTTGGGGTATATTTTGCCATTTATAATCCCTCTCTTATTTTTATAGGTGCATAAGATTACGAAAAATACATACTATTTAATAAATATGTATTTATACCCTTTAATTAAAAATTATGTTATAAAAACTTATCAATTGAACAGCCGGAATAGGCTGAAAAATTCTTCAAAACAAGTAAATTTGTTTTATTGAACTCTGCCGGAAACAATATCTTAAATGTTCTATGATTTGCTATTTTATCACTTTTTGTATCCGTTTGTATAGCTTACTTCATTTGTATTCGGTTAAGGATTTTGAGCTGCTGATCTCGATTTCGACGGAAAAACTCAAACCCAAATGTTTAGTGTTTAAATTGAAATCGATATCAGATTCCAGTTTTGCATTTGATGAATAATTTAACAAATTTTATGAAAATCAATGCAATTGATAACGATTTTTCCTTAACCGATGACCAATGTAGCTTACTTTAATAAACCGGAAAGGAAATAGGGGAACTGGAACTCATGTTTTTAGGAAACTGTAAAAAATTCTACCCATTGAAATTTCAAAAACTATGGTAAAGTTCTCAAAAGTGAAGGCTGAGAACATGAAAATACAAATACAATTTTTATAATGCCATTTTTAACTCCAAGAAAGGACATGATGGAAAAACTCTTCAATGCGGGATAGTTTCAAAATTACTTTCCAGTTTCTCTAAATTAATATTTTTTGCTTATTCTTTATTGAAAAAATCAAGATCAATATTAGCAATAGCCGTAATACTCGATCCATTTACACACATTATTAACAATATCGTATGAAAGCGATTGCAATTATTCAAAATCATTTATCTTTTGACGATTGATTCGACATTAGTGCCATGAAAATTTAATTATTGGTAATCTAATGAGCTTAAAACTAACAACTTTAGTTGAGTTTCTACCTGAAGATACAGGTTTACAGAAAATCTCTACAAAGCCTAATAACTGATTGTTAATACCTTCTAGTCAGGTACTGGTAATAGTTTATATAGTTCCTAAATTCTAAAATTATTATATCTTTTCCCTATTGACGCCGAATTAGAAATTTAACTAAATTATAGTCCTCATATCCCACACTTTTATGAGGTTGTTCTTACTGCCGGACGCCTCAAAACATTATATGCTTTCGGAGGACCTGAAAAATGTATGGAATAGCACTTGATCTGGGTACCAGCGGTTTTAGAGCCCAGCTTATTGATCTTGAAACGAAGGAAACCTTAAAGACAGTCATAACCATGGGTCATCCCCTTCCCGGAGGGAATGTTATGGACCACCTGGACTTTGCAATCACAACAGGTGAAGATGTGGCTCACGAGGTAATCATCGAGACAATCAGGAGGATGTTCCTGCGGTTTGACGTTGACCTTTACAGTGTGGAACGGCTTGCAGTCTGTGGAAACCCTATACAGCTTTCCCTTTTCCAGAATACTGAGATAAGGGACCTTGCCTATGCAGGAGAAAACAAGCAGAAGATGCTTGGAGTCAGGAATGTAAAAAGAGATGCCCGTATGTTTTCTGCATCCGAAATTTTCGGGGAAAAAGATCTGCACAACTGTGAAGTTATCGTACCCCCTGCAATCAAGCACGAAATTGGGGCTGACGCTCTGGCTATGATGCTTGAAACCGATTTCCTTATCCACTCTGAACCTTCGCTTGTCACCGATTACGGGACAAATGCCGAAATGGCTCTGAAAATAGGGGATCGAATTATCACTGCAAGCGCAGCAGCAGGACCTGCGATTGAAGGGCAGGGGATAAGTTCAGGCATGCTTGCAAGCCCGGGTGCGATTTGTGATGTAAAGCCAGAAGGGCAGTACTGGAAAATTATAGTTCTTGACAGGGAAATGGAAAAACAGAATGCTTATCTTATTGATCCGATTACGGGGGAGATAAAGGAGTCCTACGGATGTGAAGCAATCGGGATCACAGGTACAGGAGTCATCTCGGCTTTTTCTCTTGCACTGAGAAGCGGGCTGATTGAGAGATCTCCTAAACTTCCGAACGGAAAGCTGATCCTGGGTCCCGGGATTGAGATCACTGAAAAGGATGTCGAAGAAGCAGGAAAAGCTATTGGGGCAATTCGGGCTGCCCATATGACACTTATCGTTGAATCCGGAATCAAGTACGAAGACCTGGAGTATGCATATATGTCAGGAGCCTCTGGAGCTTATGTGGACGCTGAAGATGCACGCAGGCTCGGAGCCGCACCGGGTTATGCAAAAAAAATTGTCCAGTTCGGAAATACCTCGCTTGCGCTTGCCAGGGAACTTGTACTGGAAAAATCCAGGCTGGATGACGTAATTGCGATTGCAAAGAAAATTACTGCCGACCATCTCATGATGGCGACCAGCGAGACTTTCAACAATTTCTACCTTTGTGAGCTTTCCTACTGGACACAGGGCATGCCACTTGAGATGTACGACCAGATGCTTGAACTCTACAACCTGCCTCCTCTCCCGAAAATTCTCGAACACGTAAGCATCGAAAAGAGAGTCAGCAAAGACATAGAAGAGGTCGGATCAGGCGGGCTTTCCATCCTCAAAGAAATTGGTATAATCCTCGAAGTCCCGGTGGAAAAGTGCGTCTACTGCAAAAAATGCGTAAAAGAATGTCCAGAAAATGCTCTTGAAATCGTAGAAAGAGACAGTCAGAGAATCGCAAAGTACGACAGCCAGAAGTGCCTTGGTACAAGCTGCCGCCGCTGTGTCGGTGTCTGCCCCGAAGATGCTATCGATATAACAAAACTGAAAATTACAGCAAAATAATCTATAGTGGGAATTAGATTCCCACTAACTTTTCTTACTTTTACCTTTTCTTCACACAGTTCAACCATTAACCCACAAACGTTACGATGTTGACCTTGTCGTTGCTAATATATTTTCGGTCAAGCCTTTTTTGAAAAGGGTTGTTCCACAACCGTTGACCCGCAACCGTTGCGCCGGTTGATCACGCTAATAGGGCTTGGGGATAAGATTCTAAAACTCAAACGTTATCAGGGGTTTTTGATCAAACTTTTTTTGAAAAGATTTGCGCTCAATCCTTTTTAATAGGTTTGCAGGTAAATCAGTCCTTTTCGGTAAAATTGAAAAACAACTTATCTTGCCCATAATTCATCCCTCTTGAGCGAAGCGAAAAGGTCTCCGTCCTCCCGAGACGGGACTCGGGTGACGGAACTCGGGTGACGGAACTCGGGTGACGGGACTCGGGCAATAAACTTATAAATAATAACTTATTTTCCTTAATTTTTCACCAATAAACATATATATTAAACAATATTATTTTATACTATTAATTAAGACCACCATATAGGAAGCAAAACGCTTGTTCAATCTATTTTGCCTAGGAGGAAATCTGATCATGTAGATCGAATGGACTCTAAATCCGTTCAGCCGGGTTAGATTCCCGGGGTTTCCGCCATATTTCTGAATCCCGGAATGGTAATATAATAACATTCAAGATACATTCAGAATATTCCGCCGGAATCTTTTATAAAAGCTGGAGATACTTTCCCAGACTATATAAATTGTTTCTGTTATGTGGATCGATTTTAATTTCCGGGTAGCTGTCAGCAAATTGCTGACTCCGTGCTTATATTCAGTAAGCCGGGATTTTGAAATACTATTTCTTGGAAATCATCCGGGCTTTTAATTCACCAGGGGTGACACTATGGATAAAAAACCATTAGATGCTCTAATATCTGCTACCGGGCTCTGGATGTCCAGGACTGGCATGCTCCACAAAATCAAATACTATGAGGTCTCAAGAAGGAAGATATATATTGAAATGGCGTGCGGAGACCATCTTGTTGTGAACAATTCCAGGAGTTGTAGAACAGCCAGAGCACTCAGACATCATAAATACAGGAAAACCTGCAAACATTGCAAAGTTTCGAATGAAGATATAACTAATTTCCTCACAAACTCGAGCGAGAGCAAAACCAGTGTAAAAGTTAAGGTAGTTTCTGCTCCGAAGGTCAAGAAAGCCATGCCGAAATCAGTCTCAAGGGCTCCGAAGCCTCTGGAGAATCCTTCTGCACAGGCGTCAACGAACAAATCTGAATCTGTACCTTCGCCTGCAAAATCAGCTCTAAGTTCGTCTATTCCAGCATCAGCACCTGCTCCTGCACTTACACGAAGCCAGCTTGATAGGGTTGAAGCTCTCTTAAGTCCAGAGGATAAAATTTCTCTCAATGTGACAAAGCCTTTCAGGGAACTTGAGTCCGAACTGGTGACAAGAAGAAAAGACGATTTTCAGCGGATCTATGCCGATGACAGGGAAAACTATCTCGGAAAACTCGAACGGGATATTACGAAATTTTTCGTGGACCGGGGTTTTCTGGAAATCAAGTCACCTATCCTTATTCCGGCAGAATATGTAGAGAGAATGGGTATTAACAATGATACTGAACTTTCAAAACAGGTCTTCAGGATAGATAAAAATCTCTGCTTGAGGCCGATGCTTGCCCCTAATCTTTACAACTACCTGCGAAAACTCGATAGGATTTTACCGGATCCGATAAAGATCTTTGAAATCGGACCTTGTTACCGGAAAGAGTCTGACGGCAAAGAACACCTTGAAGAATTTACAATGGTGAATTTCTGTCAGATGGGTTCGGGCTGTACCCGGGAAAATCTTGAAGCCCTCATCAAAGAGTTTCTGGACTATCTGGAAATAGACTTCGAAATCATAGGAGATTCCTGTATGGTCTATGGTGATACTCTCGATATAATGCACGGGGACCTGGAGCTTTCTTCAGCAGTTGTCGGACCGGTTCCTCTTGATAGGGAATGGGGCATTGACAAACCCTGGATAGGTGCAGGTTTCGGGCTTGAGCGCTTGCTCAAGGTTATGTACAATTTTAAAAATATTAAAAGGGCATCAAGGTCAGAATCTTACTATAATGGCATTTCAACCAGTTTGTAAGTTTGAAAACCCATTTAAAGTAGTTTGAGGGCGCTAAAAACAGATTGAAGATATTAGAACTTCACATTGAATGGCAATATAGAATGTAGTAAAGAATGGCAATATTGAATAGCAGTAGAGAATGGCAATATCTAACTGCAAAAAGTAAAATGGCAACATCGAAATAAAAAAAATTAAAGTGTCAGTATCAATGGCAATAATTAATGACAAAAAGTAAAGTCTTAGTGCTGAATCAAAAATAAGACCGTAAAAACTCAATGTGGCAAATACACTAAATGGCGAGATTTAACTGGTAATCGGCCTCTGAGGGTCGATAAACATCTAAATAATTTATGAGAGGGTGAAATTTTGATCCAAAAAATGGCACTTGATAAATTTGACAGTTTAGGGGAAAAGGTCATTGAAGGGTACCAATTAACTGATGACGACCTGAGAGCCCTTCTTTCCCTTGAATCCGAAAAAGACCTGGAAAGACTCTACTCTGCAGCGCGAAAAGTAAGAGATCATTATTTTGGCAACAGGGTATTTCTTAATTGTTTCATCTATTTCTCTACTTACTGTAAAAATCAATGTTCTTTTTGCTACTATAATTGTCGAAACGAGATCCATCGCTATCGACTGACTATGGAAGAAATAAAAGAAACCTGCAAAGCCCTGAAAGGAGCAGGCTTTCATATGGTTGACCTGACCATGGGAGAAGACCCCTATTACTATGAAGATCCGGACCGGTTCGTTGAGCTTGTCCAGATAGTAAAAGAGGAACTTGGGTTACCCATAATGATTTCTCCGGGATTGATGGATAATGCTACTCTTCTCAAAGCCAGGGAAAAGGGAGCAAACTTCCTTGCCCTTTACCAGGAAACATATGACACTGAACTCTACAGGAAACTCAGAGTTGGACAATCATTTGATGGCCGTGTCGATGCACGCCGTTTTGCTAAAAATCAGGGATATTGTATAGAAGACGGAATCCTCACAGGGGTTGGAAATGATATTGAATCCACTATTCTGTCCTTAAGGGGAATGAGTACAAACAATCCTGATATGGTCAGAGTTATGACCTTCCTGCCCCAGGATGGAACCCCGCTTGAAGGTTTCAGAGATAAATCAAATCTCTCGGAACTGAAAATCATCTCGGTTCTCAGGTTAATGTTTCCCAAACGTCTCATTCCTGCTTCCCTTGACCTGGAAGGTATTGACGGCATGGTCCACCGTTTAAACGCAGGAGCAAATATTGTTACTTCTATTCTTCCTCCCGATTCCCAACTGGAAGGCGTTGCAAACTATGACCGTGGCTTTGAAGAAAGAGACAGGGACATAAAAAGTGTTGTCAGAAGGCTTGAAATCATGGGTATGAAACCTGCCCGGCAGGCTGACTTTGAGACAATCCTGGGGTGCTAGCTTGAAAACGATCTGTCTTGTAGGTGGGAAACTCCAGGGCTTCGAAGCTGCGTATCTATCTAAAAAAGCCGGAATAAAAGTAATTCTGGTAGATAAAAATCCGCAGGCTCTCATCCGTAACTATGCGGATGAATTTTACTGTTTTGACGTAATAAAGGAGCCTGAGAAACTCCTTGATCTCTCAAAAAAGGTTGATGCTATACTTCCTGTCAACGAAAATCTGGCCTGCATCGAATTTCTGAATTCAATCAAAGAAAAGTTCTCTTGTCCGGTTCTTTTCGATTTTGATGCTTATCGGATAAGCAGAGATAAGAAAAGTTCAAAAGATTACTTTAAGTCCATAGGAGTCCCGACTCCGCAGGACAGGCCTTCAGAGCCACCTTATTTTGTAAAGCCCCCATGTGAAAGCAGTAGTGTAGGAGCCGGGATCATCTACGATAATGAAGAGCTTGGAACCCTTGAGCCTGACATGCTGGTTGAGGAATATGTGGAAGGCGAGGTCGTTTCTCTCGAAGTTGTAGGGGATGGAAGTAATTTTGTCGTGGTAAAAGAGACCCAGGTCCATATAGACGAAACTTATGACTGTCACATGGTAACTCCGCTTCCTGCTAATCCTTTATTCAGGCAGATCTCTCATGCTCTTGCAGCAAACCTTTACTTGAAAGGAATTATGGACGTGGAAGCAATTTTCGGTCCAAAAGGGCTTAAAGTAATCGAAATTGATGCTCGTTTCCCAAGCCAGACCCCGACAGCTGTTTATTATTCTTCAGGGATCAACCTGATAGAACTCCTGTTCCGTGCTTTTACTGACGGTGTTGAGGAAACCGGGTCTTTTCCCGAGAATAAATATTGCATTTACGAGCATCTTATGCTCGGAGAAAACGGGATTCTTGTTCCTGTGGGAGAACAGGTACTTTCCATGGGGAGTGATTACGGAAAATTCTATGAAGAACCTGGCATTGAAATTTTTCTATGCAAAGGAGAGAATCCGGTATTTACCCTGATTTTCTGGGGCAAAGACAGGGAAGAAGCCGGGGAAAAAAAATGCAAAGGACTTTCACTTCTGAAAGATCGTTTCGAAGCGGCTGTCTGAAAGAGTATTAAAGATTTGGAAAGTAAATTAAAATGGAAATGAAAAATAATATTTAGTGAATCTAAGGCTTAGAAACACTCAAATTTTGATAAAATAACATTAAATACTCAGGTTTAAGGAAATTGAAATTTATAAAATCCAAATCTAATGAAATCAGACTTAAATTTTCCAAAACAGAAAATGGCGATAAAAATGGCACTTTTAACTCCAAAAGATTTGATAAATATTAATAAGCAGCTTCAGGAAGCCGATTCTACTGTTCAAAGAGTAACAGGGCTTGACATAAAAGGCATCTGTAAGGCTCTCTACGGTACTTCCCCTAGTTCCGAAAAAGTAGGTATTGTTCCTGTAACTTCGGGAAATGGAATAATAGGAAACTTTTCGGCTTCTCTGCATGCGATTACGCAGTATTTCGGATTTGAAAGTTTTGTTACGGATATGCCGGATGTTAGCGGCTATTATGAAGCTGTGCGGGATGGAGCTGAGATTATTCTCATGGCCGACGACTACACTTTTCTTGCGCATAACCTCAAAAACGGAAAAATGGCCAATAACCAACCCTGCACAGGTATAATTTATGCTGAGATTGCTTCCAGATATCTGAAAGCCTATTCAAAGGACGTATTTGTTGTGGGGCTCGGAAAGGTAGGTTTTCCCGGAGCAGCCCACCTTGTGCAAAAAGGTTTCAGGGTTTACGGTTATGATCCTGATGAAAACCTCATTCAGAGAGCCGTTTCAAACCTCGGGGTTATCCCGTTCAACCCTGAAAAGCCAAAAAAGTTTTCCATTATTTTCGAAGCGACTCCATGCGCAAACACTATTCCTGAATCTGTACTTTCGGAGAACTGCGTGCTTTCAACTCCAGGAATTCCCTGTGCAATCTCTGAAGAACTTCAAACGAAATATGATGTACAACTTGTAGCGGAACCTCTTGGAATTGGAACGGTATCAATGCTGTATTCTGTGCTCTAACACTCGAGTGGTGTTTGATTTATAAATCATTGCCTTTTTGCCTTGGCAATGATTATTTATATATCAGACAGAAGCTTCAGGTTATTTTTTGAAGGAAGCGATTCAAAGCCTTTTACCAATGAGGGAATCTCTGAATATCTGTTTCATGTAATCGGATATTTCTATCTTTGGTTAATTGGTTACTTATTTAAACGATCAATTACTTACATGTAAGTAAGTATCTTGCTAATAAATAATGCTAATAAATTTAAAAAATGAGATTTCAGTTATCTAAGTAGTCTGAAATAAAATTTCGAATTATATGAAACCCTTTGTCTGCTTCTGTATTTTTACTGAGCAATAGTTAATATGCCCGTTTTTGTCCTTAAAACGGCTATTATACGATAATTTGAGGTATTGCACGATAATTTGATGTATTGCACGATAATTTGATGTATTACACGATAATTTGGTGTATTACACGATAATTTGATGTATTACACGATAATTTGATGTATTACACGATAATTTGAGGTGAGTATATTAATTCTTGTGAACTGTTGTTTTTCTTAAAGAAAGAAGCTGATAACATTTCTCCTTAGTATTTGACAAAGGCACGTACATATGAAATGGAGCATATTGAGAACCCTCCAGGAAGTATCCAATATATTATCCAGTGTATTGCAAGATATAATCTGGAGATATTCTCCGAACTGATAAACCGGAATTGCATAGATATAGATATACTCGAAGATATTGACCCTGACAAACTGAAGGATTTTACTCTACGAATAAATCAATATATGGATGAGAATGCATCTTATCAAACAGACTTAAAAAGGTATGTTCGAATTATATCTACATATTTGGCTTTTATAGCAAAGAAGCCACTACATCCTCCAGACATGATCGTCAAAGATAACAAGAAGATTTTTAGAAAAGGCAACAACTATTTCTGCCCTGTTAAAAGTAAGCATATGTTGGAAGCTATGTCATTGTGTAAATATTGTGTTTGCAGGGTGACTGATTAATATTTAAGTGAACATTTCCTCAAACATTCAGTGAAGATTTGCAGCATTTAGTGAAACTGTGTGCAGATTAGGTGGGATTTTTGATAGTAATCTAAAATCGGAGGTTATTCATGGCTTCTCAAAGCGCTGTCTAAATCCTTCTCCAAATCGTTTATTATGATAAAATTAATAAATTTTATTGTGAAGTTCAGATTCTGTTTGATAAAGTGCTTCACGCTTTCTGGAGTTTGAATGTTTGGCTTTTTCAGAGGAATGCCTTGTAAGAGTGATGATTATGACAACTAAAACAGAAGATATAGCCGGATGGGTATAATACTGGTGCATATATCACATGAAATGTAAGATAACATGAAATGTAAGATAACATGAAATGTAAGATAATTGAAATGTCAGATAATATGAAACGTCTAATATGAAACGTCAGATAATATAAAACGTCAGAGGTTTCTCATTTAATAAAACGAAGAACTAAGTTTATATGAATGAGCACTATTCAATCAACTCATTAAAGAGTACAAGTGTTGTTATGAAAGATATGAACGAGACTAACCAAAAGATACTCTATTATGCAAGAATTTTTTTGCAATGTAGAGGCTATAATGGATTTAGTTACAAAGATATTTCTCAAAAACTGGGAATAAAGAATGCAGCAATTCATAATTACTACCCCAAAAAAGAAGATCTGGTTGCAGCCTTGCTCGAAGACAGCAGAAAGAATTTAGCTGCAAATATTACTCAAATAATAGAATCTGGAGGCTCAGCCCGTGATCAGCTTCAATACTACTTTGATTATGCACTGAAGGAGTTTGATGAAGGCAAAAGTATCTGTCCTCCAGGCTCGGTAATTCTCGATTTTGAAGAACTTCCGGAGAAAGTTAAAAAGCAAAATTTGCTGTTACTGGATGATATCTTGACCTGGATTTCCAAAGTTCTTAAAACTGGTCTCAAACAGGGAGAATTTAGTTTTTCCGATCCTGTGGAGGCACGTGCAGAATTAGTAGTCGAAGCCTTAATGGGTGCCAGACAATTATCCAGCATTAAAGGGAGAAAAACACTAATTAGATCAATTTCTCTAATTAAATCCGACCTTGGGTGGAAGGATTGATTTTTTCATAACCGCAACTTACTTATATGTAAGTAAGCATATTCTTCTAATATAAATCAATTTATTTTTCGAAAAAAATTAGATTTTCTGGCAAGACTTCTGAGGGGAGTATCTCAATGCCCACTATGAGTATTATTTCATGCAAGATTATGCAGGATGAAATTATCTGGATTCTTGAAAATGACTCTTCCATTGATGAGATCATTATAGTTGATAATGAAAATATCCGGGAATTCGTAGAAAAACTGGATAAAGTAAACCTTCAGTACAAAGTACTCTCTCTGGAAGATATTTCCTCACTTCCCGAAATTAAAAGTGAGTGTAATAAATATACGGTTCTGATTAATCTGATGGAATTGGGTCTTCATAGAAGTCCTAAAGAGTTGAAAATTAAGGTATATAAGACTATAAAGATTCTTGCTCCTTTTTCGTCGGGTATTTTGCTTTTTTACGGCTTATGTGGGAATGTACTGGGGGATGTTGAAAAAGATTTTGAAAAAGATTTTGGACTTAGTTCAATCTCATGTCCTGTCCGCATCCTTAAAGACAAAGACCACAGGATTGTAGACGACTGCATAGGAGCTACTGTAGGAGGAGTTAATAACTATCTAAAGATACTCAAAAGTGTTAGTGATGCTGGAACATACCTCTTTACTCCCATGTACAGCAAAGGCTGGAAGGAAATACTTGACCTGAATAAGCTAAATAAAGACCCTGTCAAAGCGTTGAAATTAATGAAAAAAACCCATGAAATGATTGGTTACAAAAGAGTTGCTAAGATTAATACTGGCCTCAAATATACCGAAAATTTCGACGCTTCTATTCGGGAGTTTGCAAATTTGTTTGATTTCGAAATTTTGGAATTCGATGATGGTAATCAGGAAATCTTTAAAGATTGCTATAACGAACTCAAAATGGAAATTTAGAAAAAAACAAAATGTTGAAATAATTTTGTATTTGTAAACGAATGGTGAGCGGATGCCTGTACTTAGCATAATTGCCTGTGAAATGCTTGAAGACGAACTGGCATATGTCCTCTCAGAAGACCATGACTTGGGTCAATTAATTATAGTTGAAAACAGGCAAAGTTTCAGTTTTGTTCGAAAGCTTAAATCCAGAAATTGCCAGCTCAGACTTTTTCCTTTAGACAAGGTGCCTATTTTTTTAAAAGAGGTAAATAACTCCGTATATAACTCTGCATCTGTGAATATCTTGAAGCTTTTATTGAAACTTCCGTTTTTTGAGAAAATACCTCATCATATCAGAAAAAAGAGTAAAGAAAAGAACAATGAAAAGAACAATGAAAAGAACAATGACAAGAACAATGAAATGAACAATGAAAAGCCTATTGTCGTTGTAAACACTCTGAAACTTGGTCTACATGCAGATTGTGAACTTTTAAGGTCTGAAATCTATCAACATATTAAAAAAATGGCAGCTTTTTCAGATGGCATTCTTATTTTCTATGGAAATTGTGGGCACTCTCTGAGGAACACGGAAGAAAAATTTAAAGATCTCCCTTGCTCTCTTTACTTTCTCAAAGATGAAAAAGGAGAGATTGTGGATGATTGTATCAGCGTAGCTCTTGGAGGCAACGATAATTATGCTGAAGTTATGCAGGGTGGGAACGGTACGGGTATGATATATCTGACTCCAATGTGGGCTTCTAGTTGGAAACAAATGAGAACGGAATCTAATAACACTTCTGACTTTAATGACAGTTTTTTGAAAAGGCATTATAAAAAGGTTGTCAAAATCAATAATAATATTTCTACAGGAAGTGAATTCGATATAAATGTCTTAAATTATGCCCGGACTTTTGATATGAGTATTACTGAAATGGAAGGAAGTATGGAAATAGCAAATAAGTCCTATCTAAATGCCAAAAACAATGTTTGTAAAAGAGTATTATCAGATTAAAAATAATTAACAGAATACGCTGAAAATAAAAGAAGGAAAAACAAAATAACGAAGACAAATTTTTTATTATTTCAAGCCACTTGAAGTAATTTTAAGTCATTTCAAGCCACTTCAAGCCACTTCAAACCATTTCAAATCATTTCAAGTCTTTATGATTTTTTTCCAAGTCTCTTTAAATTTTCTCGAGTCTCTTTGAGTTTTTTCAAGTCTCTTCAAGTCTTCTCGAGTTTTTTCAAGTTTTTTAAGTCTTTTTATAAAATCCCAATGTACTTAGAGTCAGAGCAGTAGCGTTTATATCGTCGTCTTTATTTCCCCATGCTCCATTTTCATGGACATTTTCAAGGAGCCAGTGAACTGAATCTTCAACATCATCTTTAAAACCTGCAAGAAGCAGGGCCTGAATTGCAAGATTGCTTGTGGAAATGTGTATCCAGCCGCCGTCTAGCCTTTTTTTTGAAAGAATCCATCTGGCTTTTTCCTGGATAAAAGTTTCAAAGGTTCTGGTCTTTGCCAGACTATCCTGCTTTTTGAGAGCTGTAATTATAAGGGAAGTTGTACCGACCTGTTCCCAGGCAGGGCAATAGTTTTCGAATAACCAGTCGCATCCGTCTTTGTCCTGAATTCCCATGTCTGCAAGCGCTGCAAGGGCATAGGCTGTGTCGTAAACATCTCTGTTCCAAAAGTTTTCTTTTTTTCTGGCGAGCAGCCATCTCGCTGAAGCCGTGAATACTATTCCTTCTGTTGAAAGGGCTGAGCAGGCCCTTGCGGTGTCTCTGATTGAAGAGTTCCAGGAACCATCGTTATCCTGTTCAAGAATAAGGCGGGTTATGTAAGGGTTTGGAAGTTCCCAGAGGGCATGTGCGGATAAGGTACTTGAAAGTCCCTTTACGGACTGAATTCGCTGGGCAGAGAGCCATTCAAAACTGTTTTCCACAATATCAAATTCCAGGTTGTTTGACATTTTATTGTGCTTTTCAGGACTCTGTTCCAAAATCCAGTGATTTTCGTATTTTTTAATTGAAGACCTGAGTTAGCAAGAAGAGTCCAGTTATCATCAAAATCAATATTCGACATCTAAAGACTTCAATTTTTAAGTTATGTCACAAGGATTATGACTAATTACAAAACCTAGTGATTTTGAACTTTAAATTCATCACTAGGTTTTGGTACTGATTCCTTTTCAGGCTTCATATATTAAAACTTGACCGACACTTCCTCTTTCTTTTACTCTGATGGCCATTTTGGAGCTAGAGCCTGAATGAATGCAAAACTATATATATTTTGCATCATTATGCATAATTGTGCGCCCTAGAAAACGAAGGATTGTGGATTTCGAACATTCGGCAAGGCAGTTCAGGCCTTTCAGTCCAGAAAATGAAATTCCCGAAGAGATCCTGCTGACAATCGACGAACTCGAGACCATGAGACTCAGCTTTCTGGAAAAACTTTCCCAGAGTGAGGCTGCGGTCCGTATGGAGGTTCACCAGTCCACCTTTCAGAGGGCTCTGAAAAAAGCACTTGAAAAAGTAACCGAAGCGCTTGTCCATGGAAAAGCAATAAGAATTGAAGGAGGAGATTACAGGATGCCAAGAGGGGACGGAACAGGTCCTGCAGGTCAGGGTCAGGTTGGCGGCGGAAGGCACCGCGGACAGGGCAGAGGCCAGGGAGGACGGTTCGGTGGAAATGGAGAAAATTGCGTATGTCCGGCCTGTGGGTATGAAACTCCCCACACTCCGGGAGTTGCCTGCAACCAGGTGAAGTGCGAGAAATGCGGAAGCCCTATGGTCAGAAAGTGAGTTAAAAAGTAGCTCGAAAAAAGAGTGGGAGGAAAAGGCACAACTAGTGTCGCGTCAATCCTCAAAGATTGAACGATTTTGAATAATTGTAACCGATTTTATACGACATTTTACTGCTGATGCAACACTAGTGTCATGAAAATTTAGTTATTGGTAACCTTATGAGCTCAAAATCGTTGTATGCTGATGGAAGCTATCAAGATTATGCTCAACAATTAAATTGCCGAGACACTAGTGTTCTTTTGCCATTTCAGTTCAGTTTGTCTTATCAGGGTTGTTTAAAGATTTTTACCTGATCATATTATGACTTTACAAAATCAATGATAAATTAAAGATACAATGAAAGGAGTTGGAAACAATGCCACATGGAGACAGAAAAGGTCCAGTAGGTGAGGGATCAAAGACAGGACGAGCTATGGGTTACTGCTCAGGTAGTGACAGTCCGGGTTATATGACCAGAGTTCCTGCGGATGCAGGCCGGAACGTTGGCCGTAGAGTTAACCGTGGAGTTAACCGTGGAGTTAACCGTGGTGTAGGCCGAGGTGCAGGCCGCAGAACAGGTGTGGGTTTCTGCTGCAGGAAAACCCCAGGTTTTGGAAGAGGTGGGGAGTTTGCTGCCCGAGGTAAGTACCCTGGATATTACTATCCTGAGCCTGCTCAGACCAGCGCAGAACCGAATATCGATTTCCTTGAGAACCGGATAGGATCCCTGAAACAGGAACTTGAAACCCTTATGGAAAGTTTGAAAAGACTATTGTTCAAGGAAAGCGATGAAAATAAATAAATTGACAAATAAATTCATAAACGAGTTCATTAACAGATAATCCATTGACGGATTCCGAATTCATTCATAGGTGAGTTTTAAAAAATAAATTTCTGGCTGGAACATAGAGGGATTTCTCTCTATATTCCTGGAAGTTCCTGCTAGATTTTCCCTTTTTCGGATTCTGATTTTTTGTGAAAGGAAGACTTAAAAATGAGGTCAAGAATCGTTTACGGCCCAATTCTTTCAAGAAGGCTCGGTAGGTCTCTGGGGGTAGATGTAATAAAAAATACCGGCTCGAAAAAGAACTGTAACTACGACTGTATCTACTGTCAGCTCGGGTACGCTGAGCTAAAAATCAGAAGCCCTGAAGATGTAAGAGAAGCTGTGACTCCAGAAGAGGTCTCCGAAAGCCTTCAAAAGTTAATTAACAATATCGAGGGCCTGGACTATATTACATTTTCCGGTACGTGCGAACCTACGCTGAACCTTTCTTTAGGGGAAATAATCCGGAATATCAGGAAAATAAGTGGGGTTCCGATCTGCGTAATTACGAATTCTTCTCTTCTGGGAAGAGAAGACGTTCAAAATAATCTGGCAGAGGCAGATTTAGTAGTTGCAACCCTTGTTTCTGGAAATGAAGAGACCTGGAGAAAAATTCATAGACCTGCTCCGGGAATTGATCTGAAAGAAATAATTGAGGGTTTGAGGAAACTTGCAAAATCTGGAATTGGAAATAGACTTGCACTTGAGGTCATGCTCCTAGAGAACAAAGCTGGTAGGCCCCTTAATTTTACTGACGAAGAGATCGAAGAGCTGGTAAAAACAATCAGGTACATATGCCCGGAAGAGATCGAAATTTTAACAATAAGCCGTCCTCCTTCCGAAAAATGGGTGAGACCAGTTCCAGAGGAAAAGCTAAAGGAAATTGCAAAGCGTTTCATTTTTGAATTCGGAGATAGAAAAGTAAAGCTGGTTTTGAAGGAAAAAAAGAAGAAAGTAAAAGTGTTACGTACAAATGTGGATGAGGAGGTGTACGCCCTCCTCCTAAGAAGACCCTGTACTTTTGAACAAACATGCCAGAGTTTAAATATCAACCCTGAAAATCTCTCCTCTGTGCTCGAGAAATTGCTTGGTGAAGGCAAAATAGAGATAATAAGCTCAGAGGTTGAAAAGTATTACAGAGCAAAATGAACTCCACAAAAATGTACACTGCTAGCCGCCTTTATCTTGAAAAATAATTTTTAGAGAAAATGGACTTTTCTCAGAGAATAAAGGTGTTCTTCAATAACAAGAAAAAGGTTATGGCTTTAGTTTCTCAATCTTCAAAATTGAGATTACTTTTTTAAGCTTCTGAAAAAGGAACATCTTTCCAATTTTTATTTCCTCTATTACAATTTATCTGGGTGGAGGTCTTTTTGCCAGCTCTTGATCAACTGAATAAACTACATATTCATTTTTATCAATGCCTTTCAGTTTGGCGATAACTTCGTTGTCGTTCTCTTCCTCTTCGACCTGCTCTTCAACATACCACTGAAGGAAAGAAGCCGTAGCTTCATCTTTTTCAGCATGGGCAAGCTCTACCAGCTCATTAATTGAGCGGGTGATGAACTGTTCGTGCTTCAGGGTCTGCTGGAACATTTCCATGGCTGTTCCAAATTCTATGGGTGGCTCTTTGATCTCCTTAAGTTTAATCTTTCCACCCTGGCTGTTTACGTAATCAAAGAGCTTCATTGCATGAATATTTTCTTCGTCAACCTGGACTCTAAACCAGTGGGCAAAGCCCGGAAGCCCAACTGATGAACTATACGCTGACATCGCAAGGTACAGATAAGACGAGTACATTTCTTTATTGATTTGTTCATTCAGTGCTTCTTCCATCTTTTCATTTAGCATTGGTTTCTTCTCCCGTTCCTGAATATAACCTGAAAATTCGTTCTGCAATTCTTCCTTTTGAGATCAGTATGTATACATATGTTCTTTTTTGGTCAACATATATTCCTTTTTGACCAATTTCTTATAAAGTTTGTTTGAAAAAGTTACTTGGTACAGTTTCTTGGTTTAGATTTCCGACTTTTCACTTTGTCTCATTAGATGCGATATTAGCTGAGATTTCTTTATCCTCTTGACCACAACGAACAAAACTTTTAGGTTTAACTCTCTGATGTACGACAAGTACCGGGATTTTTGAGTTTCTCACAACTTTTTCGGATACGCTTCCAAGCATGAAACGTTTAACCCCGCTTTTTCCAGTAGAGCCTATGACAATCATGTCAACTTTCTGATTCTCTGCAAAATCAAGGATTTTTTCAGCCGTATTTCCTTTAAGTAGTATGGGTACAGCTTCTATTCCGGTAGCTTTTGCTTTTTCTTCTATGCAGCAAATTGCATCACGGCCAACTCTTTCAAATTGTTCATAGACATTTTTTACCCACGATTCATCCATCAGAACGGAGTCAAGAAAGCTTATATCTATGACATATAAGGCATAGACCTTTGCCCCACTGTACCCAGCAATTTCCATCCCAAAATCCACCACGTTTTCAGCAGCTTTTGAGCCGTCAGTAGCAATCAGAATTCGTCTTTGTGGTTTTGGTTTAAGTTCACTGCTCTCCTCTATACTTACTCTCCTCCATAGTTATTCTCCCCCTATACTTACTCCCATTAAATTACAGATCTATTAGATTACTATTAGATTTGTTATTAGATTTACCATTAGGTTTGTTAAGATCTGTCATAGATCTGTTATAGATCTGTTATTAGATTTGCTATTATTAATGAGTCAACAACGAAACCCGTCTTATTTTTTACTAATTTATGTTTCTATAATTGCTTTCGTGATCGGAAACTTGATTATTCAAAAGATAAGTTCCAATGATAAACTCAAAAAAAATTTGAGTTATGGAATTGTCTCATTAAAATATTTCAGAATTTCATCCTTCTCGCAAGCTCTTTTCGTCTACGATAAGTACAGGAACTTGTGCGTTTCTGACAACTTCTTCAACGATTTTTTTTTTCAGATACGTTTCCAAGAAGAAATCGTTCGGCATCGTTTTTCCCGAGCGAGCCCACCAAAATCACATCAATGGCACTTATTGCCCACGCATCATTCTCCGAACCGTCAGTAGCAATCAGGATTTTCTGTAAAGATTTCTCTATCCCTTTTCTTTCCCACTTACCCCGCTTTAAGCTGATTCTTTAACTTAGCGATTAGCTCTAAAAAATTTAGGACTTACGCATTTGAGAAACAAAATCAATTACGTCAAAGAACGGAGATTAAAACCATATTCTAGACAGTTAATGGTCTAATGATATTGATTTCTCGGTTCAGCTGCGTAAGTCCTAAAATTATTTCTAAAAAGGATCAGATTGTCCAATTTAGCTACTCAGAACTGGTTATTCCTGTATCAATTTTTTCTCACTTTTATGCCGTTCTCGAACAACCAGGACCGGAATTTTTGCATGCCTTATAACTTTTTCAGATACGCTTCCAAGTAGTACACGCTCATATCCGCTTTTTCCAAGTGAACCCATTATGATCATATCGATATTATTATCTTCTGCAAAAGTCACAATCTTCTCAGCCGGATGGCCTTTAAGCACCCTCGATTCCACTTCCACTCCTGCAGCTTCTCCAATTTTTTCTATATAAGAGGTTGCTTCACGTCCTTCTTTCTCGAATTCTTCAAGCACTTTGTCTGACCAGATTTGATCCAGCGGAACTGAACGGTATGGTGTTGTATCGATGACATAAACAGCAAATATTTTTGCCCCACTACACCCAACCATTTCGATCCCAAAGTCTGCAGCTTCGTTTGCTGTTTCTGAGCCATCGGTAGCGATCAGTATCTGTCTTTGCGGTCTAGATTCAATTTCAATAGTTCCCATCATTACCCCTCATTTTATCAATCTGTATTCCAGTATCCATAACTTTCATCTTTTTTACAGTTTACGGTTTTTTTCAGTACTTCAGAGGCACAGATCACAATTAAAGTCCTTTAAACTTGCGTTCTATGTTCTGACCACCTTATTTTGTCCTCTATCTGAATATTGATGTGTTCATATTAATAATTTTCATTCAATTGTTCTCTGAAGAAGAAAAAGCGTCCATGAAGGCAAAAAGTATATACTTTGGAATATAATTATCAAAGAGGAGGGCAGATCTTGAAAAAATTGGGAATTAAGTCATCTCAAATCTTATTTTTGAAAAGTTTATCTTTAATATTCTCTATTATTGTTTTCACCCTTGGAAGTGGCTGTGTCAAGAATTTTGAAGAAGAGAGCTACTATAATGTTAGGGATATGGACATTTCAGCAGACCGTACAGGAGCAGCTTTCATAGATCTGAACGTCACAACGTATGTCGAAAAAGTACAGGGGGACAGTGCGAAAAATACCTCGCTTCTCCTTAAAGCATATAGCCGTGAAAGCGGGTTGCTTAAAACACAGAAGAAGATAGAACTCGGAGCGCTAAAGAAAGGAGATACGAAATCAGTGAGTCAGGTCCTGACCCTTCCGAAAGTTGGAGGATACGATCTTCAGAGTGTCCTTTTTGAGGAAAATGTGCAGAAAAGCAATGGAGAAATCAAAGTTTACAACCTGGGTTCCTTGCCTGCCGATGTACAGGAAACAGGGATTGGAATTCCCGAGATGGACTTCAGGGTGAAAAAAGTGGAAGGCGGGAAAGTCCTTGTTGAAAGCGATATCTATCTGACGAATGAAGGCAGGGAAACCAGCAAAGATTTTCGCATGCTTGTTAAGGTCCGTGAAATGGATGCCGGCCTCCTTGCGGATAAAGTCTGGACGCACACAGGAGAA
Organism: Methanosarcina spelaei; assembly: GCF_002287235.1. GTDB lineage: Archaea > Halobacteriota > Methanosarcinia > Methanosarcinales > Methanosarcinaceae > Methanosarcina > Methanosarcina spelaei. The sequence goes on from NZ_LMVP01000368.1 coordinate 22,078, forward strand.
ATCAAACCTGAAGCCACAATTATCCAGACTGTCAATCTGACAATGCCTGACCAGTACAATTACGTTGTAGAAGTCCTGATCTGGAACAATGATACTATTGTCGAGCGTGGAGAAGATTATATTCAGCTCAACCCCGTAGTTGAGATTAAAGATAAAAATACCACTAAAGCTCGAGAAATTCAGACAAGCGAATTTGAAAATGTGGTGGAACCCGAAGAGATTCCTGAAGAGGAATATACAAGTGCAAAAGAAGATTCACCAGGATTCAGCCTATTTTTATCTGCAATTTTGATCTGTTTGGTAGTAATTCTGAGGAGGCGGTTTGCATGAGTGAAACCTTAGACATGAGACCAGAGCCAAAAGCGGAAAAAGTGTCGGACCTGAGGGAGAATTTCAAAAAAGGAATCTTTCTTATTTCAATGCTGCTTCTGCTTGTAGCCACTTTCCAGCTCTATTTCTCCATAGAGCGGATAATTGAAATCTGGTTTGAGCATCAATATATTCCAATTTTCAGGGCTATTTACAACTTCCTTGTCTTGATTGCAAGTCTGTACATCATTAAGCTTTACATTGTAAAACGCTGAAAAAAAGAAGACATTGGAAAAAAAGACTTGAAAAAGAAAATACTGGAATAAGAAAATACTGGAATAAGAAAATACTGGAATAAGAAAACCTGAAATAAGAAACACTGGAATAAATTTGAAGGTTAGAAGCTGCTGTTCGGAAGAAGTTTGAAAGGAGAGGTTTTAAGTTTCAGGCCCCTTCAATCAACTTTTTTACGGTTTCAAGCACCAGGACCGCATCTTCCCTTTTTACGTCAACCTCATTGCCTGTGAAAAAATCCAGAATGGATTTTTTCTTTTCTTCCGGAATTAGCCCTTTTTTCAACCCTTCTTTTACAAGCCCGAAATAACTCCGGTCAGGATAATAAGTGTTAATTGCAAGCTCCAGGAGACCGTCACGCTCTTCTTCACTCAAAAGTCCTGAGGCAAATGCGGCTTTCAGTGTTTCCCTCATATTGACAAGGGGCACGGAAATGGGCTCGAAAGTGTCAGGGTTTGTGCTTACTGCAACTTCATCGTCGGACTCAATTACACCGTCCCTGTACCATTCGTAAACTTTTCCTACTCCTATCATTCCGTGGACATCCAGTTCAGAAGCCCGCAGAGCTCCCATGCTGGCACCTCCAACTACCTTTACGCCTGCATCAAGCGCAGACAGAATCTCCCTGTGTCCAACAGCCGCCCTGTCAAAAAAGATTCCGTCTATTATTCCTATTACCTTATACCCTTTCTGAACGAATTTTTCAAGCTGGAACCTACATACAGGAGGCTGGTAATTTGCCCTGAGAATTTTTCTTGCGTCCTCATGGCTAATGCTGTTGCCTGTAAAGATTGCCACTCTTGCTGTCATCGTCTCTTCCACGGCTTTTCATTTTTGTTTCTGGAGAATTCTTTCTTCCTTTGAGAACCGATTCTTTTTCCTTTCCGATCCCTGTCAATAGTAAAAAGTTCGAATCCGGGAATTATTACTCGCACAACCGGCACTTTAACCTCTTCTCTTGAGAGGTCTACCACCAGCACTCTTTCTGCAAGGCCCTTAAGTTTTTCGAGGATTACATCGATATTTTCTGCAGGGCTTTTTCTGGATAGGTCCTGCACTTCGGAAAGAGATATTTTTTCTCCATCTTCAAACCAGAACCGGTTTAACCGCTTCATGCGGTCATATCCCACACTCCGGATAAAACCTTCTCTATCCGTATCTTCCCTTGCTCCCTGAATTTGAACTACTCGTGATTGGGCAGCTTCGGTTATAGCTCGCGCAACTGCAATTTCGGGTTTCAGGTGGGAACCTGCACCCATGACAAGAAGCGCAGGGTCTTTAAGTTTTACGTCGTCAGTTGCCGCTATTACTGTCGGAATGCCGGTATCGCTCGGAACCAGCCAGATTTTGAGTTCTATTCCTGCATCTTTGAATTTGCTGGCAAGCTCGTACAGGTACCCATCTTTCTCAGTCAGCACGATTTCTTTTCCGAGATTGCGGGAATACTGTGCTATGCTTATTGCGTCCCTTTCTATAACCTCAAGCATCCCGTGAAGAATAGCTTCCTCAATCACGTTTCCGGACGCCAGCCCATTGGTATTGCTCAGGAAGAGTTTCTGACATTGTCCGGGTGAATCGTACGGGTGATAAACCGAGTTAGAGCTTACGAACACTTCTTCGTTGTTCATCAAATCGTATGTTCCAACCCATTCAAGCAAAGACTGGGGAAGATAAGGCTGGGGTAGAAGTAGCGTTGCAGGGTCGAGCACTGTGCAGCTTTCTATAGCTCTGGCATAGGATTCCACAAGGGCCGGGGCAGAAATCTCACCTTTAATATTTGCGTTCAGGCCAGGCCTTTCTGCAAGGCAGCGCTCAAAACTTTCCATTATCGCCGAAATCCGAGCCCTCTGCTCAGTTGAGCCCTTGCCTGAGTATATACTGATCGCTCCCTTTGCGGCACTGGGGCGGATTGCCGAAAAAATAGGGATTCCTAGCCTGTCAAGGTTTGTAATATCTGCAATTCGGGTAACCCCTATCTTTTTTATCTCATCTTTAGTGTTTTCCAGGGTTGTGGCTTCATCATATACTCGCTGTGTACCTTCGAGATATGAGATCGATCTGTCAAGTTTTATTTCAGGCATAATTAGAAACCTTCCATCTCTTGTTATTATATTTTGTGATTTTTCGAATGTCAACCTTTTAGGGAGATCTACATAATTTCTCTTCAGACTTTTTGGGAATATAAATATAATATAAACATGGTGCAAGGATACTGCAAAGACACTACAAATATGATACAAATTTACTGTAAGTATAGTACGAACGTATTGCGAACATATGTGGATATAATACAAAGGGAGTACAAACGGAATAATGCTATATATTCAAGGATCTATAAGTATGTAAGAGGGCTTATAAGGGGGTTTTGTCCGATGAATCTTAAAAAATTGCTTTTGGAAGAAAATGTAGGAGGCTTTGATCTCCTGTGCCGAACCATATATGGGGTACTTGCAACTCTTGTGCTAGCAACAGGCCTTGTAAAAAGATCTCGATGGAAATGGATTATTGCGCTGATCGCTTTTACGGGTCTTGTTAGCTCAATCCTGAGACACTGCACTCCCTACTCCATTCTTGGAATCAGTACCGCAAAGAAAAAGAAAGCTTCTGTGCAGGAAGTTTATTTCAATAAACAGTACTTCAGGAGATATTAATTCTCCAACCTTTTTTTCAACAGAGCTGCGTTAGTGAGTGTAAAAACCTGTCTGAAATTAAGTTTAAGTCTACAATTGGGATATTTATACACACTTGATTGCAGAGAAAGATATTTCTGTTCCGTGAAAAAGCCTCTAAGAGGAGGAAGAAATTTCGGGTTCTTTAGAGAAAAAGAGCCTGTGAGAGTCAAGCTTTGGTCGATATCAACGTAAGTGAATGAGAGTTTTGTTTTTAACTTTGAGTCTATCCCAAAACCATGAACTTGGAATTATCACTCTAATTTCTAACATGAAATAGTATAAATTTGGGATAAAATTGGTTTTGGGATGAACTCGACGATTAAATCAGCCTTTGTTACTCGCCAATGTTTTCTCCACTAGGTGAATAGTTCTGCCCAAGTGTTTTATACACGGACTGCGTGGGAGCCATCCAGACTTTTCCAGTGCCTTCATAGGTATGAAGGGCTCCTTCTCCACTGGCTAAATTTCCAACCAATTTCTTTGCAGATCTCTCAACCGTAAATTTGATAGAGGATGATCTTAGGAATACAAAGTTTCCATCGACTTGCAGTCTTTCATTATTAAGTTCATATTTCAGAACTTCACTTAGAGGTACTGGGATTGCAAGAGCACATAGGCCCTTTCCACTGAGTTTGGTCTGAAACCAACCTTCTCCTCCAAATAGCCCTGACGATAGATTTTTCTGGGATGAAACTTCTACACTGACTCCGCTTTCACAGCAATAGAAAATTCCCTTATCTACAATAATAGGATCATTGTCCAGTTCCATCAATATGAAATGACCGAAACTTGGTTCAAGAAAAATCTCTCCAGTACCTGAATAAGTAGGATTGAAGGCAGCTTCTTCAGTCAGTGAATTCTTTATCAGTTTCTTTGCAAGGCCTCCAACCCCTCCTATCTGGCATTCTGCACAAATATTTCCTTTGTGAAAGTAAAGAGCTCCCGGTTCGGTAGTTATCGAGCTGTTTTGAAGAGTAATTTTTACCTGCTTCAGGCTCATTCCTACTTTTTCAATATTATACAGATTTTCTGCAAGGCGAGAGTCTCTAAGTCCTCGCAGATTTTTGTACTGAAGGATCTCAATTTTTATCCCTTCTCTCTCAACGCATTCTAGCACATTGATGTTGTCATAAAAACTTTGTTCGATCATTGGCTTACTACCTTTCAATTGATTTGAAAATAATTCATATTTTTTGCTGACCAAAGAATATTTACAGAACTAGCGTTTAGGATTTCATAATAAATTCTCTATTTAATGAAAAGTCAATTTTCCGATCAGTCGCGTTTTTGACCAATAGTAGGGATTCTATCTGGTTTTATGAATTATACAGGTTTTTTCAACCAGGCTTATTGATATTGTAAATGCTATAAATTTAAAGTAAATTTTTTTATACTATATTCTATTTCTTTTATATAGAATTATCTAAAAAATTAGAGTTTTAAGTCAGTTGATTCTATTAGAATTTTATCTGATTTTCCTCTTACTCGAGATTTATCTTCCTCTTCGTAATTGGCGTACATTCTGTAATATCCTTTGTTCTAAGAATAAGTAGAAAATATTAGAGTACGTTTATTTTTCAAGTACTATAACATAACTAATTTCAGTCACGTTGGTTATATATAAGTTCGATAATATTTTATTAATATTAAAACTAAGTATGAAGATGAAAGAAATGAACAATACAAAAAGCTGTGAAGTTAGATGCACAAAGTGTAGAAATTGGTTCAGCTCACAACTTCTTCAGTTTGAAGATGAAGAGTCGTTTCTGCACTCTATAATGTATAAAAACAGAGAGCCATGTCCTTACTGCAATGCAGTGGTCACTTATGACAAAGAAATCATGAGATTTGTAGAAAAAGACGGTACTGGTAAAGTCGTCAAAGAAACTAGATATCTGTATGATTTCTGATATAACATTAAAATTATCTTCCAAATTTTGCCAAGATTTTCTTAAATAAAAATTTATACTATTCTTAAAGAGTATATGTTAAACTTGTGCTAATCTGGAATAAATTTCGGATATGTTTTAACTTATTTGTTATTGAGGTTTTTTGAAACTTTAAGCTACTATTTTTAATTTAATTTCATAGGTTTTGAGAATTAAAAAATGAGAAAAGTCTTGGAACTTCTGTACTGAAAAGTCTAAGTAAAAGTCTATAGTAGAAGTCTATAGTAATTGAATCTAAAATGAATTTTGAGATAGACTCAAAGGTAAATCGCTATTATCACCATCAAAGTTGATATGGCCACGTATAAAATACCAGGTATAAAATGAGCCCAAAAGTCCGAACGAACTGAGAGCTCTCTTCGGATATTATCTTCATCAGTGAAAAAAGAATCTGGATATTTGTGTAGAAAAGCTTCATAAATTCTGAAGTACCCAAATTCAAAAAATGAACCAATGCTGATTAAGGTAACGTCTAAAATACTGCTAATTGTCATATCGAGTGAAATTTCAACTGACCCCAAAAGGATAAATAAAACTGCGAAATGCAACAGCGGTACAATGAATAAAATAATCCATCCTGTTAATAAGCGTTTAATATTGTGAGACTTTCCCTTCCAGGCACTATATGTGTCCCACGGCTTGTATATTTCGTGGGAGCGAGCTATTATCAAAGAGAAATATATCGCAAAGAAATACAAAAACAAATCTTGTACGGTTGGCGACATAATCTTCCTATTTTAATTCATGTTCGGATCATTATTTGTCAAAATGATCATAACACGACTTAATAATAGAGAAAAAATACGAAATAGATCATGTTTTCCGGTCAGGAATTAATCTGATATTTGTAATTCAGATTATGAATTTAATAGATTTAATAACATATAAATCCCCAACCATGCAAAGAAGAGTAGCCACATACTCTTTAAATATTCATTTTTTATTCTTTTTACATACCCGTAAATACGAATTTTTGATTACGTTATTTTACATTATCTTAATCTGGGAAGCAGGGAGTTATAAGATAAACAAAGTGAAGAAAATAAAAATATCACGTGAATATCTATAATCTGTTTTTGAGTTATTCTCAATTATCTTTTCTACACACCTATCCTTTATATTCAGTTCATTATAAAAATAAGTCAATACAGAGAATTCTTGAACAAACATGCGAAGAAACATGTGTGCATGGATTTTAATTTCATAGTTCTAGTGCTTCGATTCCAAAATCAATTCTTTATTTCCCTAGAAAGATCAGTGATCTTCGGATCTATTCAAAAGTTAAGTTTTATGAACCTACTTCGGAATCGCAGTACTAGATTCTGTTTTTAAATAGCCAGACATATTTATTTATTTTATGTCTTGTATAAGACAATTCGATAAGTTTATTATATTTGAGTACGTAGATTAAATTATGACTTTCTTACCTCCAGATTATGGGTCTATTAGTCATATTCCTCTGGACATAGCCTTTAGGGATGCTATTTTTATCGGGATCTTTAGCATCGTTTTGCTTTTTATTCTGATCCTCACTGTGCGTCATAGTGTTCGGATAGCGAACCATTAAATATTTTCTCACATACATATTTTTTTCTTTATTTTCCCTCTAGAAGGCTTAAAGTAGCTTAGTTTTGGTTTCCTTTCCTTCGTCTGTTTACGAACTTTTTAGGTGTTTCTTTAGTTTTTTCTCCGTTTTATCTTTTAAAAGTTGATCCTTTGAATTAGCTGGTTATAAAAGAATTTTTTCTTTTTTTGCAGGATATTTGGTTCTTTTAGCTTCGTTGCCTTCAAATATATCAGAAACTCTAATATATTTAAAAATAAAAATTAAAACCAGGGGAATTGGGAAAACATGCAGGCTGAAGAGAAGAGAGTGGACACCGGGATTTCTAATAGCCAGGTAAATGAATCCTCATCCAATGATAAAGAGCGCAAGTTCGGAAGAGACATGCAAGGAAATTTACGTGGGTCTCACGAAGAACGTAGGAATAAGCCTGCAGGTATGGCACATCACGGTAATCCCGAAGAGCAAACCATGAATACTGAAGAAAAATCACTGGACCAAGGGCAACGTGAAGAAGTAGATTATAGGAGCTCTGAACAGCCTGATGAAATGAAACACGAACGTAACGAAATGGAACACAAACTGGCTGAGACACAGCATGATGAGACGAAGCATGGGCAGCATGGCATGAAGGATGAAGGAATGAAACAAGAAGAGATGAAACACGAAGGGATGAAACATGAAGATCACGAAGCAACCGGTGGGAAAGAGCACGGCAACCATCATACTCACATGCTTGAAGATTTTAGAAAAAGATTTGTTGTTTCTTTTGTGTTAACTTTTCCTGTTTTGCTGCTTTCGCCTATGATTCAGGATTTTTTTAATTTTGAATTTCGTGTTCCAGGTGCAGACTATATAATTTTTTTGCTTTCTTCTGTTGTGTATTTCTATGGCGGGTACCCTTTTCTAAGGGGGATTAAAGAGGAACTTTCCAATAAATCGCCTGGAATGATGACTCTTATAGCCGTTGCGATAAGCGTGGCATATTTTTACAGCTCGGCTGTGGTTTTCGGGCTTCATGGGGAGGTTTTTTTCTGGGAGCTCGTGACCCTTATCGATGTAATGCTGCTTGGGCACTGGCTTGAGATGCGTTCGGTTATGGGAGCTTCAAGAGCCCTCGAAGAGCTGGTAAAAATTATGCCTTCGGTTGCCCATATGAAGAAAAATGGTGAGGTTGTTGATGTCGCAGTTGACCAGCTAAAAGTCGGGGATAAGGTTTTGATTAAGCCCGGAGAAAAAGTGCCTGTAGATGGGACTGTTGTAGAGGGGACAAGCAGCGTCAACGAATCCATGCTTACCGGAGAGTCGAAGCCTGTTACGAAAAAACCTGGAAATGACGTTATTGGTGGCTCGATTAATGGAGAAGCGGCTTTTGTTGTTAGTGTAGAAAAAACCGGAAAGGATACCTATCTCAACCAGGTTGTCGAACTTGTCAGAGCTGCTCAGGAAAGCAAATCAAAAACCCAGGACCTGGCAAACCGGGCTGCCATGTATCTCACAGTCATAGCCCTTTCCGTGGGAACTCTCACTTTTATTCTCTGGATTCTTATCGGCCAGCAGCTTGTCTTTGCACTTGAAAGGGCAGTGACTGTGATGGTTATTACCTGTCCGCATGCCCTTGGGCTTGCAATACCTCTCGTGGTCGCAGTTTCAACGTCCATTGCCGCAAAAACCGGGCTTCTTATCCGGGACAGACAGGCATTTGAAAGAGCACGCAATCTTCAAGCTATCATTTTTGACAAAACCGGTACATTGACCGAAGGTCGGTTTGGAGTTACGGATGTAGTTTCTTTTTCAGGAGAAAAAATTGGGTCTGAGGACGGAGATAACGGAGTGAGTAGTGATAGAATCTTAAGCCTTGCAGCTTCTCTGGAAGCCAGTTCTGAGCACCCTATTGCTGCAGGTATTCTGGAAAGTGCCCGGGAAAAAGGATTACAGACTCAGTCCGTGGAAGAATTCAGTTCAATTCCGGGAAAGGGAGTACAGGGCCTGGTTGGAGGAAAAAAATTCCTTGTTGTAAGCCCTGGCTACCTTGAAGAAAACGGAATTGTTCTCAAAAACGAAAAGATTGAAGAAATCGAAGCACAGGGAAAAACTGTCGTTTTCCTGCTTCAGGAGGGCCGTGTACTTGGAGCTGTTGCACTTGCCGACATTATCAGGAAAGAGTCCAGGGAAGCTATCTCAAAACTTAAAAGCATGGGAATTAAATGCCTTATGCTTACAGGAGATAATCGTTACGTAGCAGCCTGGGTATCCCAGGAATTAGAACTCGATGATTATTTCGCTGAAGTCCTTCCTCACGAAAAAGCAGAGAAAGTCAAGGAAGTCCAGGCGAAATATATCACAGGTATGGTCGGAGATGGGGTTAATGATGCACCTGCCCTGGCTCAGGCTGACGTCGGGATAGCCATCGGTGCAGGTACTGACGTTGCAATTGAGACCGCTGATATTGTCCTGGTAAAAAATGATCCTGGGGATGTAGTTTACATAATTAAGCTTTCCAGAAAAACTTACTCCAAGATGTATCAGAATCTCCTCTGGGCAACAGGATACAACGTTTTTGCAATTCCTCTTGCAGCCGGGGTACTCTATGGATACGGAATCTTATTGAGTCCTGCTATTGGTGCAGTTTTCATGAGCTTGAGCACCGTGATTGTAGCAATAAACGCTAAAACTTTAAAGATGGGGTGATTTTGTGCTGGGAATCTTAGGTGGTATAAAAAAAATACTTGCTTTCGTCGCACTTGCTTCCACTATAATCGGATTTATTTCCAGGCTTATGGGGAAGAAAAAGAAAAGATAAATTCATTTGTATTCGGTTAAGGATTTTGAGCTGCTGATCTCGATTTCGACGGAAAAACTCAAACCCAAATGTTTAGTGTTTAAATTGAAATCGATATCAGATTCCAGTTTTGCATTTGATGAATAATTTAATAAATTTTATGAAAATCAATGCAATTGATAACGATTTTTCCTTAACCGATGACCAATGAAGATAAATTAGAGTTGTAAGTGGGAAAAATCATCAAAAGTTAATGGAAAGACTTCGTTCCAGAACTCGGGTATTAAAAAAACATTTTTACTTTCTAGTTTCTTTGTGTTCTAGTAAGCTTCGGGTTCAAATTTTAACTTTTATTTAACTGCTTGTTTCATTTACTATAGTTGAAGGACCGATTTCGGCATTGTTTTTGTACAGGTTGATTCCGCTTTTGTCTTTTATCGCAGTTTCCAGTTCGTAGGTGAAATCTTTCTTTCTTGGAAATTCGAGTATAATCGGATTTTCAGTAGAAATGTTTCCGTAAAATTCTTTATCGATGCTTTCGAGGGCATTTCCATTTTCTCTGAACTGATATGTTATATAACAGTCAAATTTTGAGTCCGGATTTTTTGGACTGTAAGTAAATACTAATCGGTCTTCATAACTTCCGGATTCGCTCACAAACACCTCCAGATAATTCTTCTTCAGGATGCCGTCTCGATCTCCCGCACTGTCTTTTTCAGCAGGGTTGTTAACCAGCTGTGCAATTATCGTGGCACTTACAACCATAAGAATAGCCATTAATAATTTGAATATGTTCATATTTATTTAGATGTTAAATCTCCATTTTTATTTTCCGGTTTTTTCCTATCCGATTTTATTCCCCCAGCTCTAAAAGTCTCTTAGGGCGTCGGATGAGATAGTATAGAAAAGCTCCCACGATAAAAGTTAAGACAATAATTGCGACCCAGATCAGGCGTGTGTTTCCTATATCTGTCTCATTCTTTGCACAGTCAATAAGAATCCATATCCAGAAAATAAAGGAAAGTATACCAATTAATGCTAAAAGAATAAAAACATAAGAAAAGCCGATCATTTTATCAGCCTCGAATTTTTATTTTCGGATATATGCTTACAAATTGATAATTTCATAATTATCTGTAATAAAATTTTAGTATTTAAGTATGTCTTTTATTATTAAACAATTTTATTTCAGTCGAATACCCCGCTAGCTTGCTGCGGGGATGGAAAACTTCCCC
>NZ_LMVP01000369.1 GCF_002287235.1 Methanosarcina spelaei
AGATATATTGATTGTTCAATATATTATCTAATGTCTCGTATAAGCCGTCGCCCCAAATTATCATTTACTCAAAAAGATTTAGACTATGTTATCAAGATTAGCCGCTCTAGAAATCAAGCTGCAAGTATTGTAGAAAGATCCAAGATATTACTTTTGAGCTATCAGGGGAAAAACGATACTGAAATATCTAGAGAGTTAAAAGTAGATTACAAAACTGTAAGAAAATGGATAAAAAGGGTTTTAGATTTAGGGGTCAAAGAAGGCTTAATAGATAAATCCAGAAGTGGAAGACCTCAAGATATTAGTGCCGAATCACGAGCTTATGTAATTTCACTTGCATGTATGAAACCAAAGAATCTTGGGTATCCTCATGAAATCTGGACGCAGAGACTTCTTGCAAAACATATACGAGAGAATAGCATCAAAGAAGGACATCCTGATTTATCGAAGATAAATCAGGGAACAATTTCGAAAATTCTCAATGCGAGCAATATAAAACCACATAAGATTAGCTCTTATATTGCTAAAGTTGATCCAGAGTTTGATAAAAAAGCAGCCAATGTCTTAGCCACATATAGAGAGGCTAATGAATTAAGTGAAAAAAAGAAGAAATTAAAACCGTGATTATTTCCTACGATGAAAAACCAGG
>NZ_LMVP01000370.1 GCF_002287235.1 Methanosarcina spelaei
GGAAATGCTAACATTCAGGTGTTTTAAAACATCAATCGGATAAAAATGGATTATCTAAAAATAATAGCCAAAATTATTAATTGCGCTAACTCTAGAATATACATTCCTGAACGCGATAGAATCTTTTATGACGAATCTAATAGATGTGATGCAGAAGAAATAACTATTGAACGAGAATGGGATTCCTGGAAGCTTAAGGATGACTATTTTAAAATAGGTAAGAGTATAATGGACGAAACTGCCAACTATTATGGATTTTGGGAATCTAGGTTTTTCAATGACAAAGATGGAGAAATTTTTGTAAATCACTGATTTAGTTACTCAGGATTTAATGGGACGAGGTGAAAGGTGTCATAGACCGTTGGCAAAGTGTGCGGTGTCGTCGTCACTCCCCGTCCCGGCCCTGGGCGATTGGGGCGGTAAAAATGACTCCTTACCAGTAAAGAGGGATCGAAAAATAATTCTATGTAGTCTGGGAAGGATAGGGTACTTTAAAAAAGGTAAAATCTTTAGAAATGTAGATTTTCATAGAGGATCTCAAATTAGATTTTGATTTAAAAACTTATTCTTTTTTTCACTAACTCTGATGGGCGTTTTTCTTTATTGGATAGTAGCAATTTTAAACAATGCCATATATGCCATTCTCAA
>NZ_LMVP01000371.1 GCF_002287235.1 Methanosarcina spelaei
CTAGGTATGATATTCTGGGAAAGAATTGTATTACGGAGAAAGATGCAATTAGAATCAAAAATGAGCTTGAAACCAATGGGAAAATTTTAACTGTAATGCCTGATTATATTCAATATTAAGTATTTTTAAGAGACAATGGAAAAGGTACAATGCCTATAAAACTACTATTCTTGAGGAATTGTTGAACACAATTAATACCAAAATATAACTTTTTATTGTGCGTATTATAAAAATTAAACTATTTTTGGATAGAGCGATGTTTCAAAAAAACGGTTGTGTATGCCATTGAACTGGCCTTGTGTTATAGGTATTCGTATAAATCTCATTATCAAGATCTAAACTCAGTGATGAGAGTCTTCTATAACCTTTATTCCCATACTAAATCATCTTTTTTACTGCATTTCTAGTGAAGATTTCATATCAATGACTTTCATCTTATTCTCTTCTTTGACCACTATTTTTGTATTTTTAAGCATTATATCGGTAGATTTTATGTCAGTGTGTATTAAACTTTATAGATAGCACGATAAAAGTACTGCATAAAATATTACTAAAATTCAGAAGATTCAGTATCAAAAATCCATTGATGAGTGTAAAATTAAAAATCACTAAATTTTGTAATTGGTTCATTATAT
>NZ_LMVP01000372.1 GCF_002287235.1 Methanosarcina spelaei
CCTAGCTTCGGCAGGTTAACGCAACTAGAGGTATATATTTTCATATTCCTCTCCCATTAGACTCAATATCTTCCAATGAATCTCTTCCATATTTAGAATTTCTGACTTTGCTTTCCCTTTTTTCTGAGTTATAAGTTCTGTAATTTCCTGAAACTTGAAAAATATCCATCTCATTGTCGGTCTTTTTGTTGGTTTTCCTTTCTGATCTGGAACCGTTTCATTTTCTTCTTCTAATTTTGTCCTTAATTTCCATTCCGCAATTGAATAAATCATCAAGCAGAGAACCATTATCATTGTCAACGCTTCAATTCTTGATTTATTCTTGAGATACACCTTCGATACGCTAAAGGTATCACTTTTCAAAAATCTGAATCCTTTTTCTACTTTATCCTGTCCTTTATAATACTTCAGCATCTCTTCAGGAGAAAGACTGATATCATTACTTGCAAGAATGAAAAGTCCCATTTTCTCCATTTCTTTTAAAACAAAATCATCATTAACCTTTATAACCCCCTCAATCCTGTAATATGTCTTCAATTTCTCATCTTTAGAAATTCTGCCTCTTTTACCTGTTTCACGTTTTTTAACGGTTTTCAAATCTACTTTTTCAAACACAATAGAAGGGAAATCTGCA
>NZ_LMVP01000373.1 GCF_002287235.1 Methanosarcina spelaei
CTAGTGCTTCGATTCTTAATTAATTCCTCTTTCTTTTATATTATAATTTTTCCAGGCATTTCATCTCTTTCTTCTATTTTATATTTCCATTTAAAAATTACTGGTTTTTCGTTAATCTGGTCTATATATTGACTAATTCTTTCCCTTAATTCCGTTATTGATTCTACTCTTATTCTTCTCAGCAAGCTTCTTGCCATTTTACTGAAAAAACTTTCAATAATGTTTAGCCACGAAGCATGTTTGGGTGTGAATATAAATTCAAACTTATCTGGAACAGTTTCCAGGTATTCTCGAGTTTCTGCTGATGTATGCACTTTATAATTATCCATTAGAATTTTGATTTTTTCTTTTGGATAAATTAGCTCAAGTTCTTTAAGGAATTGTATAAATTCCCAGCTTTGATGTTTTTCAAATATTTTATAGTGAATTCTTCCTGATATCAAATCAATTCCAGCTAATAGTGAAAGAGTTCCATGTCTTTTGTATTCATAATCTCTTGCTATTGTAGAATAATGCCCTTCTACCGGCATTAGATCTGGGTAAACATTTCCAATTGCTTGAATGCCTGGTTTTTCATCGTAGGAAATAATCACTGTATTAATTTCTTCTTTTTTTACT
>NZ_LMVP01000374.1 GCF_002287235.1 Methanosarcina spelaei
TTGAAGTTCTCGAATATCAAATGGAAGCCAGAGCTCCGGATGCCCTTCAAGAAGGCAAAAACTTAGAAGTCAGCATGGATCTGAAGAATGCACCTGCAGAGAAAAATTATACTTACTGGGCTGTAATAATAAAGGATAGTGCCTATATATCGTCTGAAGGCACGAACCCAAGGTGGAGGATGACAACAGGAATCAGACCTATTGTGAACGGAGTTGACATTATCGGTAGTCTGGAAACAAGTTTGAACGGACATGAATCCGAAAATGGAAATGACGAGCTTAAGAACGAAATCCAGACTATTATAGGGAAAGATAATGGTACGATAAGTATAAGTGAGAAGAATCAGAGAAACCTTTCCCTGAAAAGCCTGGAACTTCCTTCAGGAGACTACCTCCTAGTTACGGGCGCATATGAAGATAGTGAAGGTCTTACAGGTATATTCCAGAAAAAGGTAAGAATATCATCCGAAAACTTACACGTATTAGACTTAGAATCCAGCTCAGGAAATACTTTAGGTAGCCCCTCTTCGATGAAATCCAAAGTTTCTCCTCTTATGGAAATTAAGTCCATTCTCGAAAATCCAAAAGCATTCATATTCGAAGATATCAAGCCATA
>NZ_LMVP01000375.1 GCF_002287235.1 Methanosarcina spelaei
TTATCAATTGCATTGATTTTCATAAAATTTGTTAAATTATTCATCAAATGCAAAACTGGAATCTGATATCGATTTCAATTTAAACACTAAACATTTGGGTTTGAGTTTTTCCGTCGAAATCGAGATCAGCAGCTCAAAATCCTTAACCGAATACAAATGAGCCTTCATTTAATATTACAGTAGTTCCGAACAACCCAAGTTCCGAATGCTGAATATGGAACATTAGTAACTAATTATACTTAACCGAAAAAAAGTTTTAGTAGATCATGGAATTCCTTTTTGATGCCAACAAAAAACGATTCCATGATCGCAGATACAGCCAGCTTGCTGGCTGTATCCTCTGAATTGATTAGCAAATGTAATATAATAACTTTGCCAGAATGACACAATTCCATAATCTAGTGATTTCTCTTATTGTTCTTTCCTCAAACCTACAATTTTCTCTGCTAACTACCTCAAAAAGCTGCAATAATCTTGAAAAACAAATTCTTTGGCATTTTTGCCAAAGAATTTGTTTATTCATTAGATATTTTTTTTGAATATTTTATCTAAAATCAATACGCTCCGCTACTTTCTAAAGTGTAACTTTTATCAAAATAGCTTA
>NZ_LMVP01000376.1 GCF_002287235.1 Methanosarcina spelaei
CAACCGGCAGCTCAATGCCTGGCTTTGTTGACAAGGATGTAGATGCCAAGTACATTAACCTGCACCAGCTCGGCTTTTATGTAACTGACCCTAACTGGCCAGGGCTTGATGGAAACGGAACTTATGACACACTCATTGTTTTAGGGCACATAAAATACTATATTAATCAGGTATTGTCCGGAACAAAGAACTTTTCAGATGTAAAAGCAATAGCAGTTGACAGAAACTACATCCAGAATGCAACGATGTCTTTTGGAAACTTGAGTAAGGCAGACCACTATGCTGCCCTGGATGAACTTATTAACGCATTATAATTTGGATTTAGGAGGCAAAATATAATGGCAGAATTCCCATTTGAGATTTCCCCAATGTTTGAAGGAGAAAGAGTAAGAAAGGAAGGAATGTTTGTTGAACTCGGCGGCCCGAAATCCCTGGGTCTGGAACTTGTCCGTGCCAAAGCCATGGACGAGATTGAAGATGACAAGGTTACAATCATCGGTCCGGACCTCAAAGAGATGGAAGAGGGCAAAACCTATCCCTGGGCAATGATCTTCAACATCGGTGGAGAACTTGTAGAGCCTGACCTTGAGTCTG
>NZ_LMVP01000377.1 GCF_002287235.1 Methanosarcina spelaei
TAAAAGAAATGGGTTTTGAGGGAGGAAAAACCATAGTCAAGGACTTCGTACAAAAAGTCCGACCTGAGCAGGAAACCCCTGCCATACTTCGCTATGAAACAAAACCAGGTGTACAGGCTCAGGTTGACTGGGGAGAGTTAGGAACAGTTGAGGTTGATGGAAAGGTAAAGAAACTCTTTTGCTTTAACATGATTCTTGGATATTCCAGAATGAGATATGTTGAATTTACACTGAACATAGACACTCCCACTCTTATTCAGTGTCATCTGAATGCTTTTGAGTACTTTGGAGGATTTACACAGGAGATTCTCTATGATAACATGAAACAGGTTGTTATCAAAAGAGCCTTAAAATCATCAGATTCTGAATGGAACTCACAGTTTGAGGATTTCTTCAAATGCTTTGGTTTTATTCCACGGTTATGCAGACCATATAGACCTCAGACAAAAGGCAAGATTGAAAATACGGTAGGTTACGTCAAGAGGGATTTTTTCCTTGGAAGACAGTTTACCTCTCTCGAAGACCTGAACGCCCAAGTTAACAGGTGGTTGGAAAGGGTAAATTCAACTGTCCACGGAACAAC
>NZ_LMVP01000378.1 GCF_002287235.1 Methanosarcina spelaei
CCGGGGAAGTTTTCCATCCCCGCAGCAAGCTAGCGGGGTATTCGACTGAAATAAATTCGTTTGTTAATTCCTGATTTCGCCTTTTTGATTGAGGTCTACATATAATTCTACTAAACCCTAAATTTTTAATAATTTGCCTCATTCTTGATTTGGAATAAGATATCCCAAATTTCTCTCTGACAAATTGAATTGCATCTTTTGTTTGCCAACCACGAGAAAAACCATCGTCTGTTGGGATAGGTTTTGATAATGCTTCCCTTAATTCAGAGAGTTGCTCTGCAGTTAAATAGGACTTTACGCCTCTACCAGGTTTACATTTAAGGCTAGACAAACCTTCTTCTTCAGCTCTTTTCATCCAACGATGAACTGTTGAACGGTGAACTGAAAAATCTTCTGCAACTTTAGCCGGACTCAAACCATTTTTAACCAACAATAATGCTTGAAGTCTTAGCTTCTCATTTTTGTCACAGGAACGACAGATAGCTGTAGCAATATCAGGAGTAGTAAACATCTCTAAACTCATAACTAACTTAATATTATTATATCAAATATATAAATGTTGCATTATACAA
>NZ_LMVP01000379.1 GCF_002287235.1 Methanosarcina spelaei
TTTTGATGGATTTTTATTCATATTCTCATTTCTCCTATTTTTTCATAGGGTTCAGTCTGCCTGCGCGGAAATCCCAATATCTTAAGTTCAACGGTGTTTAAGATTGGGCAATAGTTCATTTTTGCTTCAAGAGTTTTCGGACCTTCGAAAGTGAGAGAGGCAACCGATTTGGTTCTTAACTTTTTATTTTTAAATTCTTCGTTCGATATTCCGTTTTTTTTATTTTTTACGTTTTATTTTTATTTTCTTCTCATATCCTGATTTTTTACAATTTCTTGATTATTAATATTACATTATTTATATATATTAAAATCAAGAAAGTCTAAACAGACAAAAATGAACAAACCGATAATGCCATCTTGCTGGCAAGACGCTTAGTAGTTAGATTTTTTGCCGGAGAGTACACTAAATTTCCTTTTTAGTAAGAAAATTTGGGCACAGAGCCGTATCAGGTGAAAAAAAGTACTTTTATTTTTTCATCTGTTAGAACCTCCTTTCTTTTCATAGAGTCAACGGTTGCTCAGTGCGAAAGAACCACTGCTACATTCAAGTGGTAAGGATTAGGTTTCTGACCTTCTCAAGATGTTTGGAACAACCAGTTTTTTTAAGGCTTTGAGGATGGAGGCTGCGAGATACTTTATTGTTACCGAAACTTTCCTCCTGCAGTCCCGGAGCTAGAATGTAAATTCTTTTTTTGAAGTTCCGGAATTTGGAGAGAATTATAATTCTTTCCAATTACTGTTACTTCCTCTTACAGATAAAAATTTTTGGCTAACAATTTTTAGCCTTTTGGGTAATAACTTCCAACCTGATTATGAAATAAATCAAAAAAAATTTCTCTTGGTTTTTCTTTTTCCTATTTCTTCTGAGTCCCTTTAGTGCATATGATAAATTCATAAATATGGCCTAATTGGATTACGATTTTAAAATCAAAACCACTATATCATGAACTTAGTTCCTAATTTAACAAAGATTTAATAAAGCTTATACGTTGAAGTATATTTTGTAAACTGTATCAAAATATAATAATTTAGGACTTAAGTACTTAAGGCCCAAAATTAAGCATTGTCGCCGTTGTGAATAGTTTAGTATTTTTGATATTTGAAAGTTTAATGATATTGATTTTTCACTTCAATCCGTAAGTCTTATATAACAATGGAACGGTATCAAAAAATGCGCATTATATTCTTTGAATAATATGCCCAAATAAGTGAAAGTCCTTTTCATTTACTTTTTTTGTTTATTTACTTCATCATTACGTTAGGACAGTAAGGTTGTCTTTTCTTTGGTTCTATGAAGCTGTCAAAAAACTAATTATTGAATTGTCATCGAAGTCTCAGATGTGACTTTGATCACAGATACTAAATTGTCTTTGAGGCAATTCTACTGCTCTAGAAATGATGAAGTAATGTAAACTCGAGATTGCTTTTTTAATCAGGTCTACCGTTATCAAAAAAATTTAAATCAGACGAGAAAAGTATGTTTCCTCATTTCATTATGTATTCCTCCTATGTTTTCATAGTGGTTCGATTAGCCTGTACGGAACCTGTGTATTCCCATAAGTGTGTACCTAGGAAAGGATTCGTACTCCTTGAAGTTGCAGGCTAACCGCCACTCAAGAAAAATATGAAAAAAGAAGAATTTTGTACCTCAGAGAAAAGGCCCTTAGTTTACTTCCAAGTCGTTTTTGCGTTTTTTGAATTTTAAGGAAAAATGTACGGAACTATTTTTCAGTGAAGTTTATAGATTATGCAGCTGATACCTGCTTTCAGTATCTTCCACATAGACTTGGCTGTGCTGGCTGTATCTGGTCTTTTTCATTTGGGTTGAACGAAGAGTTCTTAAGAGCTTTTTAAGGACTTTTTTAAAAGTTCTTAATAAGTTCTTAAGGAGGTATTATGGAAGGTATACTGCTTAACTCTTGTATTATCAGTTAGCAGGTGGTCATAATGAGTTAAACTGGTTTAACACCATTACTTCCATTTTTCAGCACATCGGTTCCAAAGTACATCCACAAATCTGAAATTTTTGAATCTATCTATGAATCAATGGACTTCACATTAAAATGGATTTATTTTTGGAACCTATACACTGTAATCTTAGTAACAGGATATAAGTCTAACAAAA
Organism: Methanosarcina spelaei; assembly: GCF_002287235.1. GTDB lineage: Archaea > Halobacteriota > Methanosarcinia > Methanosarcinales > Methanosarcinaceae > Methanosarcina > Methanosarcina spelaei. The sequence continues at coordinate 2,128 of NZ_LMVP01000379.1, forward strand.
ACGATAATAAGTTTGATCTTTAAAAGCAACATTGAAAAATGATCTATGAAATTGTCTATGATCCACGAAATTGTTTCTATTAATATTTGTTCATATAAACTTGTCATAAGGAAAGAGGAACACAGTCAAAAAAACGTTTTTTGTAATTACTTTCTATTAATTTGAATTATTCATGAATTATAATTATTTTCATTTTAAATAATATCTTAACGTAACATGTATTTATCTTGAATATCTGTCCCTTTTATTTTATACAAACTTTTGACTTTGTTACTTTTTATATTTTATTATTTTTATATTTTGTTTTTTATAAGTATAAATTTTCAAAATATTTTGTTTTGACTGCAAGTACGCCTATTAAACCGATTATAATTCAATAAATAGCACTTGATGAAATTCTTTGGCCTATTTCCTATTTATTGTTACCTTATTGGCTAAAGATTATTATCCAAAATCTTAGTCTTTTATACAAGTAAACTAAAATTGAGCTGAAGTTACGTAATTGTTTACATATTGAGGTGAGGAATCGAGAACTTGTGAGGCTATTTTTCTTTAAAATGTTTTTTAATAACAGGTGTTAAATGATGTTTTTCTTTGCATTGAGAAGTAAAGTTTACTTTAGTTATTTACATACAATGCTATTTATCTTTCTTACTAATCTAATTTTTCATGTCTACTGATGAAGAATTGAAAAGTGAAAGAGTAAGGGATTTCTTGCAAAAAGCGTGCAGTCTCATAGTAATAATATCCTCACAACAACACATTTTAAATTATTTTTTAAATAATAGGAAGTCAATTATTTTGCGAAGTACTGAACGGTAAATTATTTTCTGGAGTAGAGGTTATGAATGAAAAGTCGAATAAAGAAATAAGTCTTTTGAAAAAGAAAATTAAGGCTTCGATAATGGCATTCTTAATGTTTTTAATGCTGTTTTCGATATCTTCGGCAGCTGGAAGCGTGGATCTTCAATATGAGCTTGTTGCCAGCACAACCAGTGATGCTGAAGGTAATTACCTGTTTTCCGACATTCCCGACGGAGATTATACGCTTATAGCTCTTTACAACGAGGACAAATGGCGCCGTGCCGATGAACAAATTCGGATTCAGAACGGAACGGATCTTTCAGTGAACCTCGATACCTCAAGCAGGGATATCGATGAAAACGAATCACAAGCTCTTTTTGAAATGTCTGGCGGCGATGCTAACCCGTCTGGCAGTGCCAAAATTAGCGGACTCACCCGTCAGAAACAGATGAATGCTGACCCTATACCTCTAGGTTCAACAAAAGTTCTTTTGTTAAAGGAAGCTGGAACGGAAGCTCAGGATAATTCCGGTGAGACTCAGAATAACTCCAGTAAAACTCAGGATAACTCCAGCCAGGTTCAGAGTAATTCCAGCCAGATTCAGAGTAATTCCAGCCAGATTCAGAGTAATTCCAGCAACAACCAGAATCTGAACATTGCAATAGTAACCGGATACAGGAGCCATGAGCTCCCTCTCAAAAACCTGATGGAAAAGCTCAACAATGACAGCAACTTAAACCTTACTCTTAACTGCTTTATGGCTGACTATGTGATGGAAAACGATGTTGACCTGAGCACGATGGACATAATATACATCAATATGCTCAGTCCTTCAACAGCCCAGAAGCTTACACCAACAGTGGACAGTGCAATTACTAACGGGTGTGTGGTTATTGATGATGATACCCTTTTGAATGAGAGTATCCCGCTTCCTGAAGACCAGATTGAGAGCTACAGGGAAAAACTGAACAACTACTGGCTTAACGGGGCTTATGAACAGGATAATTTGAAAAATCTCGTATTCTGTATCGCCAGTGACTGCTGCGGCAGGTCTGACCTGCAGTACGAGGAGCCGCATACGCTTCCTGAAAGAGCGATCTATCACACGAACATGACAGGCTACTTTACCGATTCTCTGGATACCTACCTTGCGTGGTATTCAAACCGAAGTGATGGAGGGCATGTATACGATCCTGCAAAGCCCACAGTTGCAATTACCATGTACCAGAGCTATTTCCCATTCCAGATTGAACCAATTGATGCCTTGACCTCAAAACTGGAAGCAAAAGGCTACAATGTTATTGCCACATATGGATCCGATAACCTATCCTCAGGTGATTTTTTCAAGCAGGGGGATGAAGTTCTTGTAGATGCGATTATTTCATTTACGTACTTTGGCAACAAGTTTGATGCCGAAGATCTCGATGTACCTGTAATTAACGGCATTATTGACAATTACATGAACAAAACCGAGTATGAAGCCAGCAGCAGACCGCTTCCTGCGGACAAGATGATGAAGCTCGATTTGCAGGAACTCTGGGGAGCTATTGACCCGATAATAATGGCTGCAACGGAAGTAGATCCCGAAACAGAGACCGAGACTTCGGTTTCCATAGATTACCAGGTAGACTGGCTCGTTGACCGCGTGGGAAGCTGGGTAAACCTTAGTGAAATTCCGGAGTCGGACAAAAAAGTTGCTATAATCTATTATAATCACGGAGGAGGGAAGGATAATATAGGGGCCTCTTATCTCGATGTCGTTCCGAGTTTGTCCAACCTTCTTGATGCTATGGCTAAAGACGGTTATGCCTTGAACGAACGCCAGTCCCTTAACGAAACCGAACTCCTGAACTTGATGCTTACTCAAGGTATCAATATAGGGACCTGGGCTCCAGGGGAACTCAAGAAATTGGTTGATACCGGAAAAGTCGTTCTCCTCCCGGAAAGTACTTATGAGCAATGGTTTTCGGAACTCCCTGAAGAGAGACAGCAGGAGGTAATTGACCAGTGGGGTCCGGCTCCTGGAAAGATCATGGTCTGGGAAAACGAGAGTGGAAAATATCTTGTGATCCCCAGAATTGAAGTAGAGGAAAACGTTATTCTGGCTCCGCAGCCTTCAAGAGGCTGGCTTGATGATAACGAGGCTCTCTATCATGACAAGGATTTACCTCCTCACCACCAGTACATTGCTTTCTACCTCTGGCTCCAGCATTCCAAGGAAGAAGGAGGATTCGGCAGTGATGCCCTTGTCCACTTCGGCAGGCATGGTACTCAGGAATGGCTGCCTGGAAAAGAGTTCGGGCTCTCCAGGTACGACTGGCCTTCCCTGATGATAGGTGATAAGCCCGTGATTTATCCTTATGTCATGGACGGGCTTGGTGAAGGCAATGAGGCAAAGCGCAGAGGAGGAGCAGTCATAGTTGATCATCTTGTCCCGCCAATTCTTTCAGCAGGAAGCTATGGGGATTATGCAAATCTGAGCGAAGCTATCCAGAACTATGAACAGGCAGATACAAACGCTTCCCTTAAAGCGGCTCACAGGTCTGAGGTTTTAAACCTGACTCAGTCTCTTTCCCTGGATGAAGATTTCAACATGACAGAGGCAGAAAACAACGAGACTTACTTTAGTACCACTTTTCTGGAAGGGCTTGAAGATCTTCTGGATGAGTATAAGAGCCAGTCCATGCCTTACGGACTGCATGTCCTGGGCACAAGCCCGAAAGGAGAGCAGCTTGTGGGCATGGTAAATTCCATGCTAGGCACTGAGTTTGCTGATTCGGTTAATGAATTCAATAAAACCGAAGGAGCTCAGCTTTATCTGCTTGACCTGGTCCTGAACCAGGGAGTCAACTCCACAACTGCCCAGAAGAAGGTACTTGGAAAAGGAAACGAAACCGTCAATACTTTCCTTTCCAGTGCAAAAGAGTATGCTGTAAACCTGTCTCTTGGGGAAGAGGAAATCAATCAGGTTCTCAAGGCCCTGAACGGCAGTTTTATACCCGGGAACCTCGGAGGCGACCCTGTTAGAAATCCTGAAACTCTACCGTCCGGAAGAAATTTCTACGCTTTTGACCAGCGGATAGTGCCAACAGAAGCTGCCTGGACTCTCGGGCAGGAAATGGCTGATCAGATGCTTGAAGCCTACGTTGCCGAGCACGGAATCTACCCGAAAAAGGTGGCTTACGTCCTCTGGGCAGGAGAAACCACAAGGCACGAAGGGGTTATGGAAGCAGAGATCCTCTACCTGCTCGGGGTTAAGCCTGTGTGGAACAGCGGCAGGGTAGTTGATGTGGAAGCTATTCCTATGGAGACGCTGGGAAGACCGAGTATTGATGTGGTAATGCAAATTTCAGGCCTCTACAGAGACATGTACCCTGACAAGGTTCGCTTGCTGGACAAGGCCGTAAAACTGGCTTATGCCCAGGAAGACTCTCCCAATTATGTCCGGGAAAATACAGATGCTCTGAAATCTTCTTTGACGAGTGAAAGTTCCCTTAATGAAAGTGAAGTTCTGGACCTTGCCTTGCTCAGGATTTTCGGGTCTTCGGACGGCGCTTACGGCACAGGTCTTCCCAATGCAGTTTCTGCAAGTGATACTTGGGAAACCAATGGCGCACTTGCAGATCTTTACATTAGCAAGATGTGCAATGCCTACGGAGAAGATGTATGGGGCGAAAACCTGAAGGATCTTTTTGAAAAGAACCTTGAAGGAATTGAAGCTACAGTACACAGTCGGAGTACAAACCTCTATGGAACTCTGGACAACGATGACTTTTTCCAGTACATGGGAGGGCTGAATCTTGCGGTCAGTTATGTTTCGGGAGGAGAGTATCCTGATTCATATATCACGAACATGCTGACAAACGGAGACGAGAAAACCGAAACCCTGGAAAAGTTTCTCACGAGGGAAACATACTCCAGATATTTCAATTCAAAATGGATCGAAGGTATGCAGGGTAACGGTTATGCAGGAGCCAGGGAAATGTCAGATTTCGTTGAGAACCTCTGGGGCTGGGAAGCTACGAACCCGGACTTGATCAGTGATGACGTATGGAACCATGTATATAAGACGTACGTGGCAGATCAGGAACTAAGAGACTGGGTTAAGCAGAATAATCCTTATGCTTACCAGGCTATGACAGCCAGAATGCTTGAGACCGCCCGCAAAGGGAACTGGGATGCTTCGGATGAGGTACTCGAAAACCTGGCTACGGAATATGAAGAGTCCGTAGTTGAAGATGGGGTTACCTGCTGCCACCATACCTGCGGAAATCCCCTTCTCAACAGCTACGTATCAGGCATGGTCTCGGTCCCGGGTTTTAGCGAAGCAATAGAAAATGCTACGCAGGAATCCCTTGAACAGGAAGATACTGAAAAACAAAGCAGCAGTGGTGAAAAACACAGCAGTAGCGGGAATAAAGGAAGTTCGACGCCTGTAATTAGGAGTACAGGGAGCAGCAATCAGACTGTTGTAGAGAGCGATGCAGGATATGGAGTTGATTCTCCCGAACCTGCTCCCGATGTCTCAAAATCAGCTGCTGACCAGGATTATGTTGAAGGCTATGAGATGCAAAAAGACTCCGTAGACGAGCCAGATAATAGCGGTTTCTCATTTTCGGGTTCCGATATTTTTGGGATTCTCTTCGTATTAGCAGCCATTGGTGGAATCTATCTCGGATTCTATAAAAAGAAGATGTAAAAACTCATTGAAAGAATATTGAAAGAATATTGAAAGAATATTGAAAGAATATTGAAAGAATATTGAAAGAAGAGAGCTTTCGTTTGATGCTCTTTTCTTTTCCGTTTTATTTTTTCATTTTATTTTTTCATTTTATTTTTTCGTTTTCTTTTTCCATTTTCTTTTTTGACTGTTTTATATAGCTATTTTTCCTTAGAGCATGTTTTAAAATTTAAATCGTTTCTACAATTGGATGTTTCTACAATTGGATAATGGTCAACCTACATTCCGCAGATGTACACAGATGTAGAATTTATTTGCCGATTTGCCATATTATCTCATCAAATCCGATTTTAAGTTTTTAGCTTATTGCCGTATTGAGATAATAAGTGGCATTTTTGTGTACATCTGCGGAAAGTGGGGTCAACATAACTTTAAATTCATATAACGAATTTTTCTGAAATTTGCTTGTTTTCTCTGTTCATTTTGAAGACTAATTATAATGACTCTGCAGGAATTCTCTCTGAACTTGTTTTCACTAGGCTCGATTTAAACCTTGAAACTTGACGCTACAGCCCATTTCAAAATACCCGTTATATTACAGTACTCAAAAACTTGACTTTGAATTTATAGAAATATTGGCAGCTATTCAGTCATCAAATTCAAAATCAAGGGATGCTCATTTTGTAGTCATAATCGGCATCATATTTTCTGTAGTCAGAAGTAAGCTCTTCGCCTTGTTGTATATCTCTTGCAGCAAAAGTTATTCCTTCGTTCTCTTCTTCGGGAGTTTCGTCTATGCAATTAGGATCATCGGAGTGATTAAAAAAACGAGCATCATCAAGACATAGAATATATTTATTTGTATCCGGATTAAGATATGCATATTTCAAAAAACATTCTTTAGTTGTCTCCGGCAGTTTAGCAAGTTCATTTTTATCAATTTTGATATCAAATCCAGAGTGAAACTTCCATATTATAGTTCCTTTTGGAATAAATTGATTAGCGAAAAGACCAATACCGTTTATCTTACTTGACCCTATTTTTGTTTTTGTTAACAGCATAAGGAAAAAGTGTGAGTTAAAATATTTGAGTATTTCGATGATAATGGTAGCATTATAAAAACCAAACCATATTGACTCTGTTCCAAAATCTAGTGATTTTTTCATTTCTTGATTGAAAATCTGAATTCGAAAGAAGAATCCCGTTTTCATCAAAATCAATATTCGACATCTAAAGACTTCAATCCCAAAGTTGTATCTCAGGGATGGTGACCAATTACAAAATCTAGTGATTTTTTATTTTATGTTCGTCACTGGATTTTGATACTGAGTCACCATATTTCTTAATACATAATTTATCTAGTTCAATGTCTAATAGTTCAATGTCTAATAGTTTAATGTCTAATAGTTCAATGTCTAATAGTTCAGTGCTAATAATGCTCTTTTCTTTTCCGTTTCTGAAATTTAGGTACATGTTGACATTAAAGATAGTACTCTATCTCGTTTTATTTGAAAATGGCAGTGTTGTGAATTTGCTGTAAACTATAAGTCAAGTTTTTGTACGCTGTGGATAATTTTGGCCTTTTGATATACGTTTGTAATAAATATTCAAAAAAGGATAATTATGTTTATTTTGTGATAATATTTGGCAATTGTTATATAAAATAATGGATATTTGAATATTTATGCGGAGAAGGGTAATGTTGTTTATGACGCTGATTTTTGTTAGCAGTTTAATGATCACTACTGCTGGAGCAGCACCGGTAATCATAAGCTTTAAAGATAAAGCTGATCCAGAGATTGTACAGCTTCATGGAAAAGTAACACACAGCTACAAGTACATACCTGCAGTGGCTGCTGACCTTCCGGAACAGGCAATTGAGAATCTGAAAAAAAATAACAAAATCGCATGCATAGAACCGGACTATGAAGTAAGTGTACTGGAAGAGGTCGTACCGTGGGGAATAACTAGAATTGGGGCTCCAGTGGTACATACAAATGGTGACAAAGGGACTGGAATAAACGTTGCAATAATTGACACCGGAATTAATTATAATAATCCTGACCTGTGTGACAATTATAAAGGAGGATATGATTTCGTAAACAATGATGCCGATCCTCTTGATGATAACGGGCATGGGACACATTGTGCCGGTATCATTGCTGCCGCAGATAATGATATAGGAGTTATCGGCGTTGCTCCTGAAGCTAATCTCTATTCACTTAAAACTGTTAATCGTACAGGAAGCGGCAATGTCAGCGACTTGATAACTGCAATTGAATGGGCAATTGATACCTGTAAGGATGCGGATACTTCAAATGATATTCAGATTATATCCATGAGTCTGGGTTCAAATGATGGAACGACAGCACTGGAAGCAGCATGTTCACAAGCATACGATTCCAGAATTCTGCTGGTTGCAGCTGCTGGAAACGATGGAAATGAAAGAGGAACAGGAGATTCTGTAGATTATCCCGGAGCCTACGGTTCAGTAATAGCAGTTGGTGCAACCGATTCCATGAATAAAAGGGCCTCATTTTCAAGCACAGGTCCAGATGTTGAGCTTGCTGCGCCAGGCGTTAATATTCTCTCAACCTATCAGGATGGCTGGGCTTCGTTAAGCGGGACATCCATGGCATGTCCTCATGTTGCAGGAACTGCAGCACTGGTTCTGGCAGCAAACCCATCTTTTACCAATGACAATATAAGAAGCAGGCTTGCACAAACAGCTACAGATCTCGGTACTCCAGGAAGAGATAATCTGTACGGATATGGACTTGTGAATGCAGAAGCTGCAGCAGCCGACAGCACCTGTGAAACAGCGATGAAAAACCGGAAAGTACCCTAAAAACATTAGAGATAGTTTTATCTTAAGCTGACTTATTTCGGCTAAAAAATGAAATACTTTTTAAAACATTACCAAATTCAGTAATCAGTAAGATAATCAGTAAGGTAATCAGTAAGGTAATCAGTAAGGTAATCAGTAAGGTAATCAGTAAGGTAATCAGTAAGGTAATCAGTAAGATATTTACTGAACTATAATTATCAGAATATTTTTATACATCGGACTGTATTGTTATCCTGGCAGGTCGATGGTTCTATTTCAGACGTAAAAGCTACCTACTAAATCAGATTGTTTTCACAAAGACCCCTACTAAAACTCCCATTTATCGGCCTGCTGTATTCTCCGTTTTTAGAAAAAGATTTTAAAAATGCATTGACTCTTTACTCATTTTCCAAAACACAATGAAAAGAATTACATGAACTCTTACAGAAATTTTATTAATTGGGCAAGCATGATCACCTTAGAGACTTCCTGCTTTTTTGATTACAGAATCTCTATTGCGGTCAATTTTCAGCCCTAGTTTTTCCTATCGATGACCGTAATCTATGGAATGATAGAGTTCAGATAAGCTTCAGTAAAAATTTGTTAAAAATAGAAAGATAAATTAGGAAGACATGTCTAAGGTTAATCGTTATGTTTTGGGAAAGGTGATTGATTGGGTACTGAAAGTCTTCGGACTTATAATAAAATCGAACCATCTTCATTTTCTATAAATGATAGAATAATCCAAATTATCGCGTTCTCCGCATTACTCCTATGGCTCATAGTATACGCGATCAAAATAATCGACTTTAATGAATATGATGGCGGTTCATTAATAAAATTAGTATTATTTGTAGCCGCATCTTTCTTTAGTGTCTATTCTTCTAGGCGCGTGGGTATATTATAAGATAAAACGTGTTTATTCCTATAATCCGTCAACAGAGGTAATGAAAGCAGTTAAATGGTTTATATTCGGGCTCTTTGTTCTCATGATATCGATTCCACTTATATTTTTCCCAGAATTCTACCGATTCTTTGATGCATACTTAATTGCATGGACATATGCAGGAAAACACTTAATGGGAAAGATTTCAAAAAGTCCGGAGTAAATCCTGGCTGAACTTGAGAGTAAAGGACGGCTTATTCTAAGTCCCTGTATTTGATTATAAGAAGCTCCTCCTAATCTTACCCAGTTCAGAAACGCTTCGCTTTTGGGCTTATTTCCTACGTTTTAGACATTTAACCATCTATTAATCGGTGAAAACTTTGATATGCTTGTTGTTATGGAATGATCGAGTTCAGAAAAGCTTCAGTAAAAATTTGTTTAAAAATAGAAAGATAAATTTAGGAAGACGTGCCTAAGGTTAATCGTTAAGTTTTAAGAAAGGTGATTAAGTGGGTACTGAAAATCTTCAGACTTGTAATAAAATAGAACCATCTTCATGTTTCATAAAAGACAGAATAATACAAATTATCGGATTCTCTGCATTACTGCTATGTATTGCTGTATACACGATCAAATCAATCAATTTTAACGAATATGCCGACGGTTCATCACTTGATGTCGGTTCATTAATAAAATCACTATTATTTCTAGCCTCTTTTTCTTTTATATTATCTATTTTCCTAGGAATATGGATTCATTATAAAACAAAAAATTCATCCTCCGATAATCAGTCAAAATGGATAATTAAATTAATTAAATGGTTTACATTAGGATTACTTGTTCTCATGATGCCAATTCCACTTATATTATTCCCAGAATCCGATAAACTCTTTGCAATATTCTCAATTATGTTGCTGTTTGCAGTAAAATATGTAAGAGATAAAATGTTAATAAAAATTGAAACTTAACACGAAAGAACATGCATGTAAAAAAGGAAAAAGCCGTATAAGATTTCAAAATATCTGTGAGTAAATCCTGGCTGAACTTGAGAGTAAAGGACGGCTTATTCTAAGTCCCTGTATTTGATTATAAGAAGCTCCCCCTAATCTTACCCAGTTCAGAAACGCTTCGCTTTTGGGCTTATTTCCTACGTTTTAGACATTTAACCATCTATTAATCGGTGAAAACTCTGATATGCTTGTTGTTATGGAACAATCGAGTTCAGAAAAGCTCCAGTAAAAATTTGTTTAAAAATAAAAAGATAAATTTAGGAAGATATGCCTAAGGTTAATCGTTAAGTTTTGAGAAAGGTGATTAAGTGAGTACTGAAAATCTTCAGACTTGTAATAGAATCGAACCATCTTCATTTTCGATGAAAGATAGAATAATACAAATTATCGGGTTCTCTGCATTACTACTGTGGCTCGTAGTATATGCGATCCAAACAACCAATTTTAACGAATATGAAGATGATTTAATAAAATTAATATTATATTTAACGGCATTTTCATTTATGGTATCTATTCTCCTAGGAACACGGGGACTCTGTTCCAAAATCCAGTGATTTTCGTATTTTTTAATTGAAGACCTGAGTTAGCAAGAAGAGTCCAGTTATCATCAAAATCAATATTCTACATCTAAAGACTTCAATTTTTAAGTTATGTCACAAGGATCATGACTAATTACAAAACCTAGTGATTTTGAACTTTAAATTCATCACTAGGTTTTGGTACTGAGTCAACACGGGCATATTATAAAATAAAAGGTTCTTATTCTAAAGATCAGTCAAAGTGGATAATTAGTGCAGTTAAATGGATTGCATTAGGACTATTTTTACTTATGACATCAATTCCACTTTATTTATTTCCAGAATCCAACCAATTTTTTGGTATATACTTAATTGTATTGACGTATACAGGAAAATACGTAATAAGAAAAATTTTCAAAAATCCAGAGTAAATTCTGGATGAACTTGAGCTTTTGGGCTTATTTCCTACGTTTTAGACATTTAACCATCTATTAATCGGTGAAAACTCTTATATTCCTATTGTATATGGAATGGTCTAGTTTATAAAAGCTTCAGTAAAAATTTGTTTAAAAATAGAAAGATAAATTTAGGAAGACATGCCTAAGGTTAATCGTTAAGTTTTGAGAAAGGTGATTGATTGGGTACTGAAAGTCTTCGGACTTATAATAGAATCGAACCATCTTCATTTTCGATAAAAGATAGAATAATCCAAATTATCGGGTTCTCTGCATTACTATTATGGACTATAGTATATAAGATCCAAATAATCAATTTTAACGAATATGAAATCGGTTTATTAATTAACGTCGGTTCATTAATAAAAGCAATACTTTTTCTAGCCTCCTTATTCTTTATGCTGTCTATCCTTCTAGGAGCATGGACATACTATAAAATAAAAAACACTTATTCCAATGATACGTCAGACCGGATAACTAACGTACTCGTGTGGTTTACATTAGGACTTATGGCCCTGATTATATCAATTCCACTTATATCATTCCCAGGATCCGACCTATTCTTTTCGACATATTTAATTGCATTGCTGTATGCAGGAAATCACATAAAACAAGAATTGTTAAAAAAAATTGAAACTTAACGCGAAAGAATATACATGTAAAAAAGGAAAAAGCCGTATAGGATTTCAATAAATCCGTGAGTAAATCCTGGCTTAACTTAAGAGTAAAGGGTGGCTTATTCTAAGCTTTTGAATTTGATTACGAGAAGCTCACCCAATCTCTTAGTTCAGAAACGCTTCGCTTTTGGGCTTATTTTCTTACTTTTTTGGTTTTGGTGGAGTGTGCATGACGTTAGGGTGTGTTCTTTTAAAAATTTAATTTGTCTATGTCTGTAATCATGTGACTAATCATGTCCTTTTCTTTTAAGCTTGTATTTCCGTTTCCTAAATCTTTACGTATTTCTAACAGAAGGGTTGTATATAGCTTAATTATTATAGTTGGATCAATTATTTGACCTTCAGCTTTCTGCTTTTCGGATTCAAATGTATATTGCATTAAATTTCCATAGGCTCTGACAACTTTATCTGAACCTAATAAAGTTAATTCAAATGAAGTTCTCCTATATTCTTGTGATAGCATTTGATCTGTTATTTTTTGTTGGTCGGTTCCTTTAGTAAACATTAGTATGAAAGGCGCCAATAAATCAAAGTATACTTTTCTTCTGTCCTCTATTAGCTTTTCCTCAATGGAACGTAATTTTGTGATCTTATTTTGTATAAATATCCCAATTATTGATCCTGAACCAAATATCGCGACTATTAATGTTAATATTGATTGAAAGTTGGCAGAGCTTATACTTGAGACATTTATATTTGAAATATTGGGATCCATGCTTTAACATCTCTTTTGTGTGGGGAATTAAGATATTAAGTGTTGACCTGTAGCATTTATTATTTTACCAAAATTTCCACCAGGATTTTTTATTCTCTGTATTCTCCGGAAGGGACTTCATGTTTAACTTACTGTTTTCTGAAAACTTTGTATATGCACTGCCTGCTTTTGTGTAACTTCATTTAGCTGGGGTAATACCAGCGTTCCTTAAACGAGATGCAAAATAATTAGGTTATGCTGAGAATTGTCAGCTATCAGTCCCTTTATATTGTTTATTCTTTTGACTAATGAAAGCTGCTGAATATTAATGATGATTAGGAATGGTAAAAATATAACTTCAAATATTCACTTTGGAAACGGCTTTGTATCCGTTGCTAAAGACAATATCGACAACAGGAATTATGAAATTATATCTTCGTCGTTCCTTAGTTTTCGAGATATTGATTTCAAACTTTCTTCCTTGAATAGATCATCTATTTTGAATCACATTTAAACTATGTTGGAATTATCCTTATATTATTCATTGAGTACCTATACTGTAGGTTGCACTATAGGTTGTTCTGAAATTTGTTGTACTATGGGTTGTGCTGTCGGTTGTACCGTGGATTGTACTATTGGCTTATTAGCAGTTTCGGCAGTCACTCTGGGAAGTAAATCAAAACCATACGTTTTCATACGTGAAATCCAAAATTCATCCAATTCTTTAGCTTCAGGATCTCTTATAGTAGGTTCGGTTCCATATTTTGGTTTACTTACTATTATTACTGGGCTTATTGATGGGGTATCATCCCAAGTTGTCAGATCGACTATACCGCAATAATCACTTCTAAATGTATGTTCAACCCTTGGAAAAATGTGGATACCTGCTTCATCCCCTTCACAGGCAGTTATTAAAGTCACGAGCTTATTTTTCCTAATTCCTGCTTCTACAATGTGATTTTGTGCTGTATTATCATAAGGGCTAGCAATCGTCACACTAGCTTGAAGATAACCCGGAACTGATTCTTTTGAAAAATCATATAGAGTGTACCTCCAGACGAATTCACCATTAATTTTGGTAACGTGATACATATGCCACTCTTTCCTAAAAAGTGTAATGTTCGCTTCCTCAGAAGTGAATTTTTGCGGCTGAGATAATAAACCAAAATTTTCGATAATATCCTTATTGGCCATTCTACCAAATAAAGAACCTAAACTTGCACCGAAAAATGTTCCTCCAATAGCTGTAAACAAAGGAATAGATAAAAAATAACCAGCAACTAAAAGACAAAATCCACCGAAAATCAAGCCAATATTAAGGCCGGTGTATCCCTTCAAATGAGATTCCATAGCAGTCATGATCACAGCTTCTATTCAAAATCATAATTCTGTTATCTATACTTTTTTTTTATTTTTTATTTTCCAATGATTCGGTTCTTCTATTATATTTAGTTTACTTTATACAATCTCAGAGCAAAATCGATCTGATTTACACATTAATAAAAGTTTCAGAATCAATTTCATATTTGAAGATTTATTGATTATTCAAGTTCGAGATTTAATAACCTAATTATGAATTGGTGGATTAGCGTATAATCAAAGATCAAACTTGTCGCCAAATTTTTCACCAGTGTTTCTTATTCTCTGTGACTTCCGGCAAAAACCTTGTATTTAACTTGCTATTTTCTTGAATTAAGCTCTGGATATGACAGTTTCTATATAATTTCATTAAGTAACTGTCACAAAACAGATTAGGCAAACTTTTCATAAAGTTAATTTTTAATTGGTGATAATGATCTTGAAAATCAAGGCATCCAATCGAAACTTATACATAGTTTGTTCTGTGACGACTCCTAAGCTTCATGATCTAGTCATCCTATGCAACTGCAAAAGGTCTATATTACGTAGTATACAGCTGTTTTCGTAAACTCACATGATTTTCGCTTGAATAGAGATGTGATTGGAGACTATTTTTTGAGATAAAAAAATACAATAAGTTTAGGCAAAGACTACTGCATTTAAATGATCTACTGCCCAATATACTGATATTTAATATCATTGAATTGCTGTAATTAACATTAATCAGATACTTATACCGAATAAAACAAAAAAGGAATTAATCATGGATTTTACAATTCGCAATGAAAAAGCAGAGGACTTCAATCAAGTCGAAAACTTGACAAGAGAAGCATTTTGGAACCTCTATGTGCCTGGCTGTAACGAGCATTATTTAGTACATATTATGAGAAATCATCCTGATTTTATTAAGAAACTTGATTTTGTTGCAGAATATAATGGTGAAATAATTGGTAACATTATGTACACCAAAGCCTGGTTGTATTCGGAAGATGAAATTAAGATAGAAATTGCGAGTTTTGGCCCCATAAGTGTGTTACCGAAATATCAGCGGAAAGGTGTAGGCAGTGCATTAATTCGTCAAACAATTAACATTGCCAAAAACGATGGAATAGGTGTGATTGTTATATTCGGGGACCCCCATAACTATTGCAAGCATGGTTTTAAAAGCAGTAAAGATTTCAATATTAGCGACATGAATGGTGAATATCCTTACGGAATGCTTGCTTTAGAATTAAAGGAAGGAACTGTTAGAGGACATAATTGGAAGTATAAATATAGTCCGGTATTAGAAATTAATGAAGCTGATGCAGAAAAGTATGACAAAAAATTTGAATATAAAGAAAAAGGATACACGCCCTCTCAGGAGATATTCTCAATTGCAGTAAGATCATACCTGAAGTAACACTCATATAAAAGTAACATTTATCTAACAGTATAATTCATCTAACAATCGCTTCCCCATCAAACGCAAAAAACAAAAAACATAGAGATGAGACGGTCTATAGGATTCAGAGAAGCGATTTTGAGTTTTGGGATCATCTCCATATTTACATACTTCATATTGTGTTCAGTTAAAAACTTTACAATACAATATGCTGTATATTATTGCCATTAGTCGTAACCTGATGGTTGTAGTAAGTGGAATAGAGCCCAATTCCGTTGGTTTTACAAACTTACATGTCCATGTTGAGCCTGTCCAGGTCCAACCTGAAAAAGTCTGGTGAGTTTCAGGATCTCTAAAATAGGCATTAGAAATACCTGTTTGATATGCATCCCCGTTTTCATTATTGTAAAAAGAATTGTTAGTTACAGAAAGGTTTGCTCCTGCAAGATCAGCAATCGCATAGCCTGTTGCCGTCTGAGAAATTGAAGTATGTTGAACTGTATTTGTAAAAACATTATCTTTTATTACTGTGCCTTGTCCTCCGGCTTGATTTCTAAAGGCGTTGTTTTTCACCCCGTCAAAAACATTGTTATAAATCCGAGTACCCTGGAATCCATCGTTAACTATGCCTCCTATAGATGGAATATTATAACTCTGTCCGATTTCATAGAATAAATTGTGATGAATCAGAACCTTTTGAATGTTTGAGACTCCCGAATCATAGGCAACTAACCAGATACCTTTTCCCCATGTTCTATTAAGGACATTATTATAGATCTCCACATTACCTACAGAACCTTTGGAATCTTCGATCTGAATGCCAGGATCACCTCCACCGGCATCCAATTGCGCATCTATAACATTGTCATGGAACCTGACATTTGCAGAGTTCCAAATCCTGAGACCACTGTTTGTTCTTGTAGTTATTCGATTATTGAAACATTCAATATACTGACTCTCAATGCCAAAGAAGCCTTCATGTCCGAGTCTGTAAACAAGATTATTATGAAACTTAATGTTTTCACATCTTTTGGTTCTCAGGCCATCTCCTAAACTATCATGGAAAGTGCAGTTATAAACCTGTAAATTATCGCAATCGACTACATGGATGCAGTTATAATAACCTGCACCATGCGGGGTTTCTAAATTTCCGTTGCTGTTTGCATTAATTTCCAAATTTCGAATTGTGACATTTTGGACACTATTTCCTGAGATTAGTGGTTTCCATGCAGGCCATCCAGCGTGATCCGGAATTGTAATCACAGTTCCGGGTTCACCTTCTAAAATAGTGTTAGATTGAAGAATTATTGAATCTGTTAAAGTATAAGTTCCGGCAGGAAGGTGAATTATACCTCCTTGCTGAAGCTCCTGGTTAATGTCATTTTGATTTACTGCTCCAGCTATTCCAGGTGACAGTAACATAAATAAAATGATAGAGAAAATGATAGCAGAAAATGTTTTCATTTTTTAGGTCCCTAAGATATGTTATGAGATGAGTAGACAAAACAACGAAGTAATCCAACAAAGAATTATAACAGCTACAAATTATTATAGTAATTATTTAAACAATTCCATTATGTTGATTAACAAATTAAGTATGTTGTTGATTAACAAATTAAATATGATGTTTATTAGCAACTTAAACATGATATTTCCGCTTTAGTGCAAAAAATCTGGCTTTATTGAAAAGTCAGAGTAAACCTTTCACAATAGGAAAGTTAATCATTCTCATTAACTCAGATTATAAAATCACATCTTCTTACACTTCAGCCGTTTCTTCAGCCATTTCTTTAGCCATTTAATTTATATCAGCACTTTTGTTTTTTAAACCATGTTTAGCCTTGATAATATTCAAAATTCGATTAGTGCGCTCATCAATATCTGTAATCGCTGAACCATATACTATATTAACTGCGGTCTCACAATTTGATATATGACTTTTCGAGATTTACTATTTTACAAGATTTTCACTATCCAGTCTTTAGATAAAAGATAAAATCAAATTATGGGCGGCCATTCCACCCTAAACAGGCTGTCCGACAATTACTATTAGTAATAAAATAAAATCGTCTACTGGTAGGTTGGAACTTTTTTCGTTACGGAAAGACATCACCATCAAACTTTTGCAATATCTTTATATACATTGTAAGGATTTTAGGATAGTGATCATTATGACAGACAAAGTCGGATATGTTTCCCTCCATAACGGAGGTGGGTTCGTTGTCAAGATGGAGTTTAAATACACATCGGACGGCGTTAATTGGAAGAAATCAGAACAAACAGACGGTATCACACTCGGCAAAACGAAAAAAGTTGACCCAGGGGATTTAGGCGTTCCAAATGGTTCAACCATCATATTGAAAGCCATTGTTGTTGCGGGCAAAGACAACGAAGCTAAGCAGCAATTTATATATGAGAAAGGCAACCCGGCAACCGCAGAATACACCATTACGGGAACCACGTTGAATAATACACTTGGTTTAATTGGAATCCAACAAGTAGCTGTCCACTAATTCCAAAGGAATTCGGATTCTCAAACCTGTCATAAGAGGGTACTGGATCTCTTCGCCGGCTGCTCTCGATGAAAGGCAGTTTGTGTTTATCCTGAAATGATTTCGCAGATCCAAAGCCGTTTGAAAGTCCAATATAACGCAATAGAAGAAAAATTAAAAAAGCGAAATAGTTTTGGGATAAAACAACTTTTCAAAATTTATGATTTTACAGAATTATCGCTACAACACCCAATCAATTGAGATAAAGGGCAAAATAGGTATTTGAAGAAATTGACGCATTTTTTACTTGAAAATAGCCTGAAGGTTCCGGCAAGTTCACCAGAACCTAATGACGAAATTAATGCAGTCCCTTAGAAGGATAAGACTTTTACAATAAAGTGCCACCCATAACTAAAATCTCATAGGACCTTATTGGGAACAGGCATTTGAAACCTGCTTCTGTTTTCCATGCAGAATTTCCGAATTATCAGACCCGTAGTGGCAGCACTCTCCTGAGGCCGTGAGAGGATCAACATGGATAATGGTGCCGGAAAGGTAAGAGAAGTTTTCAAGAAGTTTTTCTCTTATAGAATTAGCGATTTCATGTCCTTCCTCAACTGAAAGAGAAGGCGAAACTGAAGCATTGATCTCTGCATGTAGACGGTGCCCTATCCAGCGTACTCTAAGGTCGGTTACTTCACAGACACCCTCTACACTTTCAGTAATGTTCTTTACATTATCAAAAACTTCAGGCTCAACGCCATCAAGAAGGCGAGTAAACACGAGCTTACTCGAGTCAACGACTATTTTGAGAATACTGATTGTGATTAACATTCCAATTAGAGGGTCAATGATAGGATATCCAAGCCAGATACCGATGGCTCCGATAAGGACCGCAAGGCTGGTAAAACCGTCTATTCGGGCATGATATCCATCTGCAATAAGGGCTGCACTTCCGATTTCCTTTCCAACTTTCATCCTGAACTGGGCCACAACCTCGTTTCCGACACAGCCTATAATTGCGGCAATAACTACAGCCTGCAAATGTTCTACAGGCTGAGGGTTCAAGAAGCGGTTTACAGACTCATAACCTGCAACAGCCGCACTGAAAAGAATAAGGAAAACGATGACTATACCTGCAAGATCCTCTACCCTCCCGTATCCATAGGAAAAGCGTTTGCTTGGTTTTCTTCTGGCCAGGGAAAAAGCTATTGCAAGAGGAATTGCAGTTGATGCGTCCCCGAAGTTATGGATAGTATCGGCAAGAAGGGCAACACTTCCTGAAATAAAAACTATGAAAATCTGCAAAATGGCTGTGATCATCAGCCCTATAAACGACCATTTTACTGCCCAGAGCCCTTTATTAGTAGCAAGTATGGAAGGGTCCACAGTCCCATGAGTGTGGCTGTGCCCGTGAGAGTGTTTATGAGAGTGTACCTGGGAATGAGTACAGGAGTGGCCATGAGAATGAACGTGAAAACGACGGAGGAAACTGAGAAGTCCACTCTTTTGAGTGTTCTCATACGGCTGTTCGGAACCGTTTTCCTTTTCCTGAGAATGAAAATTGAAATTCTTTTCGGACATAATGACACCTTGATTAGTATTCTATTTTGAACCTATCCCAAACCCCACTTTACTCATGATTATTAAAAATTTTCAGTATTGATCTTTAAAGATGAGAAGCTCAATTAGCTACTGGGAAACTAGGCAATTAAGAGACTAGATAAATAAGAGATTAGACAGATAAGAGACTAGACAAATAAGAGACTAGACAAATAAGAGACTAGACAAATAAGAGACTAGACAAATAAGAGACTAGACAAATAAGAGACTAGACAAATAAGAGACTAGACAAATAAGAGACTAGACAAATAAGAGACTAGGTTACTGAAAGATTAAACTTGAAGATCAAACTTTGATTTAAGGGATAAGCTCATCAAACAAACTTGGAGACGCTTTTATAAATAGGTATTTATCTTTAGAAAATATTTTTTTATGCAGGGATTCATACGTTTTTCTGGATAAATGCCATAGAAAGGGACTTTTAGTCCAGAGCAGTTCATACCTTATTTTTCTGTAAGAAACAAAAAACTGGAGATTTATTACTAAAAATTAGGGTTAAAACAGTTTTCTAGATTGATAACTAGCTGCTATATAGGGTTTTGTAAGGACTTGCAAGTTTATAAAATATTTTAGTTTTTAATATGTGGACTAAATTAGAATTATTTAATAAGTTTTGAAATTTTGTTATTACAAATCCTTACAACGTGATATAAAACTATGAGACATTTAGAAAATTAATTCCAAAAATGAAAATAAAAAAGGATGAATTTACCCTTGTATATGAGTAAATATGAAAAATAGATTCCTGAAAATATGAAAAATATAAGGGCAAACTGAGAATAAACCTCACGTTATGCTTATACATCAGTTTTAGTGAAATTCGATTTTTTTCTCCCTGAGACAGGAACCTTTATATCTATCTATTTCTACAAAAACCGGCAGACTTCAATAGGTCTCTAGAAAGTATTCTAATGAATTCTATAGGAAAGTAATACTTCTATTTTTATATTTATGTTATCTCTGAAGCTAAGATATGTTACCCAAATCCATATCCTTACTTAGTTTTCGAGTTTAGTTAGAGATGGGAAAAATTCATTCCTCTATAGCAAACAGACATGCAATAAGCTGGTGTTCGTCCCGGGATTGAACACTCCCGGGAGACGTGCACCAGGATTAAAAAAGATCAAATTCTAAAGAGCAGATTATAAAATGAAATTAAGTTCGGAGGAATTAGACGATTCAAGGAAAATCAATAGCAAGAACACCTGAAATAATATGGACTCTTGATATTAATCAAGATGGGAAATCTTATGAGGAAAATTATATGCTCCTGTTTCCCAGGTATGTTAGTGCAATTGACGAAGAATGAAAATTGGCAGCCTTAAAAATAAAATTAAAAAACACAATCCGGTTCCAAATATCTATCAAATACGACTTGAGGGTAAATACTCTTGAGTAAACCTCCAAAAACATGTAATTGATAAAAAACTCTAAAAATCACGTAAAAAACCATGTAATACCTTACCAAATGTCGCTCGAGGGTACAAATTCTCGAGCAAACCTCCAAAACAGTTGGCCCGCAACCGTTGACCCGCAACCGTTGCGCCGGTTGATCACGCCTATAGGGTTTGGGGATAAGTTTTTCAAATCCAAACGTTATCTCGTTTTCGATCAAAGCTTTTCTGAAAAGGTATACGCTCAAGCCTTTTTTGAAAAGGCTTGTGATCACGCTGTTACTAGGGATTTTTGATCAAACTTTTTTTAAAAAGGGTTGTGATCACACTGTTACTAGGGATTTTTGATCAAACTTTTTTTAAAAAAGTTTGCGCTCAAGCATTTTTTAAAAAGGGTTGTGATCATGTTGGCCACGTCGTTTTTGATTAAATCGGTTCTGAAAATATTTGTGGGCAATTTTTTTAAAATTGTGATTATTACTGCTGAGTGATCCGAAACAAATTTTGGAAAATAGGTCCCGAATGAATTGAAAATCAGTTTCTCCACATAATTTGGCCCTCTTGAACGAGCAAAATGAGCGAAAAGGGCTCTGTTCCAGAAACGAAACTCAGGCGGCTGAACTCTGGTGGACAATAGTTACGAAATTTACGGCAAAGTAACTTATAAAATCCATGAAAAAAGGAGTCAGGCAGAAGAAAGTGCCACAATGGCTTCTGCCAGATCTCCATTCGAACTCTGCAGGGCTTTCCGGGCTTCATCTTCAGAAACACCGGTCTGCTCCATTACGAGTTTTATATCTTCAGCAGGAATCTCCAGTTCTTTCGGGACTTCTTTTACGTCACCTACGATCTGGTATGTTTCCGAACCCTGGACTTTCATGATAGTGACATTTGCGTTCTCTATAATGATATTAGAGTCCGCAGTCTTTATGACTACTTCCTGAACATCCTTAAGTTCTTTAACGTCAATTCCCATCTGTTTCATCATCTGCTTCATTTTAGCCGGGTTCATTCCCCGGCCCCCTACCCCTCCCATTCCTGGGAACATAGACTTGTTTCTCCTTTGTTTTATTTTATTTTTCAGGTTTGGGTTCGATAACTCAGCGCGATTTTACTTTATTTAATGGCATCCGCCACAGGTACCGCATCCACCGCCGGCACTTGGATTACGGATAAGGAATCCTTTTCCGTTTTCGTCCTCAACAAAGTCAATACTGCCCTCAGAGAAGCTTCTTTCGATATCTTTTGCCATAACGAGTTTAATCCCGTTACTTTCCATAGTCACATCCTCTTCACTAAGTTCATCGTCAAAGGCTAAGCCATACTGAACTCCACTGCAGGCAACCCCGGCAACAAAAATTCTGAGAGCAAGCTCAGGTTTCTCTTCCTGCTCAATCAGTGTTTTCAATTCTTCAGCAGCTCTGTCTGTTACTTCTATCATTTACGCACCTCTTTTTATGTTTCATATTTATGAAATATTTATGGGTTTTATTTCCTATAAGATGCCATCCGTTACAGCTGAAAGATAATTTCCAAACATTATATACTCTTTCATCGAACAAATATAATGCTTATAGTAAAATTGCGCTTTTTCCTGAAAGACTTTTTCACAGGAATCTGGAAGGATAAGATCCGGATTCTTTTTCAAGAAATCCTGTTCTGCCAGTATATAAAAATATATTTTCTATATTATATATTTTTCTTCCAATACTTTTTCAGGTTTTCGATTCATAGAAATTCGGCATCTTCATCAACAGGCTCCTCAAGAACCTTTGCATTATAAGCATTGATCTCCAGAGAGTTACGTTTCCCTTTAACTTCCCAGACAGGGATATACACAAGCTCGATATCGAGCTGTATCTCATCAGACCTGGGACCGATACTCCTGTGCTCATATATAACGGCCTGTCCTTCCGTATTGTTAAAACGTATCTCGCGTGTATTCTCCTCTTTAATAAAGTCCAGAAGAATCTTTTCTGCCTGTTTTTTATCTACAATTGGTCTTTTTAACTCATACTGCACGGCAGGAACCTTCGTAGGTGTACTAAGCCCTTCAATTTCCATCTCTTCCTTTGACTTATTTAGAGCGTTAAGAAGACCATTTCCCTTTCCGACAATACTTAGAACTTTTGACCTGAAGCGTTTTTCCGCTTCAACATTGTATTTATACTTCCAGAAAGGTACAAACTTTAAAATTGCATCCTTTGGGTTAATCAGATAGGGTTTTGCGATAATAATAGCCTGGTTTTTAGAAATCCTTGGCTCTATCGACCGTATATTCACCATTTCGTACGATTCGGTTTCTGGGACCTCAACCTGTTCCTGCTTCCTTAAGTTTTTTCTTTCCTCAAATCTCCGTGTCAGAGATTGATTTTCGATAGAATTTTTTTTGGCCTCTGACTGCTGTTCCTGAATAGGCAAAAGATCTCCGTCAAAGTCGGACTCCCCTATGGACCCTTCTTTTAACTTCCAGTTTTCGACAGGTAATTCGAAAATTGTTTGCTTGTACTGATCTCGTACTTCACTTGATATTTGGCTCTCGTGTTCAGAATACGAAGTATTTGCTTTCTGTTCAAGATTTACAAGAACCGCTCTTCCGATTTGAAGAGCCAGCTCATCCCTGTCCCAAATATAGATCCCAAATTCAGTTGCATAACTGATTAATTCTTCGGGCCCTTTCCGGGTCATTACATAGATTCCTGTACAGTCCCCTATCTTTTCTGAAAAGGCTTTTATATCCTCGCAATCTGGCTCCAGGGCATATCTAACATAAGCCTTATGCCTGTTTTTTTCCACAAAAATGTCAAACTGGCTGGATATTGTGGTATTATATCCAGAGGATTTGAAAATATCAACAAGGATTTCTAAAAGGTCTTGCTTCATGATTCTCACTTTCTTATATCCTGCACAGCTAAAATAGTTTATGATTACATTTGGAACTTAATAACTTGATATTTTTACTATAATCTGGCTTTTTTCCGTCTTAGATTTTCTCAACTTTTATCTCCAGGGATACAAATATTTAATAAATTAACTCCTAACCAGATATATTATGAGTGGAATCAAGTTTGGAGCGGATTCCTTTTCCACATACGAGGAAGGGATAAAGAAAGAGTGGATTGTAGGAAACGGACTCGGGGGTTATGCCTCATCTACGGTAATAGGGGCAAATACAAGAACCTATCATGGACTGCTTGTGGCATCTCCGGAAAAATCCCCTGGAAGATTTGTGTTGCTTTCTTCCCTTGATGAAGAAATTTCGATTAACGAAGAAGTTTATAGGCTTGCAACCCATAAGTATCCTGATACTGTTTTTCCGTCAGGCTTCAATTACATCTCCAAGTTCATCCTTGTTCCTTTTCCTCTCTGGGTCTACCAGTTCGGCGATTTTACCATAAAGAAAAAGATTTTCATGATTCACAACAGCAACACAACCTGCATTCTCTATAACATCAGATCTAGAAGAGAAGGAGCTCTGCTAAGAATCTTTCCGCTGGTGAATTCCAGAAATTTCCATTACACTGTTCGCTCAGGAGAACTTTCTTTCACTCAGAAAACCAATCCTGCAGGAGTAAAATTGGAAAGCTCCAACGGCTGTACCTTCTCGCTTTCATCAAATCTCAGTTATCACTCTGATCCTAAATGGTACTATAATTTTGAGTATGATATTGAGAAGAAGAGAGGACTTAACTTCCAGGAAGACAATTTCAATCCGGGTTACTTTGAAAGCAAACTCAAACTGGGTACCTCTCACTTTTTCATAGCTGCTTCAACCGAAGATGTTTCTTCTCTAACGCTCGAACAGGTTGAGGAATTCTATACAAGGGAAACATATCGACAAAACCTTCTCGCCTTTAATTCGAGACTTACCGAACCCTTTGCTCTTAAACTTCTCAGAGCAACGGACCCTTTTATAGTGAAGAATCCTTCTTCAGGTGAAAGTACGGTGATTGCAGGGTATCACTGGTTTTCGGATTGGGGGCGAGACACCATGATCTCTATGCCTGGTCTGCTTTTAATTCCCCGTCGTTTTGAAGAAGCAAAATACATTCTTAAAAACTTTTCCAGGCATTGTAAGAGAGGCCTGATCCCTAATGCTTTCCTGGCACTCGGAGGAGAACCAATTTATAACACTGTAGACGCTTCTCTCTGGTTTATTCACACTGTGGGCCGATATTTCGCATATACGAAAGATTTTCTTTTTCTCTCTGACGTCTGGGATACCCTGGAGGAGATCATAGAGAATTACCGTAAAGGTACGGACTTTGGGATAGGTATGGACTCCGATTATCTTATCCAGCAGGGGCCTCAGCTAACCTGGATGGATGCTAAAATTGGGGAACAAGCATTGACACCTAGGGCAGGTAAAGCCTGCGAAATCAATGCTCTCTGGTATAATGCCCTGAAAACAGCTTCCAGTCTGGGCACTCATCTAGGAAAAAATACTTCTACATATGAAACTCTTGCAGCTGGTGTAGCTTCAAATTATGAGAATGTCTTCTGGAATCCGGAGACCAATTGCCTCTTTGACCTCGTGTATAAAGGCGAAGAAGGATATGAGGTTAAAGACCCGGCAATCCGCCCCAATCAAATCTTCGCAGTGGCTCTGCCTTATGCAATTCTTTCCCCTGAAAAAGAAAAAGCAATCGTAGACAGAGTTGAAAAAGATCTCCTGACTCCTTTTGGACTTAGAACACTTTCGAGTGATAACCCGTTATATAAAGGACATTATTGCGGAGATTCAGTAACCCGGGATGCAGCTTATCACAATGGAACAGCGTGGCCCTGGCTCCTTGGAGCGTATGTGAAAGCTTACCGGAAAGTCCATAATTATTCAAAAGAAAGTCTTGAAGATATGCGTGCTCTCCTGCAGAATTTTGATATTCACCTTGAAACTGCAGGTATAGGCACAATTTCCGAATTATTTGATGGCGATTATCCTTACACTCCAGGGGGCTGCATTGCTCAGGCCTGGAGCGTTGCTGAAATTCTCAGAGCATATGTCGAGGATGTACTTGGTATCAAACCCTGAAGAAAAGAGTCAGGTTTAGTTTCTTCTCTCTTGGGTCACTTAAGATCTAATGCCCTCTCCTTTTTATACTTGTTTTGCAATCTATCCCCCATGATTGATTTTGATGCTTTGAAATCTGAAAATGGTCTTATCCTTGCTGTGGTTCAGGACCAGCTTAGCAGGGAGGTACTAATGTGCGCCTATATGAATCGGGAAGCTCTTGAAAAGACTGTCAAGACCGGAATCGTACACTTCTGGAGCAGGAGCAGACAGCAGTTATGGAAAAAAGGAGAGACATCAGGGCATGTACAGAAAGTAAAAGAAATCAGAGTTGACTGTGACATGGATTCTCTCCTTCTGCTCGTGGAACAGGTTGGGGGAGCCTGTCATATGGGGTACAGATCCTGTTTTTATCGGAATCTTGATGGAGAGATTGTGGGAGAAAAAGTCTTTGAGCCTGATGATGTGTATAAACCTTAAAATTTAAAAAAATTAAAATTTAAGAAATATAAGATATCTGTTTCTCTTTTCATTTTTATATAGGACTTACGCGGTTAAACCCAAAAAAGTGGCACGGAACCTTAAACTGCACTTCATATAATACTTAATACAGAGCTGCTTTATACTTTAGTTCATTTACTGCGTAAGTCCTATCAATTTGCATACAGTCCCTATCAAGAGAGGCTCCAATGTTTTTAGAGTCTCATTGTCTCTGCAGTCCGATGTGCAGTATACGAATGGATCGTTACTGGTATAAATTTGTCTACAGCGAAGTCCATGGTTAGACTTGTCAACAATTAACAGTCTCAACAGTCATCCCAATTGTTACCGAAACAGCAATTACCACAATTACCTCCCCGGACGGTGCAGAACCAGTAACTCTCTGTGAATCCTAACAGATTTTTGTCTAGCTTTTCATAACATACCTTTCGATCAAATACCCTTTCTCTAACTGCTTGTTTAACCACCTTTTCTTTTGCTACTTTTTCAACAGCTTTTTCTTTTACTACTTTTTTAGCAGCCTTTTCTTTTACTACTTTTTTAGCAGCCTTTTCTTTTACTACTTTTTTAGCAGCCTTTTCTTTTACTACCTCTTTAACAGGCTTTTCTTTAGCTTCTTTAACCTCCTCTTTAGCTACCACCTTACATTTTCCGTCACTAGTCTTTGAGTACCATGCACTTGCTGATGCAGCTGTCAATGATACTACCAAAAAGACAGCCAACAAAATAAAGACTGTCTTCTTTATTTTGTTAAATCTTTGTTCCCTCATCTATATCATCTCCATCGTTCTGCTAAGTCCGATACAATACCGATTCCACTGGTTGCTAAATTCACTATTTACGGGCAAATATGATTAGTTTAAAAATCAATAATCTGAGTATGTTTTTGGAAGACTAAGTGATTAGTAAACTATATTGCTCCATTATTTGCCGATAAAAGTGATTTTTTATTGTATCGTTAGTTTATTATTATCCAGCAGATATAATAATTAGAGAAATATAAATTAGAAACCAATATTAATTGAAAATGGTCTTTTTGTATTCGAAATTGCATTAAATATTTGTTAAATTATTATATTTATCAAAAAAATGATTTTAAAAATTTAAACCTTTATATTATTGCAAATATTTATCATAAAATTTATTTTTTTTATAATTTAAAAAAATTTATTGTTATTTAATTTGATACTTATTTATTTATTGCATAATATGTTATTATTTAGACTTTATATTTAATATAAATTTTAACTGGTTAATTTGAGTTTATACCTGAACAGATTACTAGTCCTGAGTATAGTAATAACAATATAAGAATCAGCTTCATATTTACAAAGTTTCTTTATGCAGAAAGAATACCAATTATAAACACCACTTTCTGGCTTCGTTCTTCTAAATAAAAGTGCCAGAAGTTTTATTATATACTTCTCGGCTCTATATCCATTTATATGGCTGATGAGAAGCGGATATGGAGAATCGTTCCGGACACAAGCGTGATTATTGACGGAAGGCTTTCGTCCCGCATTAGAAGCGGGGATTTCAGGGGTGCTGAGATCATTATTCCCGAAGCTGTGGTCTCGGAACTTGAAACCCAGGCAAACAAGGGCAGGGAAATAGGATTTAAAGGGCTTGAAGAGCTTCTGGAACTTCGCAAGCTGGCAGAGAGGGACGAAATCCTTCTTCAATTCAGTGGGGTTCAGCCCACTCTTGAGGAGATCAAGCTCTCTAAAGAGGGCAGGGTAGATGCTCTTATCCGAAGCACGGCTACTGAGGTTGGAGGGCTATTTTTAAGTGAGGACAGGGTACAGTCTCTGATAGCTAAAGCAAAAGGGCTTGATGTCGAGTACATGCATCCTAAAGTCCTGGAACCATCCGAACTTC
This sequence comes from Methanosarcina spelaei, assembly GCF_002287235.1. GTDB lineage: Archaea > Halobacteriota > Methanosarcinia > Methanosarcinales > Methanosarcinaceae > Methanosarcina > Methanosarcina spelaei. Next base: position 30,322 of record NZ_LMVP01000379.1, read on the forward strand.
CGCCTCTCAAAGTAGAGCGTTTTTTCACGGAAGATACGATGTCCGTACATCTCAAAAATGGAGTTTCCCCTATGGCCAAGAAGGGACCTGTAGGGGATATACATTACGTAAAAATCCGCGATGAGCCTGCTACTTCTGCGGAGCTTTCAAGTATCTCGAGAGAACTTATTGAAAGGGCAAGATTGGACCCCGAATCTTTTATCGAGATGTCTTCAAGCGGAGCTACAGTCCTGCAAATCCGGAATATGAGAATTGCGATTGCTCACCCGCCTTTTTCCGATGACATGGAAATTACAGTTGTAAGGCCAACCGTAATTGTGGATCTTGAGCACTACCGGCTGAGTGATAAGCTCAAAGAACGAATTGTAAGCCAGCGTGGTATTCTTATTGCCGGCCCTCCGGGAGCTGGAAAGTCTACTTTTGCTGCCGGAGTTGCCCGATACCTGAATGACCGCGGACAAGTAGTTAAAACAATGGAGTCCCCAAGAGACCTTCAGGTGCCTCCTGAAATCACCCAGTATTCACCTTTGAATGGCAGGATGGAAGATACTGCAGACCTTCTGCTCCTGGTCAGGCCGGATTATACGATTTATGATGAAGTCCGAAAGACCGGCGATTTCCTGATTTTTGCGGATATGCGGCTTGCAGGCGTGGGAATGATCGGAGTAGTACATGCAACCAGGGCAGTTGACGCAATTCAACGCCTGATCGGAAGGGTTGAACTGGGTGTAATCCCCCAGGTAGTAGATACTGTTATTTTCATTGATAAAGGAGAAGTGGCAAAAGTTCTGGTACTTGAGTTTACTGTCAAAGTTCCTCATGGAATGACCGAACAGGATCTGGCAAGACCGGTAATCGTTATTGCCGATTTTGAGACCCGAAAAATCGAATATGAGATCTATACCTATGGGGAACAGGTTGTTGTTATGCCAGTAGGGCCTCCTACAGAACTTAGGAAACCTGCCTGGAAGCTTGCGGAAGAAGAGATCAGAAACGTTATTAGCAGGTACGCCTCAGGTCCGATTGAGGTTGAAGTGACTTCAGACGATAGTGCAATTGTAAAGGTTCGGGAAGACGAGGTGCGAAAAGTCATTGGCAAAGGTGGGAATGTTATTGACCGGATCGAAAATGTCCTTGGTCTACATATTGACGTAAGAGAAATGGAATTCGAAACCCAAAGAGCTGCAAAAGATCGGAAGTACGGAGCTGAAAGCAGAACTCTCCGAGAGAAACGGAGGACAACGAGCTTTGAGGAGGAAAACAGTGTTTCTTCTGTCCATCCTTTCATAGAAAAAGATAAAAAACACCTTATTCTTGGGGCGTCGGAACTTGCAGGAAAGGATGTGGAAATTTATCTTGAAGACCAGTATCTGTTCAGTGCAACCGTAAGCCGGCATGGAGATGTAAAACTAAGGGCAAACTCGGATCTTGCATCTGAGATTCTGGAAGCTCAGGACAGGGGAGAAACGATTGAGATCAGACTGATCTAAACTTTCTTTATTTATTACTTTTCTTTATTTATTATTTTTATATATTTTTTGCGGGTCGTGAATTAGTAGATGGTTGATATTTTGCGTTTAGTATTTTTGCTCATTCACATCTGTTTTCTAAGCTTACCTGCTTACAGAAAACTGAGCATACACAATACAGAAAACTGAGCATACACAATACAGAAAACTGAGCATACACAATACAGAAAACTGAGCATACACAATACAGAAAATGAGAGCGAAAAGCGAATGTGTGGGTACTCTGGAAAATATCAACTGATTATTGAGAGACTACAGTACTTTTTAATTTCTCTGTTTTATTCCTTTCGAGCTACTTTTCCCTTTTTTACGTTATATTCTAGTGCTTAGATTTTGATGTTAATCCATAAAACAGATATATTGATTGTTCAATA
>NZ_LMVP01000380.1 GCF_002287235.1 Methanosarcina spelaei
TGGAAGAGGTAGCGTAATGGCGCGATTCATAGTATAGCTTCTTGTCGCACCTGCGGAAAGTGGGATAAAGCAAAAAAACAAAGCCAATTAATACAAAAACCAATTAATACAAAAGCCAATTAATACATTATAAGATTTTATATTTTTGTCAAAAATAAAGACTTACAGGATATTAAAAGGCTATATGAAGTTACAAACTTGAAATACGCGAATGGTCTAATTAGTTACCTTCTAAAGATAGCAAGGCTCGGAAAATTGCAGGAGAAAAAAGTGAAAATTACCACGTTTTTTGATATGTGGTAGTAACCCCTCACTCCCTTAAAGTCTGACATTTTACTTTTTAAAATATTACTTGCTCTTAACCGTTATGTAACTTGAAATCGTTTTAGTGTTACTGCCTGCTGCGTTTTTCACTGTTAAGCTGACTGTATATTTTCCAGCTTTACCGTACTTATGTACAGCTGTCTTGGACGTTGAGGAGGTCCCATCTCCGAAACTCCATTTCCATGAAGAGGGCGTTCCTGTACTTTTATCAGTAAAGGTAACCGTTAATGGTACTTTTCCTGAT
>NZ_LMVP01000381.1 GCF_002287235.1 Methanosarcina spelaei
AAAAAGCGTAACAGTTACCGGAGGAGGGTCCGGGGTTGGAATTGCTGCTCTTATTGACGGTGAGGTAAATATTGCTCCGGCATCCCGAGAAATGACAGATGATGAAATTAAATCTGCTGAAGCAAAAGGAATCAATCCTGTAGAGACTACTATTGCCTATGACGGCATTACTGTAATTGTAAACCCTTCTAATTCTGTTTCTAACCTTACCTTTGACCAGCTACGTGGTATCTACAACGGAAGCATCAGCAACTGGAAAGAAGTTGGCGGAGCGGATGCACAAATTGCTGTAATTTCAAGAGACAGCAGTTCCGGAACTTATAAAGACTTCCAGAAAGATGTTTTGCAAGGTGATGAATACCGACCTGATGCTCTTACTCAGCCTGCTACTGGAGGCATAGTTACTGAGGTCGCCCAGAATACCAACGCAATAGGATATATCGGTTTTGCGTACCTCGACAGCAGTATAAAGGCACTAAGTCTGGATAATGGTAATGGATCTGTAGCTCCAACTGAAGAAAGTATACTTAATGGCTCATACCCGCTTTCAAGATC
>NZ_LMVP01000382.1 GCF_002287235.1 Methanosarcina spelaei
ACAATTAATACCAAAATATAACTTTTTATTGTGCGTATTATAAAAATTAAACTATTTTTGGATAGAGCGATGTTTCAAAAAAACGGTTGTGTATGCCATTGAACTGGCCTTGTGTTATAGGTATTCGTATAAATCTCATTATCAAGATCTAAACTCAGTGATGAGAGTCTTCTATAACCTTTATTCCCATACTAAATCATCTTTTTTACTGCATTTCTAGTGAAGATTTCATATCAATGACTTTCATCTTATTCTCTTCTTTGACCACTATTTTTGTATTTTTAAGCATTATATCGGTAGATTTTATGTCAGTGTGTATTAAACTTTATAGATAGCACGATAAAAGTACTGCATAAAATATTACTAAAATTCAGAAGATTCAGTATCAAAAATCCATTGATGAGTGTAAAATTAAAAATCACTAAATTTTGTAATTGGTTCATCATATAGTCACCATTTTAAATAATGCGACATTTTGTGTGTGAATGTATGTTTCTCCCAAAACTCATCCAGTTCTTCCTTCAATACTTTTATATTCTTGAATGATTTTATT
>NZ_LMVP01000383.1 GCF_002287235.1 Methanosarcina spelaei
AAAAATGAAAAAAGCTGTTACAATGAAAGACTGTAAAGATAGAAACAAGCAATTTGAGAGAATTAACGAGTTGAAAGAAGAGTATTCTAACAGCGAAAATCCGATTATCAGTATAGATGTAAAAAAAAGAATTCATAGGTAATTTCTACCGAGATGGAAAATTTTATTGTACTCAAACGGTAAAAGTATATGATCACGATTTCAATACATTTTCAAATGGTGTTGTAATTCCGCATGGCGTATACGACGTTAAGCTTAATGAAGGTTACATCACTTTAGGAACCAGTAAGGTAGGATCTCAAATTAGCTTTTAAAATCTCTAATCTAATTTGATATCCACTTCTTTAAAAGTATCTCCCAAATGAATTTTTGCTTTCAACTTTATTTTGCAATTCTGTCAACACCATCAGTTGATATGCTATGAAACTCAATAGAGAGTAGAGTTTTCTACTCTGATTTCTTACTCTTCTAATATCGAATTTTACTGTACCCTTAATATGTCCATGTATCTTTTCACATTCAGCTCTCTTTTTATACTGATCATCAA
>NZ_LMVP01000384.1 GCF_002287235.1 Methanosarcina spelaei
CATTTCTCAACTTAATAAACTACATTTACAGTAACATTCGTGAGCAAGATCCACTAAAACAAGGATTGAAACTTTTCCATAACCATTCCAGTACACTGGTCAATATTCGTGAGCAAGATCCACTAAAACAAGGATTGAAACGATCAACTCTTTGGCTATTTCAACTCTTTGTTCATTATTCGTGAGCAAGATCCACTAAAACAAGGATTGAAACTAGTTTGTCTAAAGTTCCCTTAACTGATTTAATTTATTCGTGAGCAAGATCCACTAAAACAAGGATTGAAACTAAAAAAAATAATAAAGCAATAATACATCATTTAGAGTATCATTCGTGAGCAAGATCCACTAAAACAAGGATTGAAACCAGTGCCATTTTCAGAAATCATAATATCACACGCTTATTCGTGAGCAAGATCCACTAAAACAAGGATTGAAACCGATTTTGACTTTTTTGCATGCCTCGGCCTGTTCGAATTCGTGAGCAAGATCCACTAAAACAAGGATTGAAACAATCTTCGATTGCGTCTTTGAAACTTT
>NZ_LMVP01000385.1 GCF_002287235.1 Methanosarcina spelaei
ATATTATTATATTATATCTAATATATAAATATCAACTATATAATAGTGGAGCACCGAAAAATAGAAAGCTGAAAAATAGAAAGCTGAAAAATAGAAAGCTGAAAAATAGAAAGTTGAAAAATAGAAAGTTGAAAGATTAAAAAATTTGTATCCTCTTCAAATTGAGTGGAAAGCTCTCAATTTCTGCTTATTGAGCTTTTTTCTCTGATTAGTTGAGCTAAAGATGGCATCTCAAATATACTGCTGACTCTATCACATATGTACTGATATGCACTTACATCCAGTTTCTTTGCTGTCTGAACAATCGTCATAAATGTGTCGTTTGCCTTTGTTCCTTCCTCTGTTATAGTTTGAAGGCTGACATCTCTTTTTCTGACCTTTGCTCTTGCTGCCAGTTCCGCTGCATTGTTATGCAGCGGAATCTCTGGCAAACTCAGCACCTTTAACAGGTATTCTTTGTTCTCTTTCGTCTTAGCGATTCTTTCATCCAGCTTTTCATATCCTGTTTTGGTAGAAAACAACTGATCAAACTTAA
>NZ_LMVP01000386.1 GCF_002287235.1 Methanosarcina spelaei
TTTTTTTTTTAATTTTAATTTTTGTTTCAATCCTTGTTTTAGTGGATCTTGCTCACGAATTTTTCTATTATACATTCTTTGCAGCAAAATTTTTCAGTTTCAATCCTTGTTTTAGTGGATCTTGCTCACGAATATGAATATAGCTTGACAATTGTTGAGTCCTGCCTGAGTTTCAATCCTTGTTTTAGTGGATCTTGCTCACGAATAAGAAAGAAAAAAACTAAACGGAGGAGTAGTATATTAGTTTCAATCCTTGTTTTAGTGGATCTTGCTCACGAATTGCTCACGAATGATATCATTAGAACATAATAACGTGCCTGATTTTTAGTTTCAATCCTTGTTTTAGTGGATCTTGCTCACGAATAGTTAAGTCATAGATTTCTTCTGCACCTTGAAGTTTCAATCCTTGTTTTAGTGGATCTTGCTCACGAATGGAGGTTGCAAAACGTGGTTGATGGAATCACAAGTTTCAATCCTTGTTTTAGTGGATCTTGCTCACGAATAGACGAGGCTACTTAAAACAGTCAT
>NZ_LMVP01000387.1 GCF_002287235.1 Methanosarcina spelaei
TTTTTTAGGGGTAAAGTATATGAATAAAATTAAAAAGAAAATGGCTTTTTTTATCGTTCTTTTAATTCTTGTAGTATTATTTTATGGGTTTATGCGAATTCCCACGGATAGAGAGCCGAAAATAGCTGGTTTTCTCATCCAATTTGAAAATGGAACAACTGAGCCTGAAGTTAAAGCCATTCTTGAAAAATACAATATGACGTTGAACTATAGTCTGGATTGCAATTGGAATAATGGCGGTTACAAATACTACATAAAGATGTACAAAGATGATTTACCTAATGTAGTAAGGGATGGATTGAAGAAAGATGAAAACTGGACTGATTCTGGTTTACCTTTTTTTACAAAGGGAGATTATATTATATATCCGGTAACAGAACAAGCCATCCATGATAAAAATTTTCATGAAATACTGAAAAGACATAATATTCAGGTGAAAACTTTTGTCTGGTGTCTAGTTAGCTACAGAGATAATTCAACTAGGTATGATATTCTGGGAAAGAATTGTATTACGGAGAAAGATGCAATTAGAAT
>NZ_LMVP01000388.1 GCF_002287235.1 Methanosarcina spelaei
CCTTATCAGCAGATTGATGATACAGGTGCAAGAGTCAATGGTGTCAATTATTATACTCAAATTCTTTGTAATCCTTATTATACTGCTTATTTTACAGTTCCCAATAAAAATAGAGAAAATGTTTTAGACGTGCTTTTATGTGGAAAAGAAAAAACATACTGCTTTACTGATGAAGCATATAATCTGATGAAAACGTTTAATGTTTCCCAAAGTTGGATGGAAAAACTCTCGTCTTTTAAAAACAAAATATTCAGTGACGAAGAAATGCGTCGAAAACTGGATTGTGTTTTCTCACTTAATGGATATAAAACTACTAAGAAGAAAGTCCTTGAAGCCTGTGCAATTGCGGCCTATCATCAAAGTAAAGACATACCTGTGGTTACCACACTTTTAAGTGATGATGCACGTCAGTTCAGGCAAATTGCATATCACCATGCTCTTTGCTGGATTCATGACGGTAGAAACTACAAGAAATTAAGGCCAATAGTTCCGTATCATAAAGAAAAGCTGAAAGCTTTTCTC
>NZ_LMVP01000389.1 GCF_002287235.1 Methanosarcina spelaei
CAAAATATGATAAGGGAAAATGGAAAAACTATTATATTTTTTATGCGGTTGAAAAACCATTGAATTTGAAGAGGATACGAATAATCAAAATTTGCAGTTGGCTGGACAACCATTGAAATTTGACATTTTTCTATTGTTACGGGATTATGGAAAGTGCGCATTACATGTTTGAGAGCGATACCATTAAGTGCATGGAAAGTAAGCTTTCCATTAAGGGAGATCCAAGTTTGAAAAATAGGCTGGAAATATTACGAAAACAAAAAGGAATCAAGCAGGAAGAACTTGCTGAAGCACTGGAAGTTTCCAGGCAAACAATAGGTTCCCTGGAAAACGGACGATATAACCCGTCTATCATTTTAGCCTTTAAACTTGCCAGATATTTCAACACTACAATTGAAGAAATCTTCATTTATGAGGAGGAAAAAAATGATGAAAATTAATAGTCAAGTTAAAAATTACATATAGGAGTTACGCAGTTGGCTTTTACCACATTGTTTTTAGCAACTCCACAAATATA
>NZ_LMVP01000390.1 GCF_002287235.1 Methanosarcina spelaei
AAGTAAATCCATATGGTGTTTATGATATTACTGCTAATGAAGGATGGGTAAATGTTGGAATAGATCATGATACTGCATCTTTTGCAGTTGAAAGCATACGAAGATGGTGGAATATGATGGGATGTAAATCATATCCTGAAGCAAAAAAACTCATGATTACTGCTGATTGTGGTGGAAGCAATGGATATAGAGTAAGATTATGGAAAATGGAATTACAAAAGTTAGCTGAAGAAACTGGAATTGAAATTTCGGTTTGCCACTTCCCACCAGGAACAAGCAAATGGAATAAGATAGAGCACAGATTATTTTCTTATATATCCATGAATTGGAGAGGGAAACCACTTACAAGCTACGAAGTAGTTGTGAATCTTATTGCGGCAACAACTACATCAAAAGGGCTTAAAGTTAAGTGCATGTTAGATAAGAATGTATACAAAAAAGGAATTAAAACCACAAAGGAAGAAGTTGAAGAATTAGGAATTATTCGTGATGAGTTTCACGGAGAGTGGAACTATACAGTCAAGCCTAAAAAAGAGGAAGCTGCATAATTTATTTTGAGACAGTTCCTTAATCACTCTTCGGGAAGTATTTCCCGAAGAGAGTCTTCAAGAGTAAAAAAGAACGAGGAGACATAAAGGTACATATATTATAAGGTATTGTCATATAAAAACATCTACAAGACAGGAAATTTAGTACTTAACCGATGACCAGTGAATTTTATTTCAAACCAGGACAACTTTTTTGCCTAATTTGCCTGCAGCTTCTACAAATTCTTTTGTATCCACACCAGGAAATGTATCTATAATACAAATATCAAATTTTTTGTCTAAATAATTCGCTAATTCTCTTATGTCCATGCTGTAAACTTCAAATTTATCTCCAGATGCTATTAATCCTTCTTCACTGCCTGAAGGTTTGACTGGAAATCCATTAGCCTCTAAATTAATCAAGGTAATTTCTATTGCAGGACTCCATATATCATTAAAAACAACTTTTTGCGCGTTGGCTTTAAGGCAGGCTATTCCTAAAGTCCCAGGGCCACATGTACAATCAAGAACAGTAGGTTTCTCATACTCTTCCATAACTTTTTCAAGTATTTCTATTTTGGGCGATTTTGTCTTTGGAAACTCTATGTGAATTTCACGCTGATACTTATATATTCCTAAAGCACCATAAGGAGTCTGTACAATATCACATCTCAAATCGCACCCAGCAAGAAGCTCATATACATGAGGGTTAGAATCAGAATCTTTTATACCCACAATTTTTCTTATATCTCCTTTTAAAACCCCACTAACTTCTCTCACTTCCTTTATAATTCTTTCAGCACATCTTTTATCCATTTCATTAGATAATATTACTAAAGAATCCTTAGGCAAATAAGGAACAGAATCAGTTGGATAGCCAGGAGTCACAAGAGGAACACACGAGTTCCTTAAATTAGCTTTTTTATTTTTTACTCCTTCGTCAATCATTATTTTTAGTACATGTGATATTACAATATCAAGATGCCTTTTACCGCATTTACAACTTCCAAAATAGTTATCTATTTCATCTAAGTTAATCTGTTCTGCTAGAGGAGAGAATTTCTTTATTTTTCCTATTTTGCAATTGTTGCACGGTTTGTAGAATAATTCAATGTCTTTCAGTGTTTCCGAAATAGGCCTTATGCACTTATCTCCACACCTACACCTCATTTCCATATACTTAAATTGGAATATTTTGTATAAGTACTATGTCATTTCTTATTATTCCCATTATTTTTTATTACCTCTTATTATATTTTATTACACATTGTTTATATTTTATCATCCATTAACATTTATTGACACCACTTGCTAACTTGCTATTTTATCATTTTATTTCTGGATTAGCCCTCAAAGTTAAGTAAAGTCTGATTTAATTTTATCTAGTCCTGGACTTCGGAACCTGTACTGTGTTTCAATTTATTCTTCCGCAATATCCTTAATTTTCGCTCCAAGGCTGCACATATCTTTAAAGAAACCCGGGTAAGAAATCGATACAGCCTCTGTTGTGTCAATTGTTGTACTTCCTGCAACCATTCCTGCTATTGAAAGAGCCATAACTATCCTATGGTCATCCCAGCCATGCACTGCTGCTCCATGCAGTTTTCCACCGGTAATGGTCAGACTTTCTCTTTCTTCTTTAAGGTCTACTCCAAGCTTCGGAAGTTCGGTTGCGAGGGCTCGCAGGCGGTCCGTTTCCTTATATCTGACATGTTCGGCATTTTCAATTCTGCTAGTTCCTTCGGCAACTGCAGCCAGGACAGCGACAGTAGGGACAAGGTCAGGGCTTGCTCCGGCGTCAAAAGTTGTAGCTTTTAATTGTCTTCCTCCCTTAACAGTCACATTGCCTGCTTCTTTATCCCAGGTAATATCTGCTCCCATTTGTCTCAAGATTTCGATGATTACCTTATCTCCCTGTTTTGATGGAAAGAGATTTTTGACTGTAATCTCAGATCCGTTCGTCATAGCTGCGGCTGCAAGGAGGTAGGATGCAGAGGAAAAGTCGCCAGGAACAGTATAATCTTTGAAATCGTACTTCTGTTTTCCTGGGATTATGAACCTGGTACCGTTACTTTCATCGATATGAACTTTAATGCCTGCCAGTTCAAGCATTTCAAGGGTTACGTCCACATAAGGTCTTGACTTAAGTTTTCCTGTGATAGAAAGGGTAGTACTGTTTTCGGCAAGTGGACAGGTTATTAGAAGGGCCGAGATAAACTGGGAACTGATAGAGCCGTCAATACTCACATCCTTTCCCTTAAGTCCGCCTTTAACAACAAGTGGAGCTCTCTCGTTTCCTCGAGTGGAGCAGGCTTTTACTCCCAATTTATTAAGGACTTCAAGAAGAGGCCCGTTTGGCCGGGTACGAAGGGAAGCATCTCCGGTAAGCACTGTAACCCCATCAGTAAATGCTGCTATTGCGGTCATAAACCGAAGAGTTGTCCCAGAATTTGCAGCATCAATTACGTCATCAGGGACATTTGGTTTCCCATTAATTCCATGAATAATAAGCTTGTCTTCTTCCCTCTCAACCGAAGCACCAAACATCTCGGAAGCCCGGACTGTGGCAAGAGTATCGGCCGAAATCAGGGGATGCCTGATGGTTGATTCTTTCGAAAGAGCTGCCAGGGCTACAGCCCTGTGGGTGTAACTCTTTGAGGGTGGGGCAAAGACTTCCCCTTTGATTAAGGATTTGTCAATAGAAACACGCATGTGTACCAGATCTCTTCTATTTCTTATTTTTGGATTTTTTATGGGATTCAGATGCTTACTTCTAGCTTTTGAATATTTTTACAATACTGCTAATAAATTAAGCAAAGTTTAATAACTTTTATAGCCCTGCTAATAAATTAAACAAAATTTAATATCTTGAACGAGTTTAGAACTTAGTTTAAATCTCAGTTCACTCCTTTTATAACGTTTTCTACCATGTCCCAGTCATGATCATAGATATGTGCTGAGATACTGATAGTTGTGATCGTTCCGGGTTCTGTTCCCACTCTATCAGCCACGTACTCGAGGAGTTTCGAGAGTCCATAAAGGTTTGCCGGATAAGCTCCCCCAAAGTCGTGGCTTCTAAAAAGAGTTGTGAGGTGCATCCTTCCGTCTCTTATTTTAAAGTCGTCAAGCATCATGCAGGGAACTTCATTAACTTTCGTATCCATAGGAGGAATCCAGGTAACCGCAATTGCTCGTCTGGAAGTAGGGTTTTCCTGCAGCTTTTCGATTACATAATCTATTTGATCAACTTTTCCATGCCAGTTTCGAAGACGCTGCCCGTATGTGTATTCAAAGTCCTGTGTGTTTTCTCCCGAAATTAGTTGTTTCGCGTACTCTTCAAGCCTTTCCTCATTCCAGGCAGTCTCACGTGGGATCCTGTCAGTATAGGGATCTTCAATTATGATCATCAAATCCATAAATTCCCTGATCTGGCTTCCTCTTTCATCCGTAATAACCTGCCCGTGATTTCGGATGATGTTAAGCCCGCGATACCATGCATCAGAGATAGTTTTTGCCCTGACAATTCTACCAATTTCAAATCTGTCTTCCATTGAAAATTCCCCGATAAAATCAGGATAGAGTATGCACGATTAATTCCCTGATCCGAAATCTCTCAAATCCAAAATTTGATTAGTGTCCATAATTTTGGGATTTTCGGATGTATTTGCTATAGCTAGAATATGGTGCAATATTCTGCATAGATGGTTATTTATCCTATTTTCTTTATTCACCATTTTCTTTTATAAGTGCTTTCTCTAAGATATGACTTAAAACTTTACTATGCATATTGATAGCATATAACACGCCTAATTTAAAAAAATTCCGGACAAAAAGGATGGAAATTCCGGACAAAAAATATGGAAAAAAGATTAAATAATATTTAAGAAAGTAAGCAGTTGAACATAAACTGAGTTAAAACCCGGAATACAAAATCTGGATAAAAGGATAAAATTAAAAACTTAAAAAAGCCAAAGAAAAAAGCCTGGTAAAAGAATCAAAAGATTAAAGGTTCGAGAAATATTCTCAGAACCTCATTGCTCTAAGGCGTTTTACTCTCTCATCAGTTGCAGGGTGAGTGCTGAAGAGAGACTGGATAGCTCCTCCTTTTAACGGATTGACAATAAACATATGGGCACTGCTTTCTTTTGCCTGCACATCTGAGACTTTTGGACTGTAATTAGAGTTCCCATATTCGAGTTTTTCAAGGGCACTGGCAAGAGCCCAAGGTTTCCTGGATATACTGGCTCCTTCTGCATCGGCTGCATATTCTCTTGACCTTGAAATTGCAAGTTGAATCAAAGTTGCAGCAATAGGTGCCACAACAGCCATTACAATGAGGCCTATGATTCCTCCGTTGTCATCATCCCTGTTGCCGCCAAAGCCACCAAAAATTGCAGCCCACTGTGCCATACTAGCTAGCATTGTGACGACGCCTGCAAGGGTTGCAGCTATAGCACTTATTAAGGTATCTCTATTCTTTACATGTGCAAGCTCGTGTGCCAGCACACCTTCCATTTCTTCATAAGAGAGCAGCTCAAGAATTCCTGTTGTAGCAGCCACAGCCGCATGCTCTGGGTTTCTCCCGGTTGCAAAGGCGTTTGGCATTCCGGACTCTACGATATACACTTTGGGCTTTGGGATTCTTGCTTTCATAGCCAGTCCATCGACGATCCTGTGAAGGTTCGGAGCCTCCGCAGGTGAAACTTCTTTTGCCCTGTACACTTTGAGTACTATTTTGTCGCTGTACCAGTAACTTCCAAAATTCATAATTACTGCAAACAGGAACGCAATAATCATTCCGCTCGTACCACCAAAGTAGTCTCCTATCAAAACAAGGAGGCCTGTAAGGAAGGCAAGCAAAATTGTAGTTTTAAGCATGTTCTTCATGACTCATCACACGACGTCCTCCCAGGCTAATGTCTGGGTTTTCGGTCTTTGATTCTTATTTCTGAACTTATTTTTATAAATTAAGCAGATTAGAAGCGGTTATATATTTTTCTGAACACAGATATATACTTATTCTCCTGCAAACGCAGGTTAGTACAATTGTGCTATTCTATTTCCTTATTTATCTTAAATCAATTTAAAATTATCTTAAAAGGCAATTTTATCCTCAAATTGGGAAATCTCATTCAAGAAATTATATTTTTCTCTGGAATCTCCCCCCATCAAAGCTTACATTAATAACTAGTATCTCTTTTTTGATATATTTACATTTGCATGTTTTAGGTATAATTTAGTTTGATTTCAAACTATTATTGCAACTTCAGGTATATGTATTTATTGAAAAACTGACTCCAAAACCTAAATCTGTGTTATGAATTTTATATTCAGTTAAGATACGATTTATAAGAAATGTGTTATTTTCTTTGCCATTGTCTGTAAATCTATAAATGCAAATCGAGACGAGCCTATAATTACAGTAGCATTACAGTAGCCACTTTAACGTTGACAGATTCCTTAACCGAATACAAATAAGTCCTGTTTAATTCCCGGGATACACTGGAATCCGACTTTCCGCAGATGTTCTCAAAAAAACAACAATTCTCTTGCTATCGTTTTTGGGGAATTTCTCAAAAAAGGATAGGTCGTGTAAGTTATAAAGTATATAGCTTGTCGGACGGTGTGAGGAAATGAGAACTATAAAAAAGATGGAAACAACTGCATAAAAACTGGCTTGAAAAAATAAAGAAAAAGATAGAGGGAATTTAACTTCCTCTAAATTATAACTTATTCATACCCCAGCCGATATTAACTTTATTCTTTATATAGCTGTTATCTGTGAACGTGATTAATTTTCCGGGGTTTTGTTTCCAACCATATAGATAAACTCCATAATTACAATTTTTAAATGTGTTTTTCGCAACTGTGGGAATACTGTTCTTATCACCTACATAGAGTCCATATTTTGAATTAGAAATCGTGTTACCCTTAAGAGTTTGGTCATAGGTGTTATACAGTGCAACAGTTCCGCCTTTAATCTGATTGTTCATTATAGTAACGCCGTATGATGATTTCCCTTGTAAGGTGATACCACAATTATTGAAGTAGTTGTTTCGGATAATTGCGTTAGCACCAGCGTTATTGGCTGTTACTCCCTTCTTTGTAATTGTGAATCCGTTTATAGTACCGGATTTCCCTTTATCATAATAGAAACCGTAAACATTCGGATATTTCGTTCCTACAATATACAGTTCCTTGGTAATTTTAACATTTTCTTTATATGTGCCTGATGCAACTTGTATAATGTCTCCGGGGATTGCTGCGTTTACAGCACTTTGAATTGTCTTGTATTTTTCTTTTGACCCTACGTTTAGGGTAGCTGCTGACGCAGTAGATGCCAATAATAATAATATTAGCATTACTGAAGTTAAAATTACTTTGTTTGTTTTCATGTCCTATTCCTACTCATTTCATTTTTCCATAGATAATACAAATAATTTTGATTTGTTATAAAGTCTTAAACTTTTCCATTTTTATTTGAGTATTATAAAATAGGTTAATTTTTTGTGGAAAATAACAGACAATTTATTTTCTTCTCTGTCTGTGTTCTCACAAACTTAAAATTCTATTTTTCTATACATCTGTTTTACTTTTTATGATCTGTTTTATACAAAAATTAAACTTTAATTGTTAGCAGTGAGTTGATCCCAAAACTCAAAATTACTTCTTTTGATCTCGTTTTGTAAGCAACTGATAGAGTTTCTGGATTTTGGGTTCCAATCGTTAATTTTCACACTCGATTGAATTCCAAACATTACAACTTATAAACATCTATATAATTTGTATTACCAAAGTATCTAACAATTAACATTTTATGCCCTGTTCTAAAATCTGGTGATTTTTGTGTTTCTTGATTGAAAATCTGAATCAGTAAGAAGAATTCAGGCTTCATTTAAACTAAATATTCGAGATCTTCCAACACTAATAGGGTCCTTCCAAATCAGTGATAAAATTAAGGGTACAGAATGTTTATTTTGGACAACGTATATTCATTCAGAGTTCATTTAGAGTTTCCCTAATTAAGTTACACTCCAAAAACCAATTTTTTAGATAAAACAGCTATAATAACATTTAAAATTGATAAATAAATGCGATAAAAACTTTATTTGCCCACAACCGTTGTTTGTTCGTTATTAAGGCATCTGATGTCATTTTCACTCATTAAAAATTCAATGCTAAATATAAGGAAAAATCAATGTTTAATTTACTAATTAAAGTGTATAAAATCCTTAAATAACAAACAAACTGTTTAATGAACGTAACATAGTTGAAGGATGACTGATATATATTTAATTGGACAAATAAGGCTTAATAACTCTTAAAAAACCGATCATCTTTCAGAGGGTTTATTAGTCAATAGATCACGTTCAAAGGATTGGGATCATTTTCAAAAGTAGCTTCTTATCAGAGTACAGTACTTCTGAGCTTATTTCTGAGCTTATTATATGACCACCAACTAAATTTTTTTACACTAACGCTTAGAATCCAAAAAATTTCTTATTTAATGGTAAATTCGCTATCTTTGAATTGATTCAAGCATCAAGTTTTGTGAACATACTTCGGAATCATTGAACATACTTCGGAATCATAGTACTAGGCAAAGATTATGCTCAATAATTTAATTTCCATGACATTAGTTATTAGAATCCTGTAAATGCCTAATATGTTTTTCAACAACTGGCTCATATACATGATTTATTCTGTAAATTGTATTTCTTCCTTTTTTTGTTTCTATTATAAGGCCAATTTCTCTGAGATTTTTTATATACCAACTGACTGTAGCCCTAGATACTCTAAGTTCACGTGCAAGAGCAATGTTTGTATTACACTTACAAGTTAGTATTTCTAAAATTATTCTTTGATTCGTTACATTTTGAAGAGCAGAAATAACTTTTATTTCTTCCTCATTATAAGCAAAATTATTTTCGAAGAATCTTGTCTTCCCACCTTCTCTATAGGCTTCGATTTTGTTCTGGGATTCAAGGGCTTTTATGTGATACTTTATATGTTCTCTATCTAATCCTACATTTCCTACAATCTCACTAATATATGCTCCGGGTTTGTTTTTGATATAGGTGTAAATACTAAGACGGCTGGGATTGTCAAGTACATTTCCAGAATTTACAATTTTATATCCTGCTATTGAGAAAATTAGCCTGGTGTAAAGGAAGTCAAAAGCCGTTGAGATATACACTATAGCCAGCCATAAAAGAAACTGCCAGTAGGGTATTTCGATGACTTGAAGCTCTACCATTTTTTCTCCATTAATTGGGACTCCGAATTGATCATCTGGAATAGGTTCTATAATATATTCAGTAGCCTCAGCTGTTTCTATCAAAAAAATAAACAATAAAAAGAGAAGTAGTTTATTTTGAAGCTTAAATATAATAGACGGCTTTAAGCGTGTAGTACTCCGTTCCAATGATTGATTTTCCGAACACATTGAGTTTCCAGTTTCCTCCTTGCAGATATTTCCCTGTTTTTGGTTTTATACGTAAAACAATTTTGTTGTTAGATTTAGCTTTATAGGGGCCATAAGAGGCTCCTGTAGGGGAAAATATAGTAAGGCTTAGGATGTTTTTCTTATTTCCCCAACTTAAAGATATGTCAAGATAAATCGCTTTTGGGTTTACTTGTATTTTGTTATATTTCGTCTTTCCTTGTACTATGGATGTTCCTGTTGAGCATATATCAAAGCTGCTTTCAGACACTTTGGTGAATTCTAGTAATTCTACATCTTTCTTAATTGATGTTGAAGATGAAGCACTCTCGGTACAAACAAAATCATCTTTCAAGGGTTCAACAATATATTCTTGTTCGGTGGAGGTCGAATTAACTTCCTGATCTATGTTTTCTTTATATGAGGTTGTCATAAAATTACCAAAAAATATGTAAAAAGATAAAATATAAATATTTTGATTTATACCTCTCCAATTAAAGCTAACGCTATTTTTATAATGTACAAAATATATTATATATTAATTTATGTTTGAATATTATTTATTAACTGATACAAGAAATTGACTATTATTTGTGAAATAACTTCAAACTTTTTATCTTCTCTTCCTGTCCACTGCATCAATTTTGAATGTTCTACAAACAGAGTTCTGGCTGAAATGAGGCAGAATCCTGAGGAAAGATATTTGAATGAGAATTCGACGTAAATCAAACGGGGAGTTAATGACAGTTAAATGAGAATCTGAGAAAAAAGAGAGTTTTATCTTTCAATAATAATGGATTTTTGCCAGGTTTCTCCGGATAGCACGTCTGTATTTTACTGCGGGGTAACCGAAAATGACCACTATTCCCGGTTGGTTTCGGATGCTGATTCCGTACTTTTCTTTCACGTCTTTGCCTCCATTTTTCAGCATTGGACCAATGGTTCCTATCATGCAGCTTCCAAGGTCCAGGGTTTCGGCGGCAAGCATGGCATAGGTAGCTGTGATAAAGGGATCTGCCAGGTCAGCATAAGGAGATACGTGGAAGTACATAGCAAGGGGAGCTCCATAGAGCAGGTAATCAGTGTTTTCTTTTCTAGTTTCTTCAAAGATTTCAATCGCTGGACACACGAATTTGTCAACGACTTCAAATTCTTCCTTCTTCATGAAAGGCCGCAGCAGGAGAAGTGTGGGTTTTGAAAATATCCATTTCTGACTTTTCATAAGCTCTAATATGTCATCGGAAAATTCCCTTACCTTATCTTTTCCGTTTATAACCAGGACCTCAACATCCGAAGGTGGAATTCCCATGGGTGCCGTGCTTGCTGCTGCCAGAATCCTGTCTATTTTTTCCTGTTCGATGTCTCTGTCATCGAATTCCCGGGTGCTTCGCCTGGCTAGCATGAGAGCCATAAGTTCTTCATACCCTGCTCTTGTATCTTCCATCGGGATATCCATAAAGGAAGTCTGGGATATGTCTCTTCCTTCAATCGTGATAGCTCCTGTGGGGCAAACTGCAGCACAATGTCCACAGCCGATGCAGCCGAAATAGCGAGTTTGGTCAATTCTTACTTTATTGTTTTCAAGGTAAAGAGGTGCTCCTTTGCAGACTTTAACACAGAGACCACAGACCTTACACTTCTCATAATCGATTCTGACAGTTGCGGTTTCAGAATATCTGGCTGTAGGGATGACCATATATTTTGTTCTAACCGTGGCTATAAAAATTTTTGGTTGAATGCAGTTTGACTGAGAATTAAAGTGTTTTTCCTGTCGGTCTGAACGTCTCTCTTAAATATTTGAGAAAATGTAAGCTGCATACAGTGTGACAACTTTTTTAAACTAACTTTCAGTTCGATAGGAACTTATTTATATTATAACACGGTAATTTATTTCCGTAGTACATGTGTCAAATGATGGACTACAACCAAACAAAAGGAGTTCCAGAAATGAAAGACGCAACCCAGGAGACTTCTCTCAAACCCGTTTTGCATGGGTTTTTGTTAAGTAACGGAAAGTTTATCACTCCAGCAGAAATGAATATTATGGAAAGCCTCGGTGTCGTCCGGTCAACAAAAATCTGAATTCCACAAACAAATCGGAAAAGACATTTCATTGGACAGACTAAAGAATTTCTCAGAAATTACTTGCAATAATACCCTAAAAGTCTTCAACTCCTTAATCAGCCCTGCAAAAACTTCAACTTGTTGATAATATAAAAAACTCAAAAACTTCCAGCAGGACGATCTTTAAAAACGGAACAAAAACGACTTCCATAAACTAGCAAAACCTCCAATCCCTGTACAAATCTGTAAAAGCCGGAGAAGTTGTAACTAATATTGATTTCCTCCACAATCTAACTTTCTAAAAACGTAGAAGCTTAATAAAAAGCTTGATCAACAAGACAAGAAAAACAGATTGAGTAACTTACTGATATATTCGATTAGCCTGTTCTCTTCTGTCCTTTCCGGTTGAAGTTTTTCATTGTCTCTTTTCATCAGTTTTTATCAATCTCCTTTCATCAGTTTTTATCAATCTCCTTTTGTCATTTTTTATCAGTTTTTATTAATCTTCTTTTATCAGTTTTTATTAATCTTCTTTTATCAGTTTTTATTAATCTTCTTTTATCAGTTTTTATTAATCTTCTTTTATCAGTTTTTATCAATTTCTTTTTATTAATCTTTATCAATCTCTTTATATCCTCTGCTCTAACCATCAAATGGAGTAACTTTATGAAGTAAAATAACTTATACTTCGTAGAAGGAAAGAGTGACAACCATGAAAGTTGCCTGCATCCAGATGAATATCTCCCTGTGCTCAAAAAAGGAAAACCTTGAGCGTGCCCTCTCCCTGGCAGAAGAAGCGGTTTCGAAAGAAGCTGAGCTGCTTGCATTTCCGGAAGTCTTCTCCACCGGTTTTTGTTATGACCGGATAGTCGAGGTAGCTGAAACTGTTTCCGGTTCTACCATCGGAGCTTTATGTGATTTTTCAAAGGAACATCAATGTATCCTTGCGGGTTCTATGATAGAGCAGAGAGAAGGCTCAGAATTCAGCAGTGAAATGAACATTCCTCCTCAGTTCAACCTGGGGTTCTGCATTGAGTCCGGAGAGCTAGTTGGAATCCATCGAAAAACTCAGCTTTACGGTCTTGAAAAAGAATATTTTGCACTTGGAGAAGATATACATCCTATTCGGCTGAAAAAGTATGGACTTTCCATGGGGCTTATGGTATGTAACGAAATCCGTTATCCGGAAGTTTCCCGGAAACTTGCTCTTGAGGGAGCTGATTTTCTGGTTTCGGCTTCTGATATGCCTGATTTTTATATCTATCCCTGGCGTATTATGTCTCTTTCTCGAGCAATTGAAAACCAACTGTTACATATCGCCTGTAATAGAGCAGGAAATGATAGGTTCTCAACCTATGCAGGAAAGTCTTTTATTGCTGATGGATGGGGTCGGATTCTTGCAGAAGCCGGAAAGGAAGAATGTGTTCTAATTGGAGAAATCGATCTCGAAAAGGCAAAAGAGATCAGGCAAACTGGCTCCATCATCGAGGATCGGAGGCCTGAAATTTATTAATTTAAGATTAAGTTAAATACCTATTTAGAAAGAGAGTCTCAATCAATAAACAAATCGTAAACCAAGGCTAAAATACACCTAAATTACAAAGCAAAATAAGCTCAAGTTATAAAGTAACTGAATAATTCATTAATAAATTTTAGATAAGTAAAACATAATAAAAAGGTGAACCCTTGTAGGGTTACCCTTTCAGTTCTTTAATTATCAGGTCGCGTGCAGTTTTTGCATCCGCCGTGCCTTTTGTCTTTTTCATGACCTGCCCTACAAGGAAGTTCAGGGATTTCTCCGTGCCTCCAAGATAGTCCTGTACTGCAGCTTCATTCTCGGCAATTGTTTCGGCAACCGCTTTAGTCACCAGGTCGTCTTCGGCTTTGAAAAGGCCTTTTTCTTCGATAATCTGGGACGGAGTCTTTTCCTCCGCAGTGTCCAGCATAGTTCGAATTACTTCAACGGCAGCCCGGTCACTGATTTTACCTTCGGCAAAGAGGTTAACCAGTTCTACCATATCTGAAACCTTTATAGAATTCTTTATCCTTGGATCTTTTGCGTGGATAAAACCTATTTTTTCTCCGTCATAAGAAGAGATTGCAAGGTCACGGTAATTTAATTCTCCAAGGAAGACATCAGCTGTCCAGGTAGCTGCAATCTTCGGGTCAACTCCTTTTGCACAGACACCTTCATAGAAGTCAGCAAGCATAATCTTTGATGTAAGAGACTTTGCATGCATATCCGTAATTCCGTACTGCTCTATGAAACGAGTACGTTTTGCGTCCGGAAGTTCAGGCAGAGTCTCCTTAACTGCAGGAATCCAATCGGTAATGCGCATAGGCATAAGATCGGGTTCGCGGAAATAACGATAGTCTTCAGCTTCTTCTTTTGTCCTCATTGAGAGCGTTACGCCCCTGCCTTCGTCGAAGTGGCGAGTCTCCTGTGAAACTTTTCCTCCACGCCGGATTACATTCTTCTGGCGCATAATCTCATAGAGAAGAGCTCTTTCAACCCCTTTATGGGAGGATATGTTCTTAACTTCAACACGGGTACCCCAGTGGACTGAAACATTTGCATCCACACGCATCGCTCCTTCAAGGTTACCGTCAAAAACATCCAGATACTCAAGGATATTCCTGAATTTGTCAAGGAACCTTCTTGCCTCCTTGGGACTGCGCATATCAGGTTCTGTAACGGTTTCAATCAGAGACACACCTGATCTGTTGTAATCGATAAGGACACCCTTTGACTTCTCTATGCTTCCGATGTGCACAAGTTTGCCGGGATCTTCTTCCATATGGGCTCTTGTAATCCCTACCGTATGTTCTCCGTCTTCTCCTTCAATTACGATTTTTCCATTGCTCACAATTGGAAAATCATACTGCGTGATCTGGTAACCTTTGGGAAGATCAGGGTAGAAATAGTTCTTCCTGTGGAACTGTGTCTCTTCTGCAATCTCTCCTTCAAGGGCAAGCCCAACTTTAATTGCAGCTTCCACCACTTTTTTATTGAGAACAGGAAGCGCCCCCGGAAGGCCCAGACAGACAGGGCAGGTGTGAGTGTTTGGGGCTGCATTATGATAGTCTGTAGAGCAACCGCAGAACATCTTGGTCTTAAGTTTATTCAACTGGATATGAATCTCAAGCCCGATTCTTACTCCGTCCGGATTTTCATAGACCATTTATGCCACCTCCGAAGGTCTCTTTGTGTGATAATCAGTATTTTGCTCAAAAGTATATGCTGCACGCAGCACAGCAGGCTCGTCAAATGGCTTTCCCATTATCTGAAGTCCTATTGGAAGACCATCAGTGAAACCGCAGGGCACGGAAAGTGAAGGAACTCCTGCAAGATTGATCGGGCAGGTATTCACATCCGAGAGGTAGAGAGTAAGCGGATCTTCTATTTTTTCTCCTATTTTAAAAGCAGGATTTGGCATAGTCGGAGCCATGAGCACATCAACTTTTGAGAGGGCTCTGTCAAAGTCCTGCTTCACAAGAGTTCTTACCTTCAGGGCTTTTAAATAATACTTGTCGTGATATCCTGCTGAAAGGGCATAAGTTCCAAGGAGAATTCTTCTTTTCACTTCTGTTCCAAAGCCGTCTGCTCTTGTTTTTGAAACCATGGCATGCCAGTTTTCACCGTTTGCTCTATATCCGTAACGTGTTCCGTCAAATCTTGCAAGGTTTGAGGATGCTTCACTCATTGCAATGATATAATAAGACGCAAGAGCATACTTTATATGAGGCATGGAAACCTCTTCCCAGGACGCTCCGAGATCTTCGCATTTGTGTATGGCGTTCCAGACAGCTTTTTCAACATCTGGATGGATACCTTCTCCGAAAAACTCCTTTGGAACCCCGATTTTAAGCCCTTTTACATCTTCTACAAGAGCTTTCTGGTACTCGATTTTACTGTCAATTGAAGTTGAATCCTTGCGGTCATAGCCAGCTATAACATCCATCAGCACTGCAATATCTGTCACATTGTTTGCAAGAGGTCCGACCTGCTCAAGAGAATTTGCATAAGCTACAACTCCATACCTTGAAACCGATCCGTATGTTGGTTTAAGTCCAACTACACCACAGAATGCCGCAGGACAGCGTACGGATCCTCCTGTGTCTGAACCAAGGGCAAAAGGAGCTTCTCCTGCTGCAACAACTGCTGCACTGCCACCGGAAGATCCACCCGGTACTCTTTCAAGGTCCCAGGGGTTTGCAGTCGGCCCAAAATAGCTGGTTTCCGTAGAAGAACCCATTGCAAACTCGTCCATGTTAGTTTTTCCCAGGATTACTGCACCTGCAGCGAGAAGCTTTTCAATAACGTGAGCATTGAATGGCGGGATATAGCCCTCAAGAATTTTCGAACCGCAACTGTTTGGCAGTCCGACTACGGAAATATTATCTTTTATTGCAATTGGTATCCCTGCAAGAGGACCATTGTGCCCCTCGGCGTCAATTTTCTTCGCCTGCTCAAGAGCTTTTTCAGAGACAGTTATATAACCGTTAATTTTGCTCTTTCCTATAGCTTCGAGATACTGAGCTGTTACTTCTTCGGCTGAGTTTTCTTCAATTTTCTCTTTTACCTGTGCAACACTCATCCATTTTGCCATTAAAAAACCCTCCTCAGCCTATTTTCGGAACCCTGAAGGCTCCATCCTGCTTGTGTTCGGTGTTTGCAAGAACAACCTCCTGCGGGAGACATTCTTCTACCACATCGTCCCTGAACACGTTATAAATTTCAGCCACGTGGTAAGTGGGAGTTACGTCTTTAGTCGGCAACTCGTCAAGTTGTCCGAAGTACCCCAATACTGAATTAAGTTTTTCCATGTATTCGACGGTTTCCTGTTCGCTGATCTCAATGCGAGCAAGCCAGCCGATGTGTTCTACATCTTCTTTTGTAATCATGAAAGTTCCTCAAAAATAGAATGATCCTGAATAAATACCGTTGGTTGCTGCATAATACAAATAGGTTAATGGGATAAATATATGTTCATCCCGAGTTTCTTCACCCGAGTTCCGTCTCGGGAGGACGGTGCCCTTTTCGCTACCCGAATTTCGCTTCGGGAGCACGAAGCCCTTTTCGCTTCGCTCAAGAGGGCAAATTTGTGGTCAAGATAAACCGGTTTTCAATTTGCTTAGAGGCTGCTTTTCCCGAATTATGCTTCGGGAGCATTGGGCCCATTTCATTGACTTTATTCTGGCAACGAGTAGTTTTTCACTAGTTTTCGAACGTATCTCTTAAATAGTTACTTTTTTTGTCTTCTGTTTAGGTCATACATCTGAACTTTCTTCATCTTTGCGAGGCTGAGCACTCTTTCAAGTTCGTTGTCGGCAAGGTGTCGGGCTTCAATGTAGCCATTGTCTACGGCTTCATTGAAGATTTCGTATCCAAGAGCTGAACGGGTAAGGACTGTAGTCCAGCCTCTGGGGCTGCCAACTCCTCCAAAAGAGATATCTGAGTTTTCAGCAGTAAGGTCCGTACAGAAACGACAGGAAGAGCTCCTATGCTCGTCAAACTCACTGAGTTCAAAGATTTGTTGTTTTCCTTCTTTCAGAGTAACCTCAAACTTTCCTTTCCGAATTTTCATGGCATCTACATTTTCCAGCGTGATTCCATAACTTTCCAGTACTGCTTTAATTCCCTCATAGGAGAAGGTGTCCATACAAAAGAGCCCTAGTTTGAGAACCTTTGCTCTCATGAAGAGGTGTAGAAATCCATAGGAACTTTTCTGCATTTTAGTGACTGCATCAATATTACAGCTCGTCCCTACGAACGCAATCCTGTTCATTCCCTGTTTAATTGCGCTCATAAGAGCTTCAAGAGTCATTGAATGAGAATAGATACTGCCACTACTCTCAAGGATTTCTTCCCTTGTTTTCGCAACTATTGGTACAGGTTTCCAGGGCTCTTCTTTTGAGCGGGTGGTAACTACGGCGGAGTCAATTAACCCCTCATCAAGGGCATACAAAAGCAGAGACGTCACAACTCCCCCATCCTGTCCCCTTATTTCGGGAATAGTAGATCTTGCTGCATATGCGAAGCGGAAGCTCCCTATGAGTCCCTCTTCCGTGGTGATGGTTCTCGGACACTGGTAGTAGCAGACACCACAGGCTTTACAGGGGCGCCTACCAGTTTTGGTGCGCCATTCGCTATCGTTATATACTCGCAACTTGCTGCGCAGGCTCCGCAGAGAGTACAGATGCCTGGTTTTATAATGTCCTTTTTTAATTTTCCAAAGGAAATTCTCTCTTTCTCGCTAAGATTTCGCTTGAGCCGGATTACACTCTTTTCTAGAGCATCGAATTTCTGTTTGCATTCGGGACTGCAGAAATAGTAGCTCTTTCCCCCATAATCCGAAAAATACTCAGTATTGTCAGATATTATTTTTTTACAAATAGGATCCAGTGGCATTAAAAGCCTCCGATGCAGGTTACACGAAAATTTCAGGAAATACCATTAAGTGCGATCAAATACGCGACTCCCAAACGAATTTGATGCCAACCTTAAAGGCTATTTATCTCTTTATCTTATGCCAATCAAGTTAGTAATTAATATTAAAAGAGATTCTGTTCCAAAATCCAGTGATTTTTGTATTTCTTGATTGAAAATCTGAATTCGAAAGAAGAATCCGGTTTTCATCAAGATCAATATTCGATATCTAAAGACTTCAACCCCAATGTCGTATCAAACGGATTGTGACCACTTACAAAATCCAGTGATTTTGAATTTTACATTCATCACTGGATTTTGGTACTGAGTCTTAAAAGAGTATAAAATATAAATCTTTTTATTATTCTAATTTTTTATAATTATGATATTCCTTATTTCAGGCTTTTTATCTTTTTATACTTTATGGGGTCGTCCATTAAAGACCATCAGATAACTAAATTTCTTTTTTTCCTTTTCCTCTTACTTTTCTTCTTGTTTTACCTTTTCCCCTTCCTTTTCTTCTTGTTTTACCTTTTCCTCTTCTTTTTCCTTTTCTTCCCTTTCTTTCTCTTTATTTTTCAGATATATTTTCTTCTCATAGTAAGCCAGAGGATGATTGATTTTTTCACACAGTCTGTCTTTACCTATGCAGTTTCCATAGGTTCTCATGGTGTCACATGCAGGAGGCTTGTATATGTTTCCTGTTGCGCCTGCAATATGCTCTATCTGGTAAAGGGTTACTTCTGCATCAAAATCAGGAGAAACATTGAAAAGGTTAAGAATTTCATCCACTGACATTCCTACGCTAAGCAGGAAGGAAGTCGTGGCAAAACGCATAGAATGGGCAAGGTTTACTCCACCCTGTATATTTGCAAGGGCATGGGATATACAGGGAGGAAAGAGTTCGGGTTCCACTGTGCCAAAGTCCGTTGTTCCGTATTTTTTCTTGTGGATCTCAAACTTGTCTTTTATTTCGGCAACATAAGGTGCACAGAAACTTGAGACTTCAGAAGGAATTTGGGGGATGGGAAATGATTTTTCTATTCTTTCTTTGATTGCTTCTTGAAGAAGTCTTACAAAATCTTTTTTCGTAACTACAACCATTCCGGATCTAAGTTCCCGGTTTGTTAATTTCCATATGGGTTCCCTTATTGAAGAGGAGAAGCGTATGTAATCTGCAAAATGCATACTGAACTGTAAGTCTTCAACTTCTGCTTGAATCCCAAAATCCTCCCCAAATTCAAGTAAAAAATCAGTACTTTCTTTTTCGAGCCATTTTGAGGCTGCTTCTGCTTCTTTAAGTGCATATCGCTTGGTGAATAACTGGTCATCCACGCAAGCAACTAAAATTTGAGCAAAAGGATAAGAGAGAGTTTCGGAAAGAAGCCAGCTTTCGTCTTTCATGAGTGGTTTTTCAATCTCTCCTTCGATGGACTGCATTACTCTTTCCATCCCGCGAGCTCGAGATCTCCGGAAAGCTGGAGAATTAAGTAAACTCTCTAACGAGATTCTAAGGCTTTCTACATAAGCAGATACTTCTGAAGCAAATGGGTAAAGAGCGATATGTTCTTCGTCCATTTCAGTCCGACTCAATTCTTGGAGCCAGGAGGTAAGAAATCCTTCCTGCACCGTTTGCAATCTCAAAATCTATGAGCATTGGGAAGTCTTTTCCAAGGGAGAGAGTAACTTCATTGACTTTGTTTGTGGGTTTGACTATATCGGTCAGATAGTCCAGAGAGAAAAGAGAACATGCTTCGCCTGCTTTCAGGTCGATTAGCTGATCTCTGCCCATCTCGAGACGAACCTGGTCAGTATCGCCTTTTGCTTCCATATAGAATGTGTCGTCAGAAACTCCCATGAGCATATGGTCGCTTATTTTTTCGGCAGCTTTAACAGCACGCCTGAGGTCTGCACCGTTGAGAACAACTTTAGCAGGTAATTCAAGCTGTGGAACTCTTGGTTCTGCTCGAATTGTAGAAGGATCGAGAAGAGAAAGTGTATAAGACAGCCCTCCGACATCAATCAGGAGTTTGTGATTTCCTTCTTCAAGTTCCATCCGGACTGTGTCGTTCTTATCCGCAATTCCCAGCAGATCCATAATCTTACTCAGGTCGACTCCGATTTCACATTCATCAGCGTTATACTCATCGAAAGCAGATGACCCAAGCTCGAAAATTCCCATTGCAACGTTAGCAGGATCAACGGCTTTTACCGAAATACCTTCTGGTTTTATCCTGAATCTGACCTCATCTACAATTACAGCTAGTGCGGCAACCGCGTCTTTCAGAAGCTCTGCATTAATTGCTGCCTTAAACATGTTTCTTCTCCAATAATAAATTTAAATCTAACTCTTTATTACCCTTGAGATATATAAATTTCTTTACAGATTCCGTAATTCCAGTTCATTTAATGAATTAACTCTCCAAGTACGGTCAAACGGGTTTCTATAACTGGAAAAATCACTAGATTCAAACTCCCGGCAACTATATAAATCTTGGTCAGAAAACAGGACGGCTTCAGGCTCTGTTTAAAGCAGAAAGGAAGCTGTAGCCTGATGAATCTATTTTTTCGGGAAATGTACTTTTTTCAAGGGGGAATAGAAAGGTAATTAAATCTCAGTCGTATTCTCTCCAGGTGAATCCGCATTTCGTACACTTGAAGAAGCGGGTTTCGGATTCGTCAGCCGACCTAAGTTGTCTGAGCCACCAGGCTGCAGTATTATTTCCACATTCTGGGCATTTTGCACTTGTTGTCGGCAGGCCTGAAGTCTGCTCACCTTCCAGAACCACTATTTCGTGATCATCGATCTTGGCTCTCGAAACAAAGCTTTTTTCATCACTCTTTATAGGTATTATGTTTCCGCATTTTCTACACTCAAAATTTCCGTTTTTAGGAAACATCATACTTTTACATTTGGGACAGAACTGCATTAATATCACTTTTTGCATCGTTTATAATTTTATTATGGTCAAAAGCCAGTTCAGGAATGGAATCAAGCTCAAAAAGATCGACGGAATCCGCGTCAGATCCGGATTCCGGTTCTCCGAATCCCTTTGCAAGGTAGCATACTGAAACAGTATGCCCTCTGGGATCGCGGACCGGGTCGGAATAGACTCCTACAAGTTTGATAAGCTCTACAGAAAGGCCTGTTTCTTCAAAAGCTTCCCTCGCTGCTGCTTTTTCTGTAGTTTCCCCGATTTCTACGAAGCCGCCAGGAAGGGCAAATTTTCCCTGATATGGAGGATTTTTTCTCTTCACAAGCACAAGCCTATTTTTAAAGAGTATCACGGTATCAACGGTTAAACTAGGAGTTTGGGGTTTCATAAAACGCCTTCGCATCTTTCTTTTTGGGAGATCTCTTTCCGCCACCAATCCCTTTCTGAATTAGCTTTTCCGGCAGGAACGCCAGAACAAAATAATATTATTATTGTACATAATGTAGAAATTCTTCATCTTATTTCAATTTTGACATTGTAAGTCATGTTTCTGTCGAGCAGAAAAGTTCCTTATACGGTTGCTTCTATTAAATGTTTTTCCTCTTATCGAAACAAAAGTTTTTCATATTTCTGAAATTCTTCAATCTCTATATTTTTTATACAAATAAGGACATTTTTGTAAAGTTCTGTTTGTAACGTTATTCTTCTATAATAGGAATCTATTATCTTATTTGAAGGCTCAATTACTCGATATCATTATATTGATGTAGGTAACAATTCTACCTCTTCATCGGTATAAAAAGTAGCAATGGAGGTAATAGTTCTAAATCTCTTCATCAACATAGAAAATAATGATGGAGGTAAATAGTTCTACATCTCTTCATCAACATTGAAAGCAATGATAAGAGATAAGAGTTCTATGTTTCCTAACCAATATGAAAAGTAAAATCCATAAGCTTTGAATTCCTAAATACTAACGATTATAGACGAATTCGACTCATTCAAAATTTATGTAAAAATTTATTAATTATTTTATATAAGTTAACTTGTCACTCTCGGAAACTTCATAACTTGCCTGAGGCTTTCTTAGCTTTCATAAACAAGAATAATATTTAGAACTAAACTTTACCTCTGGCAAAAAAGGTGCGTGAAAAATGATAGAAAGTATACTCTGGCTCGCAGTCGGGTTAATGGTTGCGTCATCCGTCATCCCCAGAACCTTAAGGGTTCGTAAACTTGTTGGAGGGATTGGATGGGGTGTATTTTCCATCCACTGGAGTTATCAGCCTCTCCATTATCTCAAAATTATGGACTATGCCAATGTGCTACTAACAATAGTAGTAACTCTGTTTTGTCTACTTGTAGCGTATATCATGTTTCTAGAGTACAGAAAAGGTCCTCTAAAGATAAGAAACAATAGAGAAGTACTGCACTCGAAGTTTTCAGCTCAGGATGAGGCTGATTTCCTTGACATAACCTCGATGCTTACAAGTGCCAGTGCACTTGGAGCTCTAGTTTATTTCCCATTTGCGAATTTCGCCTTTCTGAACACCTGGATTATAGGAGGTGTTACTTCTCAGGTTCTCTGGATTCTTCATTATTTCGAGATTCCGGCGTATATGAAAGCCTGGAATATGATATCACTTAATGGGTACACAGTGGAAATCATTCTCGCTTGTACGGCAATTGAAAGCATTGCTCTCTTTATGGGGCTTATAGGTTCAGTGAGGGCTCCTCTTAACCGTCTGGCTATGGCTTTTGTCGTGTCAGTGCCCGTGATTTATATACTTAATCTTATAAGGGACATTTTCGTGGTAGTTGCTTATGGAGAACAATGGTTTGGGGCTGACAGTTTTATAATTGCACATAACTATATCGCAAAGGCTGGTTCAGGCATTGCCCTCTTTGTAATTTCATATGCAGTACTCCGGATTCTCCCCGAGTTGTTCGGAATGATTGATGGCCTCTGGGTCATTCTTTCTATAGAAATGAAATCTCTTCTGCGCATGTCTGAGGGGGATTAAGGTAAATGCTTGCAAAAGGTTCAGAACCCTGGCTTTTTACAGCTGTGTCTATAACTGCACTATTTGCGGTCCTCTCCAGGGCAATGAACAGCTCTCGTTTAAACTGCATTGCTTATGTAGCAATGGCACTGACTTTTTTTATGGTTCTTTTTTTTAGAGATCCAGAAAGAAAGGTTGAAGTTTCGGACACTTATATGATTTCCCCGGCCGATGGCACTGTCATAGATATTCGAGGCCGGAAAATTTGTATTTTTATGTTTCTCCAGAACGTACATGTAAATAGAGCTCCGATTTCGGGAAAGATTAAGCAAATTACTTACAAAAAAGGTGGATATCTTCCTGCTTACTGGAAAGACTCTGAAAGAAACGAGAGAAATGAGTTTATTATTCACAGCAAGTATGGTGACGTTAGTGTCACGCAGATTGCAGGCACAATTGCCAGAAGAATCGTCTCTTATTCTCAAGTAAATGATATAATCGAGCAGGGACAGCGAATTGGAATGATTCGCTTCGGATCAAGGGTTGATGTAACGATCCCTCATGACTTTGAGATCATAGTACGGAAAGGAGAACGGGTACTTGCAGGCAAAACCATTATAGCAATAACAAAAAATGAAAGGGACTTTTGAACATGAACGTATTTCAAATGTTAAGACTCCCGGACCTGGTCTCTCTTTTGAACCTTATCTGCGGAATCAGTTCAATTGCGGTAGCTGCTCAGGCTACAATCCAGGCTGCTATATCTCAAACTGCAGCCCATAATGGATTTGTTCTGGCTTTGATCTTACTTCTTATTGCAGCAATTGCAGATGGGGCGGACGGGTACATTGCCAGACGATTTAAAGGAGGAGAACTCGGGGAACAACTTGATTCTCTGGCAGATGCAGTTTCTTTTGGGGTGGCTCCCGCTCTTTTAATATACTTGCAGTTCGGGCAAATAAACCCTCTTGTCGGAGATCCAGACCCTCTTGTTGCTGTATTTCCGGTTTTCTACGCTATCTGCGGTGTACTCAGGCTTGCACGCTTTAATTCCATGGCCTCCAGTAAAACCGGATTTGAGGGACTTCCCATAACTGCAGGCTGCGTTATGCTTGTTACATACATGCTATTAAGTGAAGATCTTGTCAAGATAGACTTCCTTCTAGCACTTACCCTTTGTCTATCTATTCTTATGGTGAGTTCGGTGAATTATCCGAAGATCAGGAACGTCAGGATTCTAGCTTTTGTAGCTTCCATTTTTGGTATAACTATGCTTCTCTATCTGTACAATATCGAATATATGCGAATCTTCTCAGT
This sequence comes from Methanosarcina spelaei, assembly GCF_002287235.1. GTDB lineage: Archaea > Halobacteriota > Methanosarcinia > Methanosarcinales > Methanosarcinaceae > Methanosarcina > Methanosarcina spelaei. Next base: position 23,721 of record NZ_LMVP01000390.1, read on the forward strand.
CCTGCCTTTTATCCTGATGTTGATGTACATCTTTTCTCCTTTTTTCAAGGTCCCTCTATTAAGTAATCTGGGTAGTAAGGAATATCGAAATAAAGAATTTAGTGCCAGAAAAGAAAAACAGTAAAACTAACTTGTCCAAGACACTCATTAATGGATTTCCAGAAGGAAGTGATTTGTTTGGTTCAAGAAAAAGCAATTGACAGAGATAACGCACTCTTTGAGGCAGGAATTAAACTCGGAGCTCTGTATCATCAATTTACTGGCTCTCCTGTAAATTTGAGTACTGTTTCAAGCCTTGAGCAAGCTATTCAGGAAAGCATTTCAGTCCAGCCCTATGTAGAAGATATCTCAGTAAAAATCGATAGGGATATGCTGAAAAGTAAGCTGAACAACGAGTTTGGTTATTCTGAACTTCAGGGGCCTATGCTTAAAGTAAAAATAACTGTAAAATATGGCTCTTCAAGGATAAAAGTTGGAATGGAATATGACCCTGAACTAAACTATCCGTTAATGAAAATTCTAAAAATCGAAGAAATAAACGTTTGAAATAAAAGTAAATAAAAGTAAATAAATGTAAATAAACATAAACAAATATTTGAAATAAATAGCCTCTAAAATGTGGACTTAGAAAGTAGAATTTAAAATAAATACAGAATTAAAGTAAAATTGAAAAATAATAATTTGAACATTAGAGAACTGAGGCTCTTAAACCTCGTTCTTTACAGCTTCAAAAGCCCTGACAATTATTTCATTCTGTTCCGGAGTCCCGACAGTTACCCTGATAAAACTATCTCCAGCGTCCCTGAAGGAATCACAGGAACGTACAATAATTCCTTTTTTCATGAGGTTCTGTGTAACAGCTTTTGCTTTTAAAGGGGCAACATCTACAAGTACGAAGTTTGCCTGCGAGGGATACACCTTAAAAGGAATTTTTTCTTTCAGGTATTCTCTGCCTTTTCTTGCGAGATCTATGCTCTTTTTACGGTGTTCGGTGTCTGAAAGGGCAGCAACTCCTGCTTTTAAAGCCGGAAGACTTACCGAAAACGGAGTTGCTGCTCTTATGTACTCTTTTGCCAGCCATTCAGGCATGATTCCATAGCCCAGGCGAAGACCTGCAAGTCCAAACACTTTTGAAAAAGTTCTACCCACAACAAGATTGTCGTATTCTCTTACAAGCCCTGCAAGGTTTCTGTCCGCAAATTCGACATATGCTTCGTCAACGAACACAAGAGCCCTGGTAGTTTCAAGTATTTTTCTCAGATCATTTTCTGGAAGGAGGTTGCCTGAGGGGTTATTGGGGGAGCATAGAAAGATTATCTTTGTCCTTCCGGATGCGGCCTCCAGAATCTTTTCAGGATCTATTGAGAAGTCCTGTTTTCTCCTGACAAAGACCGGCTTTCCTCCACATGCCCTTGCCGGAAGCTCATAATAGGCAAAAGTAGGAGTAGGGATAATGACCTCGTCTCCTCTTTCAATAACCAGCCTGCAAACCCCGTCAAGTAGTCCGTCCATTCCTGGCCCTGAGGCTATGAGGTTTGAAACCGGAAAACCTGTGTATTTCGAGAGAGCTTCTCTGAGTTCGATCGCGTCTGCTGAGGGATAAATATTTGCATAGGAAGCTACGTTTACCAGGGCCTGAATGGCCTTTGGAGAGGGTCCGAGTGGGTTTTCGTTTGAGCCGAGTTTGATAATTGAAGTCGGTTCAAGACCGTAGGCAGAAACGATTTCTTCAATAGATTTCCCTGGAACGTACTCTGCGATATCAAAGATCTCTTTTTTTATCAGTTCAGGCCTGCTCAAGAACATCAACTACCGTATCAATCTGATCTTTTGTAATTACAAGTGGAGGAACAAGACGGAGCACCGAGTCCGATGTGCAATTTACGAGCACTCCATATTCCCTTGCAAAATCAATGAATTGGCTACAGGGATGGTTTATCTCAACTCCTATCATGAGTCCTTTTCCACGGACTTCTACAACATCTCCCCTTTCCATATTCTTGAGCTTTCCCATGAAATAAGCCCCGTTATCTTTTGAGCGTTTAAGGAGTCCTTCTTCCCTAATTACCTCAATCGAAGCAAGTGCAGCTGCGCAGGCAAGTGGCCCACCTCCGAAAGTAGAAGCATGCTGTCCACGCTCAAAGCTTAGTCCGTCCCTTGCCGCGATAGCGCCCATTGGAAAGCCTCCCCCGATTGCTTTTGCCATGCTCATGATATCGGGTTCCACGCCAAAATGGTCTTTACAGAACCATGTGCCTGTCCTTCCAAAGCCTGTCTGCACCTCATCAAAGATAAGGAAAGTTCCGGTTTCGTCACAGATTTCCCTGACCTCTTTGAGGTACTCGGGATTAGGGATGTTAACCCCACCTTCTCCCTGAATGGGTTCAAGAATCACAGCTGCCGTGTTTACCGAAATAGCCTGCCTGACAGCATCAGCATTGGAGTACGGGACAAAAGTAGTCTCGGAACTCACAGGAGGCATGAAAGGGTCCCTGTATATGCTCTTGTGGGTTACACTGAGCGCTCCTATAGTCCTGCCGTGGAAGGAGTGTTCAGCAGCTACAAAGGCACTTTTCCCGGAAGCCATGCGGGCCAGTTTCATTGCAGCCTCCACAGCCTCAGCTCCTGAGTTACAGAAAAAAACACGTCCCATTCCTGTAACCGAGACAAGGGCTTCTGCAAGTTCAGCCTGAATCTCTGTGTAATAAAGGTTAGAGACGTGCAGCAGCTTCTCAGTCTGAGCCTGGATTGCCCTGATTACAGCTGGGTGGCAGTGCCCAACATTGTTTACTGCAATCCCTGCTACACAGTCAATATATTCCTTTCCGTAAATATCCCGGACAACCGCCCCCTTTCCTTCTGAAAGTACAAGGGGCTGACGCCCATAAGTCTGCATTACATATTTTGAATCTTTTTCTATAATTGAGGCGTATTTTGCCTGTAAATTCTCAGGCTCTGTAACCTGTAGATTTTCAGGCCCTATAAAATTCTCTGTCAATTGGATCCCTTCATGAAACTTGTTCCTTTTAAACTGGTCGGAAAGTTCAACGAGTAAAGTCTGGAATATTTTAAATTTAACTCTAGGTGCTTTGAATTAATTCTAGGTATTTTGAATTTAATTCTAGGTGTTTTGAATTTAATTTATAGTATTTTTGAGTCATATCTAAATTTGGAGACCGAATAACTCAAAATGAATGTATTATTAAGATATTAAGATTTTTGAGTGCATTTTTTGAGGTTTCAAAAAGTTTACAGTTAATTATCAGAGTCGAGTTCTGCTCTGCTATCTCCAAAACTCAGATAGATCCTTGATCCCCTATGAATGTTACTGATCCTTCTCAAAAAAAGAAATTTTTTCTTCAATTCTTTCTCCATGAAGCATTAGTTAACTTATGGATAAGGTTTGCTATATCCTGGACTAAAATTCAGAGTAGGAGTCGGCGAACTCCGGGTTTTTCTGGGTTTCAAAGGCATGCAAAAGGGCTCAAACCGGAGTAATTACTCTCAAATTACTCTCCGGACTTCTGTTCTTTTCTGTAAGTCCTGGCTCCTGTGAAGCGTGTGGTTCTTTCTAAGGCCCGTGTTCTGGCAGTTCTTCTTTTTCTACCAGGCACGAAAATATTCCTGGCTTTGGCATTCAGGTCGAGAGGTAAACCAATTTCTATCAAATTCAGAGGTTTTACGGTTTCACCCTGTGGCTCACTCTTAGTTTCATCCTTAGTTTCATTTTCGGGCAACTCATGAGTTTCGCTCATAATTAATTTCCCTAAAGCATTGACCTCTGCAAGAACAGGCATTTCTGCAGCGTCTCTTAAGAAAGATACTCCTGAAGGGGCTTTTATTGTACCATCTACTCTCGCGTTTTCAAGCAGTAAGACCGAGTTGGATTTTATTCCTCCGAAAACTCGACTGTTCCTGCCAATCTGTACATCTCCTTTTGAATAGAGATTGCCATAGACAGTGTTATTTTCCCCAATGAAGATTTTGCCTTCTGAGTAAATGCTTCCCTTTAGAGTCAGTTTTTCCCCTGTAGTGACAGCCTGCGCCCGAATATTTCCTGTTAACAGGCAGTTGTTTCCTATAACGGTTTCACCATCAACCTCAATAGTATCGTGGGAAAGCTTTGAGCCGGCTGGTATGATCAGCACTTTTTCAGCGGGTTCTTTTCCTTCAAAGCTCTGTATGTCCTCAGAATCATCAAAAAGTTCTTCTACGGCTTTTTCAATTTCCTCGCCTTTCCCGAGGCGCATCATTTCCTTTATGTAAAGGAATAGAAAAATTATTACAGGAATCGGATTCCTTACTACTATCCATCCCTTGGCTTCGAATCCTCCCCTGATTTTAACTTCTTTTCCTACGTCCAGGTCTCCCTGTACAAGCAGTTTTCCGTCAATGGTTACAAATTCTCCCAGGTAGGCGTTTCCTCCGACCTCTACTCTGTTCCCCAGTTTTGACCACATGTCAATCCTGATATCGCTACTTGCTGCAATATCCCCTGAGACGGCCACCCCTTCTCCCATTATAACAGTATCGCCTATCAGGCTGTATTCAATATTAGAGTGATTGCCGACAACAACGTCTCCCTCAACTGTAATTATGTTTGCTTCGATTCTGGTGTTATCTGGAACCAGGAAGTATTTTAGAATCTCTTCTGACTCTGAAATATTGCTCACTCTCCGGGAAACTGCTATTATTTGGCTTTATTTCTTAAAACTTTATTTTTTGATCTTTCATTTTTGATCTTTCATTTTTGAAACTTCATTTCTTGAAACTTCATTTTTGAAACTTTTACTTATTTAAATTTGAACTCAGGATTGAGGTTGCCTTTTAAAAATCCGTTCTTCTAAAGTTAATCATTCAAAAATTACTATCTATAATATATTCTTATTCATTTTATCTTTCACTATAAGAATATTTGAGCAATATAAGTAGCGTTTTATACCATATTTAACTATATGTAAATTTGTGTAAAATTTTAAAAATTCAGATTGTATCATAAAATTTAACACATTTCCCTTTTTCGATGTCTCTTTTTATATCCATAAGTTTTAAGAGTTTCTAGGTTCACTTCTCTTTTTCTAGGTTCACTTCTCTTTTTCTAGGTTCACTTCTCTTTTTTTGAAGCTACTCCTACTCTTATATCCACGGCTGCTCCACTGTTAAAAGCCAGGATCTCTGCAGGGGATAGAAGCAGTTGTCCTGTTGCGAGCAGTCTGTCAGTTTCATCCGTCACCAGTACTTCTTCTCCGGCCCTCAGTTCTGGATCAATTTCAACTACATGTTTTATAAAAGCAGTTTTACCTTTCTCTACAAAAGGAGCAGCTTCTTCTGAGACAATGACCCTGAGCTTTTTTTCTGGTAAAAGCCTGTGGACGATGGAAGCTCCTTCAATACTGAGGGTGAAAAAACCATCCTTTGCTCTTGCTGTAGCTATACGCTTTCCGGAGTTTAAGACCTGACGTACTCTTTTTGTCCTGGATAACTGGAATGTTGAGTTTTCAGGAAAAAGTTCTTTTCCGATACCTTTCCCAAACTGGTAGTCTGCTATCATGCGGACTCTGGCAAGTCTTTCGGTGTCATAATTCATAGAAGTACGTAATATATGCAGACCTTAAAGCCGTTCCGGTTATCTTGATTTTTCGGGAATGCACTTCTACATCTTTTAATTTTATAACATATTATATATTTTTAGTTAATTATCCTTACATCTCGGTTTTACTTATTTTTATTTTTATTTTCACTTTTCCTTCTAATGCAATTGTTTTTTTCAGTAAACTGTTAAACTTTATTTATTTTAGCATTGATTTTTTCATTGTTCTATCTAGCAAAAATATTAAGAAGTAGAAGCGACAATCTATTATTGGGTTTACGAAAATGGAAATATGCATATATCAAGAACTTTGAGCTGCTTACAGTCTCAAAAAGGCAGGAGAGGGAATCCGCTTGATAGTCCGAAAAAATATCTCTATTGATCAGTGTTACGTGGATAAATTAAAGCCCTTTCTGGAAAAAAATAACGGAAATTTAAGTGCGGCAATAAGGAATGCTATCGAAACTGCCTCTCTTGCTCTAGCTGGAAGAACTGGTGAAAATGGAGAAAAAGCTTCAAGTAAGGTCTCACAAAATGCAGAGTTTCGCAACGGGTTGATTGAAAACGAGGAATTCCTTCTTGTTCATCATACTCTACTTGAATGGCTTATTAATAACACTTCCGGGTTACTGATTGACGAATCAACTATATATGAAATAATTAACCCTTATAAAATTAAAGAAATCCCTGAGCTTGTCAGTTATATAAACTCGCTCAATGAAAAAATGGGCTGGAAAATTAAGGTTGATGCGGAGTGCAGTCAGGGTTCAGAGCCGGAAACTGCAAGTCTTACCCTCTTAAATGGAAATTCCTGCTTCAGGGAAATTATGGCTCACAGCCTGGCTCTTTATCTGGCAAAACAGATGAAGCTGGATGTTCAGGGTCTATTCTGCAAATCAAACGTAACAAAAATCTACTTTAAAAGGTTCGAGTTTCTTGAGTTTCAAAAAGTTCCTAAAGGGTTTGAGGAACATTTTGGTTGTATGGAAAGTACTTTCCAGGAAATTCAAAAAAAACCGGAGTTCTGGAAGAATCTTATCAAAACCCACAGGCAGCAAAATTACCAGCGGCTTAGCATGCAAAGAAAGACTTTCGAAGCTTTTGTTTCAGGAGATCTTCCGTCCATAGCTGAATTGAGAAGAAATTTTGAGTTGATTACAGGCAAGCCTCCTGCGGCTTTTACCCTTGCCGAGCATATAATTATTTTTAAAGAAATTTATCTCACGGACAGAATAGGAAGTGATATAGAAATCTGCACGGAAAAGAACAGGGAATATGTGAAACTAATTCACGATTACTCTGAAAGAAAAGTATGTGAATCTATTACAAAATATTATTCTAATGTTTTCAAGTCAATTAACCACTCTTTTAAAGTCACCACTAGCCCTCATATGATTCTGTTTGAGTTTGGAAAAAACCTTGTTTCATCCAATACTTGTCCGGAATAATGAATCTCGAACACTGACATTGACCCCTACTTTCTTTATTCTCTAACATTCAGTAAGATAGATAAATTCATATGTGGGATTCTCCTATCCTTTTTTATGAGTGACGTAATTTTGCTCTGGGACTGCCCTCTTCTCTTTGAAAAACTGTTTGTGGAATATGGGCTTGAATGTACTCGTGTTCTCTCAACGTCCCTTGGTACTCCTTATCTTCCTGCCTGCAAGGTTCTGATTTTGCCGACAGGTTTTGCAAATAAACAGTATACAAAAACAGGTGTAGGACTTAAACACGGTCAACGCTCCCTTGAAAAATTTGTGACAAAAGGTGGGACTCTTCTTGTTTTCAGTCCTCTTATCCCGGAATACGAATATGAGTGGCTTCCTTTTTCTCTGAAATATGTAATGGAAGAAAATTCATGCACGCCTCAATCTGTGGGTAAGCACGAGGCTCAGAAACTTGTGGATATTGCCCCTCCTGTCGGATGTGACGGTTACTTCGCGGAAACCGACGCTGATGTGGTATTAACTGATGACAGGGGCAGACCTATAATGGTCGTAAAAGAAATTGGAGAAGGTATGGTCGTTGCAACCACAATACATGAGCTCCCCTCAGCCGGATTCTTTGAGTGCAGGGTTGCATGTACAAAAAAGGTAAAAGCCTGAAAAAAGAAGAATTAAAGTAAAAAATCAGAAATAAGCAGAAAGAAAATTTTTAGGGAAAAGTAAACAGCTACAGGCATAATTGCTTTTATTCTTCATTTGATCTTTTTTACATTTTTGTCCTTTTTGTACTGGTTACTGAGCCTCTTTATTTCTTCGGTTTCGTTTTTTAGTTTGATTACAAATAAGCCGAAGCAGGGCTTTGTGAATTGGAATATAATATCGCTCCCTGAAAAGCCAACGGGGGAAGCTGTACCCATGAGCATGAGCTCTTTTACTTTGTACCCACCAGGTACAAGGTATACATTCTCTGAAATTTCCATTATAAATTTTTCACACTCTTTGAGGGTTGTATTTTTCAGGAGAATCTCATAGTTATACTCGCTTAAACATACCATTTTTGTACCTTTTGTTATTTTTTCTTTATATATATCCAGAAATATTCTGTTAGTTGCCCCTGTTTCAAATGACCGCTAGTTTAATTCACAAGTTAAAACTATGAGTGGATGGTATAAGAGACAATTCATTTTGAAAAATGGATATTAAATTCTCTGAATAACAGACATACACAAACGGAAGTACTTGAGAGTATTTTTATACCGTGCGACAAGAAGTTATGTCATGAATTGCTTTAATGCTGCCCTTTCCATTTGGG
>NZ_LMVP01000391.1 GCF_002287235.1 Methanosarcina spelaei
TGTAATTATTATGGGCAATGTTTACTTAAAATATGCAGAATATATTATTCCAAACATTAGGCACAAATTAACTGCGTTAGTCGAATATTAGATCTCAATTGTAGAACCAGGTTTATTTTTGAGACAGCCTGATCTATTCTCTTTTTATTTACTATATTTCCCGCGAATAATGCAACATCGTTTGTGATTTACATATCTACTTTTTGTTGTATCAAATACAAGCTTAAGTAGAATTTATACTCAATCTGTAGTATTCTTTCTTGATAGTGGGATCAGATTCCGAGAATCATAAGCATGCAACAGATTTTCAAATCATACCAAAAAGGCAAAACGTGCCAATTTCGAATAATTTGATCAATGTTTTTACCCACTACCAAGCATTGGGGTTTATTTAGATACCAGTCTATAGTTATTCCAGTAAGACAAATTATGCGGAAATCTTTGGTGCTTCTTCCATTGCAGCTTTTTCAATCTTTGTAATCTCTTCTGCATAGTGCAGGAATGTATCCACAGT
>NZ_LMVP01000392.1 GCF_002287235.1 Methanosarcina spelaei
ACAAAGCCATTTGGATCAAGTAAATACAACTGAGACCTTAGAGGTTTTTGATCCATCAATATCAGGGTCTTTGTACCTTCTGGATTCCACATTAAATTTTTTTGCCATTCAAGATCCAAAATATTTTCTCTTATTTCGTCAACTGTTGTGTAGTTACATTTGCCTGCAGTTTTGATTAGTGTTTTATCAGGGTCTGCAATTACATAAAAATCCCTTACATTAAATATATTTGAAAAAATTCCAACCCTATTTCCGTCTGGACTCCAGCTTATTTCCTGCTTATACGGTTGTTCCATAATATGTAGACTGAGGGATTTTCCTTTCTTATTGTTTGGAGTTGAGGCTAGTTCTCTAATTCCACTTCCATCTGCATTCAGTATATATATTGCATGAAGGGTACCTTTATTTAAAGAGTTGATAGATGCTTCTACCATAAATCTGCTGCTATCAGGACTCCATGAACCTCTAATTACAGGTTGTTCTTTAAGATTAGTTCCTGAGGAAAG
>NZ_LMVP01000393.1 GCF_002287235.1 Methanosarcina spelaei
ATATAGAATCTAATGAAATTAAATATTCACTCTGCAACGCCTCTGAGGACACTTCATTAGATGAACTTGCAAAAATGCAGAGTTCAAGGTATTGGATTGAGAGAGCATTTCAGGATGCAAAAGGAAACTGTGGAATGTCCGAATATATGGTGAGAAATTGGAATGCATGGCACCATCATATGGCGTTAGTAATGCTTGTAATGCTTATTTTACTCTCTTATCAGAAAAAGTTCAACAAAATGTACAAAATTTCAATTTCTGGGGTTATATGGATACTAAAGTACCATAATCCGTTGAAAAGAGTTGATGCCTGGGAAATTGCAAGAATATTAAACCAAGATAATGAGCTGAGAAGAAAGGCAAGGATTAGCAGGTTAAGAAGTTCATAACTTTTTGGATTAGAAAAATAGGGTTCTTTTTCTGGTTACTGGTAAGTATGAAATTTTGATAGAAATAATTCATGATGATAAAAATAATGGAAACTGTTGATTAAGAAGAAAA
>NZ_LMVP01000394.1 GCF_002287235.1 Methanosarcina spelaei
ACAATTAATACCAAAATATAACTTTTTATTGTGCGTATTATAAAAATTAAACTATTTTTGGATAGAGCGATGTTTCAAAAAAACGGTTGTGTATGCCATTGAACTGGCCTTGTGTTATAGGTATTCGTATAAATCTCATTATCAAGATCTAAACTCAGTGATGAGAGTCTTCTATAACCATTATTCCCATACTAAATCATCTTTTTTACTGCATTTCTAGTGAAGATTTCATATCAATGACTTTCATCTTATTCTCTTCTTTGACCACTATTTTTGTATTTTTAAGCATTATATCGGTAGATTTTATGTCAGTGTGTATTAAACTTTATAGATAGCACGATAAAAGTACTGCATAAAATATTACTAAAATTCAGAAGATTCAGTATCAAAAATCCATTGATGAGTGTAAAATTAAAAATCACTAAATTTTGTAATTGGTTCATCATATGTGATTTTACTTCTTGATTAAAGTCTTTTAAGATCGAATGTTAATTTCAAT
>NZ_LMVP01000395.1 GCF_002287235.1 Methanosarcina spelaei
TCAGTACTTCGCTAATTTTTCATTTTGTATAAATGAGGTCATTCGAAACCTATATATAGGATAAAAATGCCTTCCCATGTCTTTTTTATCAAATAAGCCTGGATTCAATCCTAAAATTGAATTAAAATCAAAGAAATGTATTGATACGGTATTACGGCCTCTTTCAGATCATGTTACTATCAAGATCAATGGTTCCCTTACAAGTGAAGATATTTTTCGTACAGTTATTAGTATGTCAGTAAACAGGAATTCTGTCCATTCAGTTACAGCAAGATATCAGGATGTTGCATGCGAAACATCTCTTCGATATCATCTCAAGAAATTAAACATGGAAGAACTGATCACATCGAATGAAAAGATTCTCCTTCAAGAAGTTTTAAAAACCTTAAAAACAGGTAAAAGCTATGAATTCGCTGTCGATTACACTAATGATCCTTATTATGGGAAAACAGATTCATCTAATGAGAAATACGTGATACGTAGCCAAGCTAAAAAGT
>NZ_LMVP01000396.1 GCF_002287235.1 Methanosarcina spelaei
AAAATAACAGGTGTATTTGTCAGTAGAAGCTACATGAAGCCAGTGTCTTTTTCCTTGAACTTTCATTCCAGTTTCATCACAATGGATAACAGGAGAAGCTATTACCTTTTCTCGAATTAGGTTTTCAAATTCTTCAAGATTCTGGAAACATTCTCTTTCTGCTTTAATAATGGTAGCAGAACAAATTTTTATCCCCATTACATCATTAAACAATTCCGAAATCCTTTCGTAAGGAATGAAATGGTGATTTTTAAAGTAAATTGCTGAAGCTAAGATATTACGGCTATATTGAACTGGAGAATTTACTGATTCTGGAAATTCAGCTTTATTTAATCTTCCACAGCAAGGACAGATCTTAATCTGACTTCGATGTTCTGTAACAATAAGATTTACAGGCGGAATGTCAAAAACCTGTCTTTTCTCATAAGCTTCAACATCCTCTAGGGTATGTCCACACTCTTTGCAGCAGTTCAAAGAATGCTCTATT
>NZ_LMVP01000397.1 GCF_002287235.1 Methanosarcina spelaei
CATCTGATTACCCAGTTTGGTCTCCGGATGGAAGAGAAATCCTTTTCTCAAGGGAAAATGGGCTGTATAAGGTGTTTTCAGATGGTACAGGAGAAAAGAAACTTACTTCCACAAATGGAAAGAATTTTACATCCAGCTACGCATGGTCTCCAGACGGAAGCAAAATTTCATATATCGAAAATCGGTACGATGACGCTGCAGGACCCAGAAGCGATTTATGGATAATGAATGCAAACGGGACAGGAAAAAAACAATTGCTTGATACCGTTTGGTATAGGTACCATTACATATACACCTGGTTTCCTACAGGTTCAAAAATACTCTACGCTGAGATATATGAAGAAATTGGGGGCTCCTACTGGGAGATGAAATCAGATGGATCGAATAAACATAATCTCGGAAACATGGGTATTGCTAACAGTATTGCCATGTCACCTGACGCGTCAAAAATAGCAGTTTGTGCGCACGGACCAGCTGACATGGG
>NZ_LMVP01000398.1 GCF_002287235.1 Methanosarcina spelaei
AGTATAAAGGCAAAAAAGGAATTTAACCGATTTAGATATAAATTGAAGCTAGAAAGAAGACGAAAAAAGGAAAATCTTCCACTTAATAGTCTTGAAAAAGCAAAATATAACTTTAACAAATTAATGGAAAGTATAAGAACATATGACGAAGTGATTCAAAAACGATTGTGGATGATCAATAAACACTGGTTAAATCTTACTTTGTTCCATTATCTTCCTGGAGCTCCGGCAACAAATAATCCTATTGAAAGCTATTATTCAAAAAGTCTAAAAACTGATAACAAGAAACAGTTTAGGAATGATAAAGGAATTGAGAATCAGATTAAACTTACTCAAATGAGAAGATTAAATTTACTCAAGAAACCACAAAAGTCATTTATGGAATTGTTCAGATTATTTACTCCATTTAAGCTGTAGTAAGCTATTTTGATAAAAGTTTCACTTTAGAAAGTAGCGGAGCGTATTGATTTTA
>NZ_LMVP01000399.1 GCF_002287235.1 Methanosarcina spelaei
GATTTTGAATGCAAAAGATATTGCAAACTTATATGGAGCAAGATGGGACATAGAACTGCTGTTTAAGGAATTGAAAAGCAAATACTCGCTGGATGTTCTTGAAACAAAGAATGTGCAGGTAATTGAAGCTCTAATCTGGACAGCAATATTGACACTAATCGTTAGCAGAAGAATTTATTCTCTTGTAAGAAACTCAACAACTCACCCTGAAAAAATGGCTAGATATACGCAGTTACGTTGGAGTACAATATTTGCAGAGAATGCATCTGATTTGTTGACAGTAATTCTGCATAGATGTGGGATTCAGAGAACGTTTGAAACGATAATGAGTGTATATGAAAGTCAAGCATTAGATCCACATGTAAACAGACAAAGGTTTAGAGATGAGTGGTTTGAGTAAAAAATGAATGAATTGGATCAAAAAAGAATAACAGGAGAAGGAAGTGAAGCCTGAACCGATGACCAATG
>NZ_LMVP01000400.1 GCF_002287235.1 Methanosarcina spelaei
TAAATGAAAACGGCACTTCCGTGGCAAAACCTATTACAATAACTGTCACGCAAGAAAGCAGTTCAGATGACGATGACGATGATGACGGAGGCGGCCACAGTAGTGGCGGTGGTAGCAGTGGTGGCGGTGGAGGCGGTGGCTCCCCTGAACCTCAAACTAATGTCCAGGTCAAGGAACTTTCAAAGGCACAGGTTACAAACGGAAAGCCTGTACTGTTTGATTTTACAAACAATGCAACCTGTGTTGTGTATGTTAGCTTTGATGCAAAGAAGACTGCAGGCAAGATCACAACCATTGCCGAGCAGCTCAAAGGAAAATCCACTCTGACTTCAGTACTGGACTCGGGTGATGTCTATAAGTACTTCAACCTCTGGGTCGGAAACAGCGGATTTGCAAGCGAAAAGAACATTGGAAACCCTGTAGTGTGCTTCAAGGTTGAAAAGTCCTGGCTGCAGGATAAGAAGGT
>NZ_LMVP01000401.1 GCF_002287235.1 Methanosarcina spelaei
TAAGCTATTTTGATAAAAGTTTCACTTTAGAAAGTAGCGGAGCGTATTGATTTTAGATAAAATATTCAAAAAAAATATCTAATGAATAAACTGATTCTTTGGCAAAAATGCCAAAGAATTTGTTTTTCAAGATTATTGCAGCTTTTTGAGGTAGTTAGCAGAGAAAATTGTAGGTTTGAGGAAAGAACAATAAGAGAAATCACTAGATTATGGAATTGTGTCTGTGTGCCCCAATTTATATTCGAAAACGTACATGAAATTCTTCGAATAATATGCACAACTAAATGAAAGTACTCTACCTTCCCCTTTTTTTAATATTGAATGCCTCATTATTATAGGCAGTAAGGTTGTCCTTATTTTGGTTTCTCAAAACCGTCAGAAAACTAATCAGTGAATTGCCATAAAAGGCTTAAATTTGATAAGGAGCAGAACATCAAAAGGAGTATTGCGAGCCAGTTTTGTTCCGTACTTTCATGCTAAATAAGTATAAAAGGAAACTTAATTCAATTTTTGATTATATATGTCTTGCATCGTTCAGCAATTAATTTAGATATAATATTTTGTCTATAAAATTACTAATTCTGGCTATAATTATGTAATTAATTAAAAAACAGTATATTCGCCGGTTTTGTAAACGCTGGCCACAAATAAGATTCTGATCTTCGCGTTTTCTATATGATAGCAATCTTCAGAATAAAATAGGGTGAATGAGGAAGTCCCCTGCAGGTGTTTAAGGCCTTAAGTCAACAACTTGATTATACAAAACTATGAAGAGTCAGAAGAGATTGATCAAATCTGACTTACGAAGAGTCAAATCAAGTTTGACTTACGAAGGACCAAAAAAGATTAATCAAGTCTGACTTCTTTTCTTTGCAAGAATCATATGCGGAGGCTGGATATACCCTGACGAATGGCCGGACGGATCATTCCGTTCCAAAAAAGCATCATAATCTTTCAAGAACCTCCATGAAACAGCCTCAAACCCATGGGATTGTGCAAGGGCGGTTATCCTCTCAGGTGTATTGTTTTTCGCAAGGGGCAGGTTCAGCTTAACACCAGAATACAACTCATTAAATCTGTCATTACGACTGCTTTCCTTCTCTGTCCCGTCAGGGTTCTGGAACCACAAACCATCAATTATCATCATAAGGCCGCCGTCTTTTAAAAGCCTGGAGCATTCATTCATAAACTTGTCCGGTTGAGGCAGGGTCCAGAGAAGATATTTGCTCAAAACGAAATCATACTCTCCATCACTTAGAGGAATTTCTTCTGCGTCTCCCTGTACTAAAGAAACATCTACTCCTTTTTTTCTGGCATTTTCCGCTGCTTTTTCAAGCATGTTTTCTGACAAATCCACACCGGTTACATCATGCCCCATGGCGGCAAGAGAGATTGCAAGAATTCCAGGACCTGTTCCTACTTCTACGGCACGGATTTTTTTATCCGTTAGCAGTATTTCATAAAACAGAGATTTCCAAATCTCCATTTCTTCATCCATACATTTGGCATATTCCGTATGATAATCAGAACTTCTGTAGTCCCAGTACTCTAAAATTTTATCCTTCATTTCTAATATTCCATCTTTCACTTCTAATATTTCATCTGTCATTTTTAGTGTTTCATCTGTCATTTCTAATATTCCATCTGTCATTTCTATTCCTCAAACAAACTTGGCACCAAACCGTTTCTATCCGGAACAACATTGTTATCCAGAGCGAAATGTTTGTAACATGATTAATTTGGATTAACGGCATCTCATCCCGAATAAAGGCCTTAACCTCTTATGTTTGCATAATAATGAGTGAATTCCGAACGCCTGTATGGTAATTTGTATTTTGGTATCTTTTTCCATAAAATTATATTTTATTGCGTATGAATAAGACAATACGTATTACTATTTATAATAATAATTTGCTTAACTCATCATAATTAACAATATATTAATAGTTATGCATTTTATTTTCTGATTTAACTGAAATAAATAACGATTAAGTTATACATCTATTCTTCATAATATTATTCCGAATGGTAAAAATAAATAAAATGGTCTAAATGGAGGATGCCATATCCTGAAAAAGCTCTCTTAGATTGAAAACGAGTTATCAAACCCAGGATGTTGTAGTCTGGTTAAACCTGCAACACAATATCTGCCAGGTCACATATACGGCTTACTGAATAATTTTTGATTCAAATAAAATTTGTATTTAATCACACTTACCGGATAGATATGGAATAAAATCATACATTTTAAATATACAGATATAAAATAAAATCACACATTTTAACTATACTCCGCATACTCTAGTTAAAAACAATGTTAATAAACTAAATATTTATGTATTGGTGTTAATAATGGAATTTAATGCGCAAAAAACAAAAATTTCCATCTCTGCAGTTGCTGTAATTCTAATTGTAGCATTGCTCTGTGCAGGATGTGTTGATACCGGGGAGGCGTCTAAAGAAAAAGTCCTCCGCGTGGTTTTTAATGAAGGTCCTGATACCGGGGGCAGTCTTGATCCTGCCAACGGCTGGACAGGGTGGTATGTCCATCAGGCAGGCATCTATGAAACATTGTTCTACTACGATGCAGACATGAACCTTATGCCTAAACTCGCATCCGGATACAAACAATTAAACGATACCGAGTGGGAAATTCAGCTCCGTAAGGATGTAACCTTCCACGACGGAACAAAAATGAATGCAGATGCGGTTCTCTTCTCGCTGAAAAGAGTGCTTGATCCGTCAAACAGCAGGTCATCAGAGTACTCCTTCATCAAAGATGTACGAAAGACTGGTGAGTACACTATTGTCATTGAAACTAATGATGTCTATGCTCCATTAATTTCATCCCTTGTAGACCCCGTCATGTCTATAGTCAGTCCCAGCATTGTTGATGCGGACAAACAGCCGGATGGAACCGGTCCTTTCAAGTTTGTTTCCTTCGAACCGGGTGCAAGCCTTGAAGTCGAAAAGAACCCTAATTACTGGGATGGCGAGGCCAAAGTTGACCGTATACTTATTCAGTACAACAAAGACAGTACGGCAAGAACAATGCTGATAAAATCAGGAGATGTCGACATTTCCAGAGATCCTCTCCAGAGCGAGTATTCGGCACTTAAGAGTAACCCTGATATAAACGTCACTTCTAAAGAAACGCTGCGGACATATTTCCTGTATATAAATGGCGGCAAAGCCCCATTCAATGACACCAGAGTCCGCCAGGCCCTCTTTTATGCGATCAACCGCCAGGAAATCGTTGATACAGCACTCGAAGGAGTCTCCGGGATCCCGGCAAAAGGAATATTCACAAGTACCATGCCCTGGAACGCAAACGATCAGATCGAATCCTATGACTATAACCCTGAAAAAGCTCTGGAACTCTTCGAAGAAGCAGGAATCACGAAAGGCACAGATGGTAAGCTGTACTACAACGGAAAACCATTCACCGTTGAAATCCAGACCTACACAAAACGTGCAGCTCTTCAGCCGAGTGCAGAAATCATCGCCTCACAGTTAGAAAAAATTGGTATAACCTCAAAGGTCACAATTCTGGAAAGTGCTGCACTTACGGAAAACGCGGTTGCAGGAAATTATGACCTCTCACTTGCCGCGTGGAGCACTGCACCTACCGGGGATCCGGACTACTTCCTCTCAAGCCATTACCTCTCAACAGGCAACTACGCGTCCAAATGGCTCCGCTATTCCAATCCTCAGGTAGATAAATGGATTCTTGAAGCAAGAACCGAAACTGACGAAAAGAAACGTGCTGAGCTGTACGATAAAATCCAGATACAGATTCAGAAAGACGCAGTACTACTGCCCGTTTTCTATGCCAACGAAATTTATGCACTGTCATCAAATGTGACAGGCTTTGAGATGTATCCAAACGAGTATACAATCATCACCAAGGACATCGGATTTGCATAAATTTGCAGGAGGAAATGAGGAAAAACTGCCGTTTGCAGACAGCAGGTTTGATGTTATTTGTAGAAAGCAGGTTTGATGTTATTTGTAGAAAGGTGTTCTCGGAGAGATCAGTAAAGGATAAAGCTTACACAGCGAAGTTCTGAACGATCTCTTCCTTTTTACGACAACATGCCGGGAACAATCTCTGAAATTATATGATGTCTGAAAACGGATATTTTTCAAGGGTTTTTCATCCCGGAAAAGATTGGTGAAGTGAATAATGAATGTTGATGTTGTTTTATCCGGGCTGGAAATTACGATATGCCGTATTATCCAGCCGGATAATTACAATTTTTCTACTGGAAGAGGTATTGACATGGCGTTAAGGACGAAGTTATCATTTGCCTGCACGACAATTTTTTTTATTGCAGTCGTCATCTGTTCGGGTTGTGTTCAGACAGAGGGCTCTGAAGAAAAAGTTCTTCGTGTAGCTCTCACAACTGGCCCTGATACAGGAGGAAGCCTTGATCCTTCCATTTCATGGGAAGGCTGGCCTATGCGAAGAACAGGAATCTATGAGACTCTCTTCTCTTACGACGAAAATATGAATCTCCAGCCTGAACTTGCAACAGGCTATAAACAGTTAAATGATACCGAGTGGGAAATTCAGCTCCGCAGGAACGTAACCTTCCATGACGGAACTATAATGGACGCAGATTCCGTGATTTATTCCATCAACAGAGTTCTTGACCCCTCAAACAGCAGGTCATCAGAATACTCTTTTCTCAAAAACGTCTACAAAACCGATGACTACACAGTCGTCGTTGAAACAAATGAATCATATGCACCAACTATTCTCATGTTCACGGACACAGTCATGTCAATTGTAAGTCCTGATGCAGAAAATCTTGATACCGAACCTGTCGGAACGGGACCATACAAATTTGTCTCATTTGAACCGGGTGCCAGTATAGAACTGGTAAAGAATCCCGATTACTGGGGTGAAGCGCCAAAAATTGACAGAATAATTATCCAGTACAGCAAAGATGCCGCTGCAAGAACTCTTCTGCTCAAATCAGGCGATGTTGACATTACAAGAGATGTCCTGCAAAGCGAGTACGCAGACCTTGAAGCTGACCCTGACACTAATATCGTATCCAAAGAAACGCTTAGAACTTACTTCATGTACATTAACGAAGGAAAAGCACCGTTCGACGATGTAAAGGTTCGCCAGGCACTTAATTATGCAATTGATCGCCAGGAAATCGTTGATACAGCCCTTGAAGGTGTTGCCGGCTCTCCAGCAGCTGGAATATTCCCGGACATCATGCCCTGGAATGCGAACGACAGGATTGAAGCTTACGAATATAACCCTGAAAAAGCTCTTGAACTCTTTACCGAAGCGGGAATCAAGCAGGGAAGTGATGGTAGACTCTATTACAACGGTAAACCGTTCACAATTGAAATCCAGACCTATACAAAACAGGCAGCACACCAGCCAATGGCAGAAGTAATTGCCGCCCAGTTTGAAAAAATCGGCATCACTACTACAATAAAAATTGCCGAAACAAACTCAATTAGTGCCGATGCAGTATCAGGAAATTATGACCTTGCACTCTATTCATGGGGTGTCGCACCTGTAGGAGACCCTGACTATTTCGTATCAAGCCACTTCCTTTCAACCGGAACTTATGCATCTGCATGGCTCCGCTATTCCAATCCTCAGGTTGATGAGTGGATTCTTGAAGCAAGGGCTGAGACAAACAAAGAAAAACGTACAAAACTCTACGACATGATTCAGGAACAGGTCCAGAATGATGCGGTACTGGTCTGTATCGCATACAAGAAGGAAATTGACGGACTTTCCCCCAATCTCAAAGGTTTTGAAATTTATCCAAACGAATACACATTCATTACAAAGGAAATGGAACTTGCCTGAGGGATTAAAAAATGAAAGACAAAATTACAGAACACTGGAACAAGATTAGTCCGAATTATCGGAAAATGTATCGTGACCACCTTGATGAAGAGATCCTCCTGATGCAAAACCTCTTTTCAGAGAAGCTGCCAGCTGGTAAGAAACTCAATGTCCTTGATATTGGAACAGGGCCTGGCATCCAGGCATTTGTTTTTGCCGAAATGGGACACGATGTCACTGCTCTTGATATCTCGGAAGAGATGCTTGCACGTGCAAAAGAAGGGGCAAAGGACCGCAATTTGTCAATCAGGTTTGTTGCAGGTGACGGAGAAAACCTGCCTTTTGAAGATAGTACGTTTGATATTATCGTAAACATGCACCTTCTCTGGACGCTAACGGACCATGACAAATTCTTCAGTGAATGCCTGAGAGTCCTGATACCCGGGGGCAGAATTCTTGCAATCGATGGTCAATGGTTTCAGCCAGGATACGTACCAAACAGAAATTACAACCCGGAAGAAAGAAATCATGATGAGTTAATTGAGTATCTTCCGCTTTATGACAGTAACTCGCCTGAAATGATTACAGCCATCATGGAAAATAACGGGTTTTCCGAGGTCTCCTGTAAATCTCTTCCCGAGTATGCAGAGTATATGAAAAGATGCGATCCGGAAGGTTATGACTATTTATCTGTTCCGTATCTTGCCACCGGAATAAAACATTGAGGAATAAAAATGGAAGACAAAATTGCAGATGAGGTATATAACGCATTTTTGCTGAAACATGGTCCAAGGGGATTGTAGCATCCGAACCTCCATACCTCATCTCTGCAAGAAAGCGTTGAGCTTGTCAAGAGGTACTGCAATGCTAAATGAGTATTTCATCCGTCGGGTTCTGTATCTCGTCCCGGTTCTCATATTTATCTCATTCATGAGTTTTTCACTCATCTATATCGCGCCGGGCGACCCGGCAGAGATTATGATGACGAGTCCCTCGGGTGGATATGATGAAGCAGCTGTTGAAGCTTTCCGCATAGCCCACGGTCTTGACCAGCCGTTTTACATCCAGTATTTGAACTGGATCAAAAACGCAGCTGTCGGAGACTTTGGCTACTCGTACATGAGCGAACAGTCTGTATTTGAAACTGTTCTGAATGCATTCGAGAATACGCTGAAACTTTCCGTTCTTGCCCTTGCAATTGCTCTTGTTATCGCTATCCCTCTCGGCGTAGTTTCAGCTCTGAAGCATAACACTATTGTTGACGACGCTTGTCGCTTTGGCGCTCTTCTCGGAGTATCCATTCCGAACTTCTGGCAGGCCTATTTGATGATAATTTTCTTCTCGGTAATTATTCACTGGCTCCCAGCATCCGGATTCGGCCACGGGACAGACATCAGCTACATGATTATGCCAGCTGCTGTTCTCGGGACAGGGTCAGCAGCTGTAATGGTGAGAATGATCCGTTCAAGCATGCTGGACGTCATGGGAAAGGAGTACATCCAGACCGCCCGTGGAAAAGGACTTTCTGAAAAAATCGTCATTATCAGGCACGCGTTGAAAAATGCACTTGTTCCGGTTATCACGGTGATCGGTCTGTCGATTGGTTTTCTCTTAAACGGCTCGGTTGTTGTTGAGACAATTTTCGGATGGTCAGGCATTGGAAATCTTGTGGTGGACTCAATTCTTTCCCACGACTATATGATGGTACAGGGTTCAGTACTCTTTGTTGCCGTAATTTTCCTTCTGATCAACTTCTTTGTAGACCTGGTCTACGTTTGGGCTAATCCGGAGATACGCTATGATAAAACTTCTTAAAAACCGACAGATAGCTCTTTCCCTGATAATTCTCGGCGGGCTTATCTTCATGGCGATATTTGCCGGTGTTTTAGCTCCATATGATTACACGGAAAAAGACCTGCAGAACCGTCTGCAGCCTCCGTCTTCCAACCACCTTTTCGGGACCGATAACCTTGGCCGCGATATCCTTACAATGGTCATGTACGGTGCGCAAGCATCACTTTTAGTCGGGTTTGCGGTTGTTAGCATTTCGCTTGCAATAGGAGTGATGCTTGGCGTTCTGGCAGGGTATTACGGAGGGTGGCTGGATGAGATTATCATGCGGCTAACGGACAGTTTTCTTGCTTTTCCGTCAATGTTTCTGGCACTTGCAATTACAGCGTTTCTGGGACAGGGGATGGAAAACATGATGCTTGCTTTAATTGCTGTCGAGTGGACGGTATTTGCAAGGGTTGCACGAGGTTCAACACTTGATGTCAAGACAAAAGGCTATGTTCGGGCATCCAGGTGGATTGGTGCTTCAAACGCTTATGTAATGATAAAGCATGTTCTTCCTAACATTATATCTCCTGTTTTGATTATGGCATCGCTTGGAATAGGGAATGTGATTCTGGCAGCGGCCGGTTTAAGTTTCCTTGGACTTGGGGTGCAGCCGTCAACACCGGAATGGGGTGCAATGCTGAATGCAGGCCGTACATATTTCACAACTGCTCCCTGGCTAATGCTTTTCCCGGGTCTTTTTATAATGATAACTGTTCTTGCATTCAACTACTTCGGCGACGGGTTGAGGGATGCACTTGACCAAAAGATGAAAAATATTGAACTTGAAGGGAGGTTCTGACATGTCTGATGTACTGCTGAAAGTATCCGACGTTTCCGTAACAATCCCGACTGAGCAGGGAACAGTTCACGCGGTTGATAATGCGACATTTTCGATTAACAAACACGAGGTTTTTTCACTGATTGGGGAGTCAGGCAGCGGTAAGTCAATTCTTGGCCAGGCAATAATGCGGCTACTTCCCCTGAATGCGATGTTTTCCGGCAAAGTGGAACTTGGAGGTATGGAAATTTCAGCTCTTTCCGAGAAGGAAATGCAGAAAGTCCGCGGCAAAATAGTTTCATCAATTGCTCAGAACCCATATCTTGCAATGAACCCCGGAATAAGGGTTGGCACTCAAGTTGCAGAGCCAATGCAGGCACATCTTGGAATGAGTAAAGAAGATGCGAAGTCCAGGACATGTCAGGCTCTGAAGTATTTTGATATCACTCCTCCTGAAGTGCGGGAAAGGGAATACCCGTTCCAGTACAGCGGCGGAATGTTACAAAGAGCAATGGTTGCAATGGGAACGGCTGCAAATCCTGAACTGATTATCGCTGATGAACCGACAAAAGGCGTTGATGTGCTTAAGAAGCGCAATATTGCAGCAATTTTTCAAAAGGTTGCCTCTAAAGGCTGTGCGTTTCTTTTAATTACGCATGATGTAGGTTTTGCCCGAGCTATGTCAGACAGAATCGCGGTAAACTATTGCGGGCAGATTATAGAAATTGCAGAGAAGGAACCGTTTTTCAAAGAACCTCTGCATCCGTATTCACAGGCACTTTTAGATGCGGTGCCGGAGCGTGGCATGCATCCAATTCCAGGCCCGTCACCTTCGATGATTGAGGTGCCGGAAGGCTGCAGGTTTCATCCTCGATGCCCGAATAAAGCGGACAGGTGCCTGAAGAATCCACCGGTTGTGGAAATAAATGGAAGATGTGTGAGGTGCTGGATGTATGCTTAAGGCAGATAATCTGCATTATGTTTACACCTCAGGACTGATTAAAACAGTTAAAAAAACCGCTGTCTGCGGCGTCGATCTTGAGTTTTTTCCGGGCGAGACGGTGGCTGTTGTCGGGGAGTCGGGGTGTGGTAAATCAACACTTGCAAAGATGCTTGTCCAGCAACTTGCT
Source organism: Methanosarcina spelaei (assembly GCF_002287235.1). GTDB lineage: Archaea > Halobacteriota > Methanosarcinia > Methanosarcinales > Methanosarcinaceae > Methanosarcina > Methanosarcina spelaei. The sequence continues at coordinate 9,572 of NZ_LMVP01000401.1, forward strand.
CCGGTTTCCGGAGAAGTGTTTTTCAACGGGACGAAATTGACAGGAATGAGCTGGAAGAATCTTCGGAAGTTTATGGGGAAAATCCAGCTGATTCCCCAGAATCCGGATGATGTGGTTGATCCTAGATGGACGGTTGAAAAATCGGTTGCCGAGCCATTTGTTATTTGCGGAGGTTTTTCCAGAGAGGAGATTTCGGCAAATGTAGATGCCCTATTTGCAGAGGTAGGGCTTTCTGCGGAACACAAGACCCGATATCCTCACGAACTGTCAGGAGGGGAACTGCAGCGGATTGTAATTGCAAGAGCGCTTGCTCTGAAGCCTGAGTTACTGGTCTGTGACGAAGCGACCTCGATGCTTGATGTGTCGGTGCAGGCGTTTATTGTGACGATGCTAAAGGAGATTCAGATAAAACGCGGTCTCAGCCTGGTGTTTATTACACACGACCTGGAGGCGGCGAAGGCTGTTTCTGATCGGGTACTGGTGATGTATGAAGGTGAGATTGTTGAGGAAGGGACGAATGTGTTTGACCGACCATTGCATCCTTATACGCGTGCTCTCCTGGATGCAGCACGGTATATGTCACTTGAGGTTTTGGTGCCTGAGGAGATTGGAGAACTTCCTTATGGTTTTTCAGGTTGTTCCTACTACAGATTATGCCGCGAGAGAACGGACGCATGTAAAAAGCCACAGAAATTACAGGATGTTTCAGGGAGATTGGTGAGGTGCTGGAAATCAAAATGAGGCAGTCCAAACAACTAATCTGATAAACAACTAATCTGATGAATACTACGGAATTCTGCGTAGCCGTAGTAGCTGGAGATACCTGCCTGAAGGGCGCAAAAGTTCGCATTCGATTGCTTATTGCCTGGATAACCTTGAAATGGAAAACTATGAATAATCAGGAGGAAAAATTCATGAATGCCGGACTGAAAAGCAGGAATTAAGAATGGACTCTTTAAGAAAGCGTTTTAAACTAATTTGCTTTCAACGGACTCTTCAAGAAAGCATTTTAAACTAACTTGCTTTCAAAAAAGTCTAATATATATAATTTAAAGGCATTGTTAGAGAATTCTACAGTTTTTTCGGTATTATTAGTATTTAACTGTTATATTCAGGCTTACAGGCATTTAAAAAAGACTTTACAAGAGTAAAATATAACTCTTTGTAAAATTAAAGGATTTTACTTTAGGATTTTGACTTTAGCAGTTTTAACGCATCCCTGCAAGCTGCTACTGCAGGTGCTCCTGAAGTTATGAATATAACATCCATAAGTTCCATAATTTCTTCTTTGGTAGCCCCATTCTTTAGTGCACTCTGCATCTGCACAACCGTGCACCTTTCACACTGCTTGGCTGCAACGACTGCAAGTGCTACCAGGATTTTTGTTTTTGCAGGTAGGGCACCGTCAGAAAGTAGTTTCTTATTGCATCTGTTATATTTTTTAAGAGATTCGCTGTCAAGTTCTCCAAGGATCTCAAGGATATGAGGAGTAAAACCCAGCTTCTCGCTCATGCTTTCCAGTAACTCTTCATGTTCGAGGTCTCCGTGTTCTTCCTGACGTCCTCCACAACATCCTTCCCCATGTTCTTCCATATTTGCTAACCCCCACTGTAATTAACCGGTCATAATTCAACTGGTTATTAGTATAATAGTAGTATTGTATCTGTATATATGTTATTTATCTATTCCTGATAATTCGGAAAATCTTATCTTCCAGTAACTTTTTCAAAATCAAACTCTTCTCCCTCATTCCAGAGGAGATCGAATTCCTTACTCAGATTTTTCGCAAGCCCTGCATCCCGGATTTTCACAACCGAAAGGATGCGGTCATTATCCTGAGGATGGAGCTGAAACAGCACTACAACACTGTCGTCAAAGGTGCCAAAGCAGGAATTAAAACTCTTCTGGACAAGCCTTATCTTCATACCCTTTTTGAACTTGTCGAAATCCTCATCTCCAAGCAGTGAAATCAGAGAAGAAAGAGATGTAAAGCGATGAGATCCCAGCAGCCTGATTTTGACCCCTCGGTCAATAGCTTTTAGAACTTCAGGCAGCAAGCTAGGAACGATGGGCATTCCGAATAAAGGAGGAATTATAAGTACTGACTTTTTTATTTCTCCATAGGTAGAAACAGCAAACTTCCTGATTTCGGACTCGGTTACGGCAGTCGTCCAGAAGACCTCATCTTTTCGTTTCTGAGTAGGTATGGTTTTCAAAACCTGTTTTACCTCTTCAATAAAACCCTTTAAAGTTATGACTTCTCTTTCAAACTCGGACTTTCGCCTCTCAAAAAATAAATTTAAGGCAATTTCAGGATCAACCGCCCTGAACTTTTTGGGCCTCGAAGCCTGGACTTCTACAAAACCTTTTCCTGCCAGTGATTCAAGAACAGTGTATATCTTCCCATAGGGTACGTCAGCATCCCTGCCGATGTGGTTTGCCTCGGAGACTCCGAATTTTAAGAGAGAAAGATATGCAGATGCTTCATAAGCCGTCAGCCCGATGTCCTGAAGAAGCCTTTTCTTTTGCATAGGTAATTCAACAATTGGAAACTTAAAAATATTTCTAAAAAAACTTCAATCCAGAAACTCCATTCATTTTCAATAATATCAAATGTTTTTGAGTATGCTTTTTCTCCAAACTCATTTGTTTAATGATAATATAATTCTTACACTCTATAATTCTTACACTCTATAATTCTTACACTCTATAATTTTTACACTCAATTTTGAACTGGATCGATAAAGAGAATGTAGCGTTACTGTCTGTATTTTCTAGAGTAATATAAGCTTATTATTGATGGATCACTCTATTATTGTTGGGTATTGAAATTGAATATTAAATAGAGTTCTAAAAATTTTATATAGGATTCTAAGGTTTTGTTCTTGAACAAGATTGCTATATTTATAGGATAAAAAAAGATCGAAGTTACTTTCAAGAGGCAATGGGGAGTAGTATGACACCGACAGATGACTTAAGAGAGGAACACAGGATTATCAAACAAGTAATACTGCCAGTCCTTGAAGAAATATGTGCGGAAATAGAATCTGGGAGAAGTGTTGAACAGAATAACCTTGAAGGATTCATAGTATTCGTTAAAGAATTTATTGAAAAATCTCACTATATAAAAGAAGAAATTTACTTCTTCCCGGAAATGGAAAAAGCAGGAGTTTTAGGGGCAAAAGAACTGATAACCTCCCTTAAAAAAGAACACGAAGAGGAAAGGCAATATATTAATGAAATTGATAAAGTCATTTTCGAGAAAGAGGAAAATAGGGAACTCTCTGCTATGGTTGAGTACTCAAAAGCCTATATGCAACTTTTGACTCTGCATATTGACAAGGAGGAAAATGAGCTTTTTCCGATGGCTGATGCCTATCTCTCACCGACTGTCCAGAAAGATTTGCTTAAATCTTTTGAAGATGTGGATACCGGAATAATAGGTCCTGAAAGACAGGAAGAACTCAAAATGTGGCTAGAGGGAAAAACTTATGTAAAGCCAGAGTAGGCACTTGAGTTCCACATCCCGAGTTCCGCTTCGGGAGCACGGGGCCCTTTTCGCTCACTTTGTTCGCTCAAGAGGGCTGAATTATAATGAAGATACTGAGTTGAGCTACAACTGCAAATTTAAGGGCAAGAAAGGTTAGATTCTCAATGCACTAAGAAAAATTGATTTACTCAAGTTTCTTTTTGGATCACTTGGCAGGCATGGTTATACCCTTTAAAAAAACTGTTTGCCCGCAAGCCTTTTCAAAAAAGGCTTGAGCGAAAAAAACTGCTAAATCTAAAATGTCATGACTGCGTGATCACAAGCCTTTTTAAAAAAGCTTAACCGCAAACCTTTTGAAAAAAGGCTTGGTTGAAAATCTCTGACAACATTTAGATTTGAAAAACTTATCCCCTAACCCTATCGGCGTGATCAACCGGCGCAACGGTTGCGGCTCAACGGTTTGTTGAAAGAGTTAGCCGTGAATCAGTTTAGGGAGGCAGCGGGTACATACCCACATACTTTGCATGTTGTGCCTGAGGGGGAGGAGATAGCTGGTGTCTTCGCTTGCCCCACAGATGAAACAGTGGATGGAAGTGTCTTTTTGTTTGGGCTGCGATTCTGCTTTTTCCCGGTTAAATTCGACAGTGTACCTTTCTTCCACCGATAGTGCACCTTCGGGACATATACCGATACAAAAACCCATACCATCACAGAGTTCCTCGGATACTACCTTTGCTTTCCCATTAATGATTTTAATAGCACCTTCGGCACAGGGCGCAATACATTTTCCGCAGCCTGTACATTTCTTTTCATCAATTTTTACTATCATTCGTTTTACCGTTAAATTGACCCCCATTGAAATATTTGATTGAAAAATATATTTTAATTGTGTCAGTAACAAAATATACAAGATATCGTAGAGTGAGAGTTTCATTCAAAGACCCGGCAAATACCCTTCCTTGTGCAGCATTTTCTTATAGTCATTTATTAATTTACACATCTTGCGGGTATAATTTACGAAGTCTGCGTCTTTTTCTCCTCTGAATAACAGTTTCTCAGCTTTTTCCAGAAGATCGGGATAAACGAATACCAGCTCTTCTTTGGTATGCAGGAACAAGGCTAAAAAATCCCTATGGATGCTCATGCTTTTCTGGAGAAGTTCTATATCCAGGGTCTTTTCGGAGATATAGTCTTTGAACTTCGTGTAAGCATAAAAGTTTGCAATATTATGGTTTAAAGAGTTTAAAATCGAGTAGAGGATATTGCCTGTTTTTGGAAGGGGAATGTCACGAAGCTCAAGGTCTGCACCATCGTAATTTTCATCTTCTTCGATATTCCGGTCCCGAGTTATATCATGGCTCATTTTATTACCTTATCTCATTTGTAAGTTATATTTATTATGAAAATTTAAATTCAAGAAATATAAATTAAACTCAAAAAATATAAATAATACCTTGTACCTGATAAAGTTTAACCCTCGTATTAAGGAGCAGGAACAATCCCTAGCTGTTGCATCAGGCCAAGAAGATTAGCTTCGCCCCACAACTCAATGATCTTACCGTCCTTAATGCGGAAAATCTCTATACCGGTCATGGTTATTGGCTTGCCTGTAGCAGGCAAATCCATGAAGTTACCTTTATGTACCCCGCTAGCTGTAAAACGTGCAGCTACGGTATTACCCTCGGCAATCATATCCTCGACTGTAACATTGAGGTGCTCGAAAGCTGCCCTGCATGCAGTAATTACTTCATTTATTCCCTCAATTCCCGGAGAAGCAGGAAGAGGTACATGCATAGCAAAATCGGGTGACAGCAAATCGTCAGCAGCACTTATATTTCCTTTAGAAGGACCTTCTTCAAAAAATCGGCGAACTATTGCCTTGTTCTCTTCCACAGACATATTTTCCTCGTTTGCGTATTTATTTATTCAGCTTTTGATATATTTCTTGTCTATAAACCTTTTTATCAACAGCTGTATTCAGTGATGAGTTGCCTTAGTGGTGAATTGTCTCCAAGAGTGAGTTCTTCAGTGATGAGTGCCTTCCACAACTTTTATTCCTGCATCCTGAATTGTCTTTTTTATACTATCAAGGTTAGGACATTTAGGGTAAGTACCATCCATAAGCATACAGGAACTGAGATGTACGGCATCAAGGCCATGCTTCTTGAGGGTGTTCACCAGACGGTACACTCTCCTGCCCGAACAACCTCCGCACGTGAAAAATGCGATCATCTGAGTATTTTCACCGTAGGCCTCAAAGTGTGACTTTCTTTCGTTGAAAGCCTTAAAGCAGCCTACACCCGGACAGGTTTCCGAGACGATATCGCAGCGCACGACCGCTATTTTTGTAGGTTTTGCATTTTCTTCCATTCATATCTCGTATTGAACAATCAGATAGCCGTTCTTACACTTGCTTTACACTTTATAGCATACGTGTAGCTTCGGTTTGCCTTGGGGCCTTTACGACCAGCACCCTGAAAATTCCATCTCCCTGATTCAGAAGGCGGTGAGGGATCTTTGCAGGACTCTCAACCAGCATATCTTGACTGACTTCCTGTTGTTCGTCGCCAACCTCAACAATACCTTTTCCTTCCAGAATGTAGAAAAAGACATCTGTAGGAGTAATATGTTTTTTTAAAGCTTCCCCTGGCTTAAGTTCTATATGTACTGCCTGAACGTGCTCGGTATTGTAGAGCATCCGGACACTCACATTGTGAGGATTCGGTTTTTCAGGTGAGGATTTCATCTCAGTAACTTTCATTAATTCTCCCCTTTTGACCATAGTTTTTTGTTTTTCAGCATCATGCCTTAGCTTAGCATTATGCCTTAACACCGTGCCTTAGTATTAATACCGACCAGGCTTATGTGAACACTCTAACGTTTTTGATTACACTAATATTCAATTCTGATATCCATTTATCAGTTAGATTCTTTTGATATCCATTTATCAGCTAGATTCTTTTGATATCCATTTATCAGTTAGATTCTTTTGATATCCATTTGTCAGTTAGATTCTATTATAATATCATCCATCAGTTAGATTCCATTATAATATCATCCATCAGTTAGATTCTATTATAATATCATCCATCAGTTAGATTCTATACTAATATAATGTTCACATATATGCCTGGTCGGTAAAATTTTTCCGATACTTGGAAAGTATTATGAATTTCAGCACCTGAAATTCTGGATTTATCCTTGGTTAAGAGTTGGTAAAACACACCACACAAAAGCTTACCTGGTTTCACAGGCCTACCTGAGATTTGAAACTCTCAAGGCCTATGTCCTCAATGAACCTTCCAAGTCTCTTTTTCGTACCAGAGCTTTTATAGAAATTAACGATTTTCTCGATTGCATCAAGAACTTCCTCTTCTGACAGTTCTTTTGCGACAACCTCAGCAAGTCTTGGACTTGCAGCTGCAGCACCTCCGACCATCAGGGTATATCCTTTAGCAGTGCCCATTACCCCTATGTCCTTAATGGCAGGTTCAGAGCAAGAGTTCGGACAACCGGAAACTGCCATCTTGAACTTGGAAGGCATCGACATTCCATGATATTTTTCATCCAGTTTCAGACCCAGGCCTACTGCATCCTGTTTTCCTTGCTTGCAGAAAGTGGTCCCAGGACAGAACTTTACACTTCTTACGCAAAGCCCTACAGCTGCACCGGGTTTCATGTCCAGATCAGCCCATGCATTATCAAGATCTTCTTCCTTCAGGCCCACGATTGCAATCCTCTGGGCAGAAGTCATCTTAAGAGCAGCAGCGCCATATTTTTCCGCAACGTCGGCTATCTTCCTGAGGGTTTTTGGGTCAGCAATTCCTCCTGGGATATGAGGGGCGATTGCATAGGTTTCACGGTCTCTCTGAACAATGGCACCTTTTTCCGGTAAGTTGTCCTTCATGATTATCATTCACTCCAAACTGTCTGAATTTACTACATAGTTAAATTCCAGGAATTCTGACGTTATTTTTGCCAGATCTGGGGACTTTTACAAGAAATTACATGCACATATTTTATAAAATATGTTGTATATTAGTATTTTTTTGATATTAGTATATTAGAGATACTAATTTATATATTGGACAGTTTCTATGTTTATACCATGAAAGACTGTACAGTCTACAAGACAATGAATATCATCGGGAAAAGGTGGACAATCCATATCCTTCTGGAGCTACACAAAGGGGAAAAAAAGGAAAAGCGCTTTAATGAGCTTAAAAGGAAACTTGGATACATAACCCCCAAAATTCTCTCCGAGAGGCTGACAGAACTGGAAACTGAAGGCCTGATTGAAAAGAAGATTGATAATTCAACAAACCCTCCAAAATCCGAATATTACCTGACCGAAAGCGGAGTGGACTTCGTAAAAATAATACAGGCAATTAAACGCTGGGGATTAAAGTGGAAATTCCAGAATGAAGAATGCGAAAAGGCTATTTGCATGTACTGTGAGCGTTAGATCGTAACTAAGGAATGATGAAAAATTAGATAGCAAGTAACGTAAGCACCAAATTTCCATTTTGAGATCAAATATGGGGAGTATCACTTAAGTACGGCTCTACAACCTGAAACGTACTGCACATACTTTAGTGATCCTGAAATAAAAGTACCGGGAAAACAGAGAAAAAGCCGGAAGACCTGCAGGAACGTTTGGATAGTAGATAACTGTGCCTTTATGTGAGAAAGAAAGCATACTGTTAATTTTCAATACAGAAGATATAATACAGAAGAGCCGAGTACTACAGAAAGTGTCTTAAAAACTTGAATACCTGTTTTAAAAACGGTTTGTTAAGGAAGATGCAATAGATGAAAATTAATGAAGATGAAAGTGAAGTTTCTGCCGGCTATTCAGGAAAAAAAGAGACGAATGGCGTAAAAATCCTGCAGGGAGATCCGAAAAAAGCCATAATAAAGCTGTCAATCCCAATGATAGTTGCTATGTCCGTGCAGACAATTTACAGCCTTATTGATACTTACTGGGTTTCCGGACTTGGAGCCGACGCCCTTGCAGCAATGGGTTTTGTATTCCCGTTTTTCTTTATAAGCATGGCTCTATCAAACGGAATAGGCATAGGAGGAGGATCTGCAATCTCCCGTATGATCGGAGCCAGGGATAAAGCCGGTGCAGACAATGTAGCCGTACATACCATAATCGTAATTATCCTGCTCTCTATTGCATTTACAGTACCGTTTTATCTCTTTGCCCCTCAGCTCTTTGCCCTTGCAGGAGCCGGAAAAGCTACAGGACTTGCAGTAGCGTATGCCAGAGCTATTTTTCTTGGAAGCATTATAATTTTCTTTTCCAATGTAGCCAATGCGATTCTTCGAAGCGAGGGAGATTCGAAACGAGCTATGAAGGCTATGATTTTAGGCGGGGTACTGAACGTTATCCTTGATCCCATATTCATATATACTCTGAACATGGGAATTGCAGGTGCAGCCTGGGCTACTGTACTTTCTATAGGGGTATCCTGTGTTATGATGGCAAACTGGCTGTTCTTCAAGAAAGATACCTATGTAGCCTTTAACTTCAAGGATTTCCGCTTTGAGAAAAGCATTATAAAAGAGATCTTCAGTGTTGCACTTCCGGCTTCAGCCCAGCAGCTTTCCATGTCCCTGTCAATGATATTCATGAACTACATTATTGTGCTTGTAAGTAGCACTGACGGAGTTGCAGTTTATGCGACGGGATGGAGAATAGCGACAATTGCAACTTCTCCTTTATTGGGAATGGCGACTGCCGTAATTTCCGTATGTGGGGCTGCAATCGGAGCCCATGATTATATAAAGGCAAAGGCTGCCCTTTCCTACTCAACCAGAGTCGGATTCCTAATAGAATGTGTAGCCGGGGCTTTTATTTTTGCTTTTGCCATGCCGATAGCGTCTATATTTACACAGTCAGAAGGTGGAACCCACATAACTGACGATCTTGCGCACTTCCTGCGTGTGATGTGTACTTTCTATCCCATGCTTGCACTTGGCCTCTTTTCATCCTCCTTTTTCCAGGGAGCAGGAAAAGGTCTTAACTCCCTGATTGCTACCCTCCTCAGAACTATTGTCTTTACCCCTCTCTTTGCAGCTCTCCTGGCTTTTACCTTTAATATGGGACAAGTAGGAGCCTGGTGGGGTTTAGTCATAGGCAATGGAATAGGTTCTCTGTTGATGTACATATGGGCAGAATATTTCCTGAAAGCACTTTTAAAAACAAAATATATTACAAAAACTGATGGAGCCTCATCATGAAACAGGCAAGAGCTCTTTTCCCGAATTTCTTATTAATCCCTATTTAAGTTTGAGTCGATAAGCCATTAAGATATTAATATCGTTTCAACTAGTAAATATTAAATATTTTTCAGGTGTCGTGATATAGAATACTTTTTGGCTATTAGATATTGAATATTTTTCAGATATTCGATATAGAATGTTTTCCAGATTTTTACCTTCCCGGTTTTTGTTTTTCAGAAATAATCGCTTATTATCCAGTTATGTATAATTGCCCATAACTCGTGAGAATTATAATCAAGGGCTATGCTACCATGACCCTGGTTCTTCCAGCCTATGTAAGTAACCTTATCATTTATTTTTCCGACCTCGTTTTTGTACCACCAGGAACCGTAGTCGCTGAAACCTCCCCCTAACCCGATATAAAGAAGAGGGGAGCTTATTCTTGAAAAGTCAATCTCATAGCCTTCCACATTTCCCATCAATCCGGCCATATAAAGGTCCAGGTATTTAGGTGCATAAGGAACAGCCCCTCCGGTTAAGGTCAAGTTAAGTAGCCTGTCTTCATCAACATAATAAAGGCCATCCAGATCTCCGCTCCAGTAATGATAATTCGGAGTATAAGGGTATGCATTAAATGCATAAGTTTGGGTAGCCATAAGCCGGAAAAGTTGTTTGTTTGTAAGGTCAGGTTGAAAAATGGATTCTCGATCAGGATCGGTTAAAGCCAGATTGGCTATATGAATCATAGTAGCCATATTGCTGCTATTATATGTCCTGTTTTCCAAACATCTGGAAATAGTGTCAAATTCCTGTGCCTGAGATCTTATTAACTCCGAATGTTTAGGCTCGTACTTAATAATGATATCAACAGGAACCATTTTGTTAACCGAGCCTAAAACAAGGTCGTTATACGTGCTAGCTCCGTAAGCAGTAAGAATCAAGGCCCCATGACTGTGGCCAATTGCCGTAACCTCTATGTCCTCTACAGCTTTATCACTCAGGAAAGCTGTATGAACTCTTGATACTGCTATGCCGTTGTATGTATCACTCAGGTAACTGTCAATGGTCCAGTTTTCCATGTAACTGAAATTGGTCTCATCCATCGGAATATTTGTCTCTCTTCTATCCAGAATATACGTGCTGTATCCTTGCTGAGCGTAGTATATAGCCATATCGGAATAGAAGCTTTCAGTCAAAGCTTGACCGGGCAGGATTATTAAGTTTTTACTTTGAACTATACTCCAGGGACTCTTTTCTTTTACATAATTGGTGAGTACAATGTAATCATACTCTCCGGGTCCAACATTTATCTTAAGTTTATACTCTGCTACATCGCCTCGGATAAGGCCGATTCTATTGCTTTCCATTAAGGTAGGGTACATACCTGGTATTCCGAACGAAGCAGATTTATGGAAAAAAGTCCTCAGATTATCGGATTGATTAGGTATGGTCTCTGTTTTATTCTCAGGGTTGACAGCTAATGGTGCTACTCGGTTCTTCATCTTCTTACCTTTGTGAGACTCTCGAATTAGATTTTAGACTTGAAAATTTGTATTTTGTGAAATTTTTTGTTAAGCAAAGCAGGCTAATTTTCAGCTTTGACTTCAAATTGCATAGCGTGAAATAGCAAAAAGCAAGCCAATAATGCTAAAAACCAAATCCTGAAAACATGATAACATAGGGATCGTTTATTACCAGGAACAGGCACGTAAACCAGGATGAAGTTGTTCGATTTTCGATTTGCATTTTCAGTTATAAAATATTACTTAATTCATCACATAATTTAATACAGATAAGAATTGTGGTTTGAGATTTCGGCTAATTTTTGTTTGAATGTCTATATTTGTGTATTAAAAGTAATGTTGGTAGAAATAATATAGAGCCAGGCGTACAATTACTGTTACTGACGCAGCCGATAAGCCAGTAATAAAAGAAACAACATCAAAAATTTTAAAGACAAACTAATTCATAAACTAACTAATCCATCACTTTGAAGTCAAGAAACTTCCGTAATTTCCGAGCAGGCTCTAGCTCTGATGAGAACAGAGGAGCCGAAACAGAGACAGGAAGAGTAAAAGCCAAAGAAGAGAGCTAGCTCATATAGTGTTTCTGAATTAGGAATATTAACGCTATAAGCCTGTTAGGAGTTTATGCTGTTAAGAAGAAGTAAATCAGGCTAAAAAAGAGTTAAAGTGTAACTGAAGGAAAAATCGATCCATTTTTCCATGTTTAGTTTAATGGTTAAAAAAGGAAAAATAGAAATCAATGAGGTCATAAAAGGAAAAATTCAAATTTTTCCACAAAAAGCTGTAGAAAGTAACATAAAATCATGAAACTAAGACTCCTAGTTACTTCCCCGATTTCAGACTACCGAGTTTTCGTCTTAAACCCGGATTGAAGGCTTGGAATGTACATGTCCGTTTTTATCCGTTTTTACATTTCGAACCTCGTCATAACCCCATGAAGTTCGTCAGTAGGGAGCCTGTAAAACTGGACAAAGGAAGGTGATATCTTTTTGATTATGGAAAATACTCTCCAGATTAAGTTATTAGTAAAAATATCCTCTACTCCGTAGAAAATGGTTTTTTCGTGAACGCCCTGGTCTTCAAGAATCTGTTCAACATTAACAATTTCCATGTATCCTGCTCGTATTTCCAAAATTTTTAATCCTTTTGCCGGTTCTTTTGTGAACGAGCTTTCTATTCCGAACGGGCTGTCAGACTTGATAATGGAAATAAAAATATTATTTTCGTAAATGATGTTGTTTTTAAACATCACATGGGAAATATACTGGGGAATGCTTTCGATGTCACGCGTAAAGAAGAGGGCGGTCCCCATAATTTTATTTTGGGTGGCATATAAATAATTATATTTTTTAAGAAAGTCTTTAGCACTCATGAGTTTCATCAGTTCATACAATTTCTTTTGTCCGGATGTATATATAAGTATAAGAGAGAGAATAAAAGCCGCTATGATGATTGACCAGTAGCCCCCGTGGGGGATTTTATAGCTATTTGAGAGAAGGAATACTATGTCAATAAGTGTTATAAATAACGAAATAACAGCTTTAGTTATATCTTTTCTATGGTAAAATATCGAAGTCATCATTATGCCCGTAATAGACATGGTTCCTGTAACTGCCAATCCATATGCAGCTGCAAGTCTGGCCGACTCTCTAAATACAAGCATCATAAATAATACAGAAATAAGAAGAAGCCAGTTTATGGTACTTATGTAGATTTGGGACTTTAATATCCCGGAGGTATAATCAATCTTCAGCATTGGAATTATCCGGGTTGTTATTCCCTGATATACTATAGAGAACATACCGCTGATCATAGCCTGAGAAGCGATAATTGTAGCTATGATACTGAGGAGAAGGAATGGGATATAAAGTATGTTTGCCTGCTGGTTTATCATCTGATACAAAAAATTTGTCGAACCAGGATTTCGGAGAAGAAACGCGCCCTGCCCGAGATAATTCAAAACCAGTGCTATAAACACGAATCTCCAGGCTTTTAAGATAGGCTCTCTTCCCAGGTGTCCCATATCAGCGTATAGTGCTTCACCTCCCGTGGCGCACAGGATGACTTCGGATAGCACAAAAAATCCTACAATCCCGTTATCCAGAAGAAAACTGATAGCATAATAAGGATTGATAGCGTTAAGTACTTCTGGAGTATAGAAAATAGAGGCGATACCTGAAAATCCAATGGCTGCAAACCATAGAACCATTATAGGCCCAAAAACCCACGTAATCTTTTCTATTCCCTTGCTCTGGACTGAAAAAAGTGCTACTGCAATTGCGGCAGAAATAAGTATAATTGTTCCCTGGCTTATGCTTTCGAACTGAGGAATAATTCGCAAGCCCTCGACTGCGCTCAGAATACTTATTGCAGGAGTAATTACTCCATCTCCAATGAGGAAAGATGTTCCTATATAAGCTAACAATGTGACCAGAGCTACGTTTCTACTCGACTTGAGCAGAGGAACGAGTATTTCTTTTAAAACTATCGTACCTCCTTCCCCTTTTTTACCCAGACTCATTGCAAGCCAGGCGTATTCCAGAGTCACAAGTATGATGAGTGTCCAGATAATTAAAGATAAAACTCCTATTATGTGAACGGGTGTAGGTCTTGTTAGAAGGAAAATAACGGTCAAAGTATAAATAGGACTTGTCCCGATATCTCCGAAAACAAGACCCATAGACTTTACTACTTCTCTAAATTCTGACTTGGAAAACATAGTATTCACCTTTTTGCTCCAGAATTATCACAAAGATACGATTTGAAATAAAAATTCCACTCTGTAAGCCCTAAAACGATAAATCATGATTTTTCTACCCTATAAGAAAAAGGAAACGGATTATTTTTAAAATTGTGACTTTTAAATATTACTGTTTTCATATTGTTATCATCTCTATATGTGGTCAATAAGCCTAACAGTAAATAGCGATTCAGTAAAGGATGGTTTTGAGTATTACTTTTTTATATATAAAGCTCATGACCCTTTCTCCATAAAATGAAGATTTCACATCTCAAATCTCATCATAACTGCAGGTAGTTCTGGAAACGGCGGGAGAAAATGAACAGTGGATCATTAACCGGAAGCAAAGACGCTGACGAGTACTCATGGGACAGGATGAAAGAGAAAGAAGGAGTCCCTCGTAAGAGTACAGAAGGGGTGAATATTCTTCTCGGTGATCCCAGGAAAGCCGTTGTCAAGCTCTCAATTCCTACTATAGTTGCCATGTCTGTCCAGACTATATACAGTCTTACTGATACCTTCTGGGTCTCCGGGCTTGGAGTTGATGCCCTGGCTGCTATTGGATTTGCTTTTCCATTTTATGTAATCCAGATGGCGCTTACTGGCGGGTTAGGAGTCGGAGGAGGAGCTGCAATTTCTCGACGCATAGGAGCCAGGGATAAAGCCGGTGCGGATAATGTTGCAGTTCATACCCTCGTGATAATGCTTATCTCCACAGTTGCCCTTACAGTCCTTGGACTTGCGATTATAAAGGATCTCTTTATTTACAGTGGGGCTGGAAGAACGACAGGACTGGGAGTAGAATATGCCAGGGTGATTTTTGCAGGCAGTTTTGCTTTCTTTTTTACAAATATTGCGAATTCCATCCTGAGAAGTGAAGGAGATTCAAAAAGAGCTATGAGATCCATGATTCTGGGTTCGGGCCTTAATATAGTGCTTGACCCCATTTTTATATATACCCTGGGGCTTGGGGTCGCAGGAGCAGCACTGGCTACAGTTATCTCTTTTGCCATATCAGGACTGCTGATGTTCTACTGGTTTTTTATTAAAAAAGACACCTATATTTCTTTCAGGTTTCACTCTTTCAAATTCAACAAATTAATTGTCAGGGATATTTTCCGAGTAGGAATTCCCTCATCAATAGAACAGCTTGCTCTGGCACTGACCGCCCTTATAATGAACTTTGTTATTGCAACCGTTGGTGGTACGGACGGAGTTGCAGTTTACGCAACAGCCTGGAGAGTAACAAGTATTGCAGTTTCTCCTCTTATAGGAGTTTCAATCGCTGTAGTCTCAATCAGTGGAGCTGCCTTTGGAGAGAAGGACTTTAAAAAAGCGCAGAATACCCTTATCTATGCAATTGAAATCGGTTTTCTCGTAGAAATGATAATTGCCGCCATAGTGTATTTTTTTGCCCCAGACATTGCTGCTGTCTTTACACATACCGAAAATGCAGCCCGTATAGCTCCTGAACTGACGAAACTTCTTAAAATTATGACGATTTTCTATCCAGTTGTAACCTTCGGAATGCTCGCAGGTTCTCTCTTTCAGGGTGCAGGAAAGGGTACAAGCGCCCTTGCTGCTACTCTTCTGCGAAGTCTTGTGATGACTCTATTTTTTTCCTTACTTTTTGCGTTCGTACTCGACTGGGGGTTACTCGGAGTCTGGTGGGGACTGGTTGTGGGTACAGTAATCGGTTCAATTATTACTTTTGTGTGGGCGCAGGTGTATTTGAGGTGTGTGATAAAAGAGGGGGCAGTAGTAGGAAAATGCTGAATGGATAATTATCTACAGATTTTTGTGTGGAAGTAATTCGTCAGGTGTTTTTGCGGCTTTTTATTATAAGTTTATAATTAGATCCGTAGACTTTACCACCTGATTTCATTCAATATCCATTCAGTATCCATTCAGTATCCATTCAGTATCCATTCAGTATCCATTCAGTATCGTTTTTCAGAGTTCCAGGTTCGAAAGATATATTCTTTTTTAAGTTTATCTTTACAATGAAGCTCACCTAACCGTAAGGAACTATTGATTTTTAAACATAAATCTCTTTTTCTGGCAGCTTGAAATTTTCCTGTCGGTTTGGTAAATCTGGTATGATGGTTAAAAATATGGGAAACAGAACTTTCCACTAAGTACGGATTCGTAAAAAAAGCTACTTTTAGAGAAACATATCTTGTAGGTTCATATCTTGTAGGTCCATATCTTATAGGCTCATGTCTTGTATAGGTTCATATCTTGTAGCATATCCTGTAGGTCTATTACCCTGTAGGTTCATACTTTGTAGGTTCGGGTTTTTATGTTGAGGATTATTTCCTCACGAGAGGTACATGGAGCACTGATAGTGCCCACTTCTATAAGACAGGCCAAGGACAGCAAATGTGAAACCGAGAAAATCTTTGATTATACATCGACGCCTAACGTTTAAATAGGCCTTAATTACAAATCATAAAGTATAAATAAAACCGGTTCATTTTTAGTTTGAAATCTAACAGTAAGAAACTGAATAGTAAATTAAAAACGGTCACAATTCGGATGATAAGGTACAATTAAAACGGTCAAACTCAAGAAAATTTGTAAAACCCGTTAAGACCAGCAAATTCAACTAAGAAACACCTCGCAAACAAGTCTACTGGATAAGGAACGCCTCGCAAAAAGACCTCTAATGGCTACTATCCTGCCTTTATCATCCGAATATTGACTGCAAATCAAACTGCAAAAAACCCTGACTGTGATACCAATGAAGGAAGAAAAGATAAAAGAAACAGTAAAACTCCAGTTTGAGATAATCAATCTGTTTCAAAAAAATTTTGCTAAAATTTTTCACAAACCAGGGGAGAGTCCTTATAACCTCAATAAAAATCAGAATAGAGCAATTATGATTATTGGGTCAATAGACAATATTATGCCTACAACCCTGGGAAAATGTCTTGATCTTCAGAAGGGAAGCTTGACAAGTATGATCGATGCTCTTGAAAGAGAAGGGCTTGTTTGCAGGAAAAAAGACCCCCAGGATAGGAGAAAAAACCTTATTTCTCTCACCGAAAAGGGAAAAGCTTACAGAGACTGGTTCATGGGAGAACTTGAAGAAAATGCTTCAGAGATTCTCAGAAGGCTGGATGAAGAGGACATCCTTGCATACAAGGAGAGCCTGCAAATAATGCTTGCAACGCTGAAGAAGCTTGATGACACAATTTGAACAAAAACAGTATCGTAAGGACGTATCTGATATCGAGCTTGCAAATATTTGTGCCGTTGCTTTTAGTTTTATATCGATGTTGTGAAATCAATTAACGCAGCCACATGACTTAAAAGGACTGTCCCATAAAAAGGACTGTCCGATAATAATCAGTAATAAACGGACTTTTTTTCAATTTAAATGTTTTAAACTCCCTTCTTTTTGCCACTCTTTTCATTGCCTCATAACTCAAAGCTAAACTGTTGAACATATATTACACATCAGAATAATTACATTTCTACATTTTAAGGTGAAAGTTGCTGACACTTTTATTGAAAGCCAGTTCCATAAAGGAAAATCTAGATATTTAATAAAGAGAATACTGCATAAATCTAACTGAATGATTATAAATGCAAAAGGTCAATGTATTCACCTTCACGTTCATAAACGAGTACTGTCAATGTGTTCAACTTCACGTCCATAAACGAGTACTGGTATTAAGCTTACATTCAAACTGAGTTATGTTTTTAAAAGTCAGTTGAGTCATTGCGTTACTCTAATGATAATAAATGCAGATAGTACAACTAAGTTAGTAAAGTACAGGCACTGAGCAAAAATGAAGATTAAAAAATATCAACTAATAGCCATACTCCTTGTAGCTATCTTAATAGCATTCATACCCCTCGTATCAGCAGCTCCTGCAGGAACATCCGAGTCCACAGTAGTAGCAGCCGCAAAAGGCTGGATTGGAGTTAAATCCGTGCATGGAGGTAACAGCAGATCGGGCATTGATTGCTCTCATTTGGTATATCAAGTATATAAGCAAGCCGGAGCCAAAGACATAGTTTTCCAAACTGTGCCTAACATGAAAAAAAATGCATATTATGTTACTACAGCTTCTCCGAAGCCCGGTGATGTAATTTTTTGGAAAAAGGACATCACTAAAAACAACAGGAATTATTGGCTTACCAGTCATGTGGGAATATACATAGGGAGTGGGCAGTTCATAGATACATCTTTTGAGACAAAGACAGTTACCACAGAAAGTATTAGTGGCGTGTATCAGGAAGGAATGCCGTATTATGCGAAATGGAACTCTGGTGGAAGCGATGACACGGATAGCGATGAAACTCCCGATAATAACGATGTAAACGTGCCGGTTGCTGCATTCTCTATGTCCCCTACCTCTGGAAAAGCTCCATTGAATGTAGCATTTACTGATAAAAGTACGGATGCAACTTCCTGGGCATGGAGCTTTGGAGACGGAAGTACTTCGACAGAGAAAAACCCAAAGCATACCTACTCTGAAGCAGGAAACTATAACGTTGTCCTGACTGTAAATAATGAAAAGGGCTCAAACTCAAAGACTCAAAAATTAATTGTTCAGAGCGAACCAGCTCCGGAAAAAGTTTTTCCTGTAGCGAACTTTAATGCAGACACCATGAGTGGCTCTGCTCCTCTTTCTGTGCGATTTACAGATATATCACAGAATGCAAACGAATGGAACTGGAATTTTGGAGACGGAGCTACTTCAAACGAGAAGAGTCCAGCGCATACCTATGTCTCAGCCGGAAACTATAAAGTTGTCCTGACCGTAAACAATGGAAACGGTTCAAGCTCGAAAGCTCTAAGTATAACTGTGAAAGGAGAACCGGATCAAGAAAAAATTCTTCCTGTAGCAAACTTTAATGCAGACACTATCAGTGGCCCTGCTCCTCTTTCTGTGCAATTTACAGATATATCACAAAATGCAAATGAATGGAACTGGGACTTTGGAGACGGAGCAACTTCAACCGAGCAGAACCCGGATTATACTTATTTCTCAGCAGGAAACTATACTGTTGTCCTGACCGTAAATAATGAAAATGGCTCGAGTTCGAAAACTCTAAATATAAATGTTGAGGGAGAACCGGATCAAGAAGAAACCCTTCCTGTAGCGGATTTTGATGCAGATACCACGAGCGGCTATGCACCTCTCGATGTGCAATTTACAGATCTGTCGCAAAACGCAAACGAATGGTACTGGAATTTTGGAGACGGAAATACTTCAACCGAGCAGGATCCGTTGCACATATATTCCTCAGCCGGAAACTATGATGTTAACCTGACAGTAGTTAATGAAAACAAAACTTCCTCGAAAATCACTACAATAAACGTACTGGAAGAAAGCAATTCAAGCGACAGCAACAGTAATAGTAACACTATCGGCAATAGTGACAGTAACAGCGAAAGTGATAGCAATAGCGACAGCGATAGTAATAGCGAAAGCGACAGTAGCAGTGATAGTGATAGTGATAGTAACAGTGACAGCAGTGGTGAAGGACACAGCCACAAGAGTGGAAGCAGCAGTGGAAGCATTGGTGGATCCCCCGAACCAGCCAGTAATGTCCAGGTAAAAGAGAATTTACAGAACTTTATTGCCAGTGGAAAGGATGTGAATTTTAATTTTACTAATAACGTAACCTGTGTTGAATCGATAACATTCAGATCAATAAAAACCGTAGGAAAGACCACTACAATAGTAGAGGAACTGAAAAATAAGTCAAGCCTGGTTTCCAAGCTACCTGAAGGCATTGTCTACAAATCATTCAATATATGGGTTGGAAATGGTGGTTATGGAAACTCAAAGAATATTGAGAGTTCATCTGTCAATTTTAAAGTTAATACCTCATGGGTAAACGAGAATAATATAAACAAGTCTTCAATTCTACTTGATTGGTACGATGACGAGAAAAAAGAATGGATAGAACTGCCAGTAAATCTAACAGGTGAAGATGATCAGTTCTTGCATTTCACAGCGAACGTACCTGGCTACTCTTCCTTCGCAATAACAGGCACAAAGGACGAAGGTAACATAATAAATGCAAAACTTGCTCAAACAGCCACAAATAACACTACAGGCAGTAATGCAGGCAATACTGCAAGCATTAGTGAAGGCAGTAATGCAAGCAACAACTCAAGCAACAGTGCAAACACTATTGAAAATAATGTCACTGAAGAAAGTACAAAATCTCCGGGATTTAGTATAATCAGTGGCATTATATGTCTATTCTGTATTTTCTTGTATAGAAGTAAGAAAAGATAAAACAAAGTAAATTAGCAGGATGTCGAGGGTTATTGATTTGATCTGACAAGCGAGTACATTTGCTTTTCATAGTAAGGTTGGAAAAACTACCCCTCATATCACTATTTTTAGATTACTATAATTTTCTGAATTTTATTTTCCGAGTATTATTGGCAGTGTACCTATTTTTCTGTAAAATTAGAAATCTCAAAAAGTTGGTAGTTTAAAATCCAATATTAAGAGAATGGATTATATTCAGTAAGTAAAAAATGAACTGAATTTACAGCAAATTCGCGACATTGCCCAAAAATATGCCTATTTTTTTATAAAATTACAAATCTCAAGAAGTTACTGGGTGGAAAATTTCGTATTATTTGATTCATTTTCTCATAGTACGCAAAAACTTGACTCCAAATTTACAGCAAATTTAAGAGCCTATCCTAAAAGTGGTTACCTACTATAACTTTTACAATATGCAATGCAAAAACGAAACGGATGCCCGGATATTTAGAGATATTTCAACTTTTCGGTATGCATTACTGACTTTTTGGGTAAGCTCAAATTATATTTTTGTAGTTATATACCGTGATATAGGGATATGAGGCTTTCGAAGTGGAAAAATGAAAAAAATATGGTGGAAATCACCATTTAATTGGCCGAGTAGACCAGAAGGTCTCGTTTTATTCGACTTGTTCGGTTTCCCAATGTTGCATAGCCTAACAAAGTATACATTTTCGAAAAAAATATTAAGATCTAAATTAATTACTTTTTATGCTGTTCAGTAAACCTGTATCTGAAATTGATTTTTCTGATATAAATCAATTAAAAGATGATCAGATTGAAGAGTCTGAGATTTTAGATTATAAAGAAAAAATCGATGATGATAATATTATATTAAAAGAAGTGGTTGCTTTTTCTAATAGTCGGGGAGGCTACTTAGTATGTGGTGTTAAAGAAAGTGGAAGAAAGGGAAGTAACAGAGGATCTTATCCAGAAGCTATAACTGGAATTGATGGTAGTTACAACTACGAACGATTAGAACAATTAATTATAGGCAATATAACGCCACGGGTTAGTGTTCAATTCAAAAAAGTTCCAATTCCTGATTCTGATAGAATTATTTTGATAATACATATTCCAGAAGGTCAGAACAAACCTTACTATTTCAGTAGAGGAAATAGATATTTCAAGAGATACAATTTTGAAGCGGCACCTATGGCAGAGCATGAAATAGAAGCTATGTATCGTGAAAGATTTTTTGGAGTTAGCAATTTATCTCGATACATAAGCGAAGCTGTATCATTCAACAGAGTTTTTATACCCATTGAAAAAAGATCAAAAATAATCGATTGTCATATTATTGTATCCCCGTTACGAATCGAAGAAAGAATAATCGACGCGACTGATGGGATGAGAATCAGCAATGAGCTCAGAAAATCAATGGTAAAGATTACTCACTCGCCTCAATATTTGTATGGATCAGAAGAGCCTTCAAAGTATGGTATTAAGTGGAAAGATAGAATTATGAATAGCGTTGTCGAAATTCATAGGAACGGCTTAATTTATTCTATGAAGAAATGTGGCGATTTTGATGATGATGAAAATATATTAATGCTGTCAGAGTATACATTTGGTTACAATCTGCTTAATTCAATCTTATTTGCTGATAGTGTTTACTCGATGTTTAATTTTGCGGGTAGGGTAAAAATAGATGGTCAATTTGTATCTAATTGATATTCATTTGTATTCGGTTAAGGATTTTGAGCTGCTGATCTCGATTTCGACGGAAAAACTCAAACCCAAATGTTTAGTGTTTAAATTGAAATCGATATCAGATTCCAGTTTTGCATTTGATGAATAATTTAACAAATTTTATGAAAATCAATTCAATTGATAACGATTTTTCCTTAACCGATGACCAATGAATTGATATTATATATTTGAAAATCGTATATTTATACTATGGGAGAACGAGGTCC
>NZ_LMVP01000402.1 GCF_002287235.1 Methanosarcina spelaei
AAAATAACAGGTGTATTTGTCAGTAGAAGCTACATGAAGCCAATGTCTTTTTCCTTGAACTTTCATTCCAGTTTCATCACAATGGATAACAGGAGAAGCTATTACCTTTTCTCGAATTAGGTTTTCAAATTCTTCAAGATTCTGGAAACATTCTCTTTCTGCTTTAATAATGGTAGCAGAACAAATTTTTATCCCCATTACATCATTAAACAATTCCGAAATCCTTTCGTAAGGAATGAAATGGTGATTTTTAAAGTAAATTGCTGAAGCTAAGATATTACGGCTATATTGAACTGGAGAATTTACTGATTCTGGAAATTCAGCTTTATTTAATCTTCCACAGCAAGGACAGATCTTAATCTGACTTCGATGTTCTGTAACAATAAGATTTACAGGCGGAATGTCAAAAACCTGTCTTTTCTCATAAGCTTCAACTTCAACATCCTCTAGGGTATGTCCACA
>NZ_LMVP01000403.1 GCF_002287235.1 Methanosarcina spelaei
TGCAGTCATATTTCCTGATGTTGTAGTTTCGAGATTAACTTCTTTAGTAACGGTTTCCCTTTCCCCTTTTGCATCCGTATACTCAATCTGGACCTTCAGTGGATCGGAGGAACCTATAGAATTTGAGCTTGCGTCGTTATCACCAGCTTGCGAAGAATCTGAAGGTGTTCCTGGGCCATTTCCGGTTGTGTTTCCTCCTGCACCACCCTGTGAATTTGAAACATCAAATGAAGCAATTGTGTAATCTCCTTTCTCCAGATTTCCTACAATTGTTGACGAACTTCCTGAAACTTTGTACCCATCTTGATCTGGAATGGATACTTTCACGGCATATGCTATGTTATTACCTACATTTGCAACTGAAAAGGAAGTCTCTCCAGCACTACTTTCAGAGAATGAAACATCGAAATCCGTTGTTCCTCCTACAAAAAGTCCTGCTGTGGTCTGAATATTTGTCAA
>NZ_LMVP01000404.1 GCF_002287235.1 Methanosarcina spelaei
AAACCTGTCTTTTCTCATAAGCTTCAACTTCAACATCCTCTAGGGTATGTCCACATTCTTCGCAGCAGTTCAAAGAATGCTCTATTACCTAATCAGGATTATCAACCATTTTAAGAGTTGTTCCTGGATGACCTTCTTGACCTCCAGGGTTCTTTTCGCTCTTTTTACGGAGACTCTTGGGATTAGGTTTTCCTTTGACAAAAAAATCAGTAGAAGGAGGTTTACTGCTGTTTCTGCTATTTTGATTTAAGCGAGATTCTAAAACTTGCAATTTTTCACTAAGGAGTCGTCACAGAACAAACTATGTATAAGTTTCGATTGGATGCCTTGATTTTCAAGATCATTATCACCAATTAAAAATTAACTTTATGAAAAGTTTGCCTAATCTGTTTTGTGACAGTTACTAAGCTGTTTTATTTGAGATTCAAGACTCTCAATGTAAGTTGCAATAACTTCA
>NZ_LMVP01000405.1 GCF_002287235.1 Methanosarcina spelaei
ATATGATGAACCAATTACAAAATTTAGTGATTTTTAATTTTACACTCATCAATGGATTTTTGATACTGAATCTTCTGAATTTTAGTAATATTTTATGCTGTACTTTTATCGTGCTATCTATAAAGTTTAATACACACTGACATAAAATCTACCGATATAATGCTTAAAAATACAAAAATAGTGGTCAAAGAAGAGAATAAGATGAAAGTCATTGATATGAAATCTTCACTAGAAATGCAGTAAAAAAGATGATTTAGTATGGGAATAAAGGTTATAGAAGACTCTCATCACTGAGTTTAGATCTTGATAATGAGATTTATACGAATACCTATAACACAAGGCCAGTTCAATGGCATACACAACCGTTTTTTTGAAACATCGCTCTATCCAAAAATAGTTTAATTTTTATAATACGCACAATAAAAAGTTATATTTTGGTATTAATTGT
>NZ_LMVP01000406.1 GCF_002287235.1 Methanosarcina spelaei
TTAATATGTCCATGTATCTTTTCACATTCAGCTCTCTTTTTATACTGATCATCAAAAGTCTCATCTTTGATGTTCTGGTTTCTCAGGTACATTCCTACCTGTTCTTTCCTTCCAATCTCATATAGAAATTTAAGTTTGTTTTCCATTGGTGCATGAATATCTCCACCAATTTTCCACTTTTTATTTACCCAGTGATTGATTCTTTCCTCTTCTCCTTCTTGATTGATTACTGCATTTGAAGCGTAGGAGATAATCGGTTTTGCGTTCAGATGATACCAAACATCAGAATGATTAAGGAATGAATCATAACCTCCGTCAGCAGAATAAAACTCCAGATTAGCGTTCATGTTCTTTAGAGCTTCAATATGGTTGATAAGTTCTGGAGAGTCACCAGAAAGTCCTTTTGTATGAGTCATGAAAACAGGATAAGTTCCAACCATTGTAAT
>NZ_LMVP01000407.1 GCF_002287235.1 Methanosarcina spelaei
GTAGTGTCTACCATTTTCAGGCCCCCTTGCAAAGTCTCTTAAGGTTAGTTGGCTGAGCTGAGACGTCGAACTTAATCTTCGGACCGGAGATGATCTTCTTCTTCTTCCAGTCGATTTCCCAGCCGCGCTCTGATTCGAGTCTCTTGAGGAGTGATTCACGCTTAGCAAGCGGGAGGTCGGCTTCGGTTCTGACGAATTTCCACCAGTCGTCCGGTTCTACACCGAGGTATTTCAAGGAAAGCTCCATCCAGTGGGTCAGCTTTATAGATCTGCCCATGCTGTTATCGGACGGACGGATGCAGGCTTTTGCCATCATCGGAATTGCTTCCTGCCAGGTCTCTGCAGTTGTCAGCAGGAATTCCGGTGCTGGTGGGATGTTCATCTCTGAGCCGTCTCTGGCATCATAGGCTTTCCACTTGGACTCGTCTAAGATCTTGGCGTTCAA
>NZ_LMVP01000408.1 GCF_002287235.1 Methanosarcina spelaei
ACATTTACCCATCCTTCATTAGCAGTAATATCATAAACACCATATGGATTTACTTTGCCCAGTTCTTTGTCCTTAAAATCATATACATTGACATTTATAGGGTCATTTTTTGGACGTAATTCTCTACCCTCATTCTTAAAATTTCCAACTAACTCTTTCTTTTTTGTATCAACAGAGATCACAGGCTGACACTCTTCCTGAAACTTTTTGCACTTTTCATTTATATAGTTGAATTGCTGATCACGATCAGGATGTGAAGCTCCTTCAATTGTCTTTCTATTAGCCTGTAAACTGTAACCAAGCATATGAAGCATATCTGCAACTCTTGCATGAGTTGCCTTATGACCCATCTTTTTTAGTTCTTCAGCCAAATTGCGAACACTTTTAGAGGTCCAACGCAAAGGTGATTCTGGATCACCACTACTTGTTGGTTCAATAAGACT
>NZ_LMVP01000409.1 GCF_002287235.1 Methanosarcina spelaei
GCGTTAGTCGAATATTAGATCTCAATTGTAGAACCAGGTTTATTTTTGAGACAGCCTGATCTATTCTCTTTTTATTTACTATATTTCCCGCGAATAATGCAACATCGTTTGTGATTTACATATCTACTTTTTGTTGTATCAAATACAAGCTTAAGTAGAATTTATACTCAATCTGTAGTATTCTTTCTTGATAGTGGGATCAGATTCCGAGAATCATAAGCATGCAACAGATTTTCAAATCATACCAAAAAGGCAAAACGTGCCAATTTCGAATAATTTGATCAATGTTTTTACCCACTACCAAGCATTGGGGTTTATTTAGATACCAGTCTATAGTTATTCCAGTAAGACAAATTATGCGGAAATCTTTGGTGCTTCTTCCATTGCAGCTTTTTCAATCTTTGTAATCTCTTCTGCATAGTGCAGGAATGTATCCACAGA
>NZ_LMVP01000410.1 GCF_002287235.1 Methanosarcina spelaei
CCAAAACTCATCCAGTTCTTCCTTCAATACTTTTATATTCTTGAATGATTTTATTGACGTTAAGTCTTCTCTTGTCATTTTCCAGCAATATTCTGTTGGGTTCCTATCTGGAGTAGCTGGAGGGAAAAGCAACATTTGCAACCAATATTTGTTTTTTTGAAAGAATTCTCTTGCCTTTTTTGATTTATGCCACGGTGCTCTGTCCATTAGAAGAAATATCTTTCGTCCTATTTCTTTTTTAAACTTGATTAACGATTTTATGAAAGAGTCTGTATTCTTTTTAATTCCTAAATCGTACCAATAAAAGTCTCCGTTTTCAGTGTAGAATCCTCCAATGTTGATTTTGGCTTTTGAACCATTTAGAAATTTAATAGGTTTAGAACCTTTTATTGCCCAACATTTTGATCTGTTTGAGTCTACATAAAAACTACTTTCATCCTT
>NZ_LMVP01000411.1 GCF_002287235.1 Methanosarcina spelaei
GATAAAGCATCTACCTGTAATAGTTGGAAATGCTCGAGATATGAAGGTATTTACCCATAAAAAAACAGATAAGATAGACTCAGAAGTCATTGCACAACTTGCACTTAATAGTATGATTCAGCCTTCAAGAGTTTTTCCAAATGATCATAGAGATTTTAGATCATATGTTCGACTTCGGCTAACACTTGTACAAAAAAGAACAGATCTAAAAAATAAAGCTCACTCAATTCTCTCATCTGAAATGTTAAACCTGAAGAATGTGCTGACAGACATTTTTGGCAAAAATGGTAGAATGATCTTATCAGGAATCTCTTCAGGTAAGACTGTTGATCAGATTATGGCAAGTCTTTCTCCAAATGTTCGGAAAAAAGCTGCTCAGATAAGAGAAATTCTTGATCGAGAAATCTCTCAAAGTGCTGCATTCAGACTTCAGATCTGTCT
>NZ_LMVP01000412.1 GCF_002287235.1 Methanosarcina spelaei
TTTCTAGCTTCAATTTATATCTAAATCGGTTAAATTCCTTTTTTGCCTTTATACTCCATTCTTGATGCTTTTCTTCATTCATAATTACGTTAAGTTCTTCAGATAGAATTTTTTCCAGGAATTTAATCTCATTTTCACGATTGTAAAATATATTCAATAACCTGTATTTTAATAGTTCCTGTTCAATTGTTGTTTTCTTCGGAAAATCGCTAACTATAAGCTTGTTTAAGTGCATCAAACAGTATTGATGCACTAACTTATCCCCAAAAACTTCCTTTAAAATATCTGGGTATCTCTTATCAAAATCCGTAACAATAAACACAGGTTCTGATGTATCTAGATTTTTTCGTAGAAACGTTTTGATGGTTTCTGAACTTTTATCCTCAAAAAGTTCATCTGCTATTGTTCTTTGAGTTTTTGCATCCAGTAATGTTAAACGGTATTTCTGACAACGTCCCTCTTTTGGATGCTGTTCGTCATAGTGCACCATATGTACATTTTCTAAAATTGGAACATTTTCCTGTTCCATTTCTTTGTTGAATGTTCTAAAAATAGTGCTTCTTGATCTTGGAAATATGAAGCTCATTATATCAGAAATTCCATCATAAGAAACTTTATGGTATCTGAGCACCTGGAAAAAATTATTAAATGAATCAAAAAGTAAAGTTTTCAGACCTTCCCAAAAACTATGATCTTCTTCGTCTGTACTACCACAATTTTGGCATTTGTATCGACCAATGCTGATTTTTCCAAGACCTTTTTTGATGTATAGATTATAGCCGTTATGAACCATAGGAGCACTGCAAATAGGGCAGGCTGGAGGAATTTTTCTACGAAAAATTCCTCTTGTGGTATATTCGTAATCATTGCTATAACTATCAAAAAGGTATGAGAGAGCAGGGAGTTCCGATAAGTTATTAAGAGTAAGATTTATAATTACCATTGTTTTTGCCGTAACATCATTACATAATTAGAGAATTATAACTTTATGTAGTGATGTTACACTTACTTTCATCACTAGATTTTGGAACTGAGTCTCATCGGATTCTGTTCCAAAATCCAGTGATTTTTGTATTTCTTGATTGAAAATCTGAATTCGAAAGAAGAATCCGGTTTTCATCAAGATCAATATTCGATATCTAAAGACTTCAACCCCAATGTCGTATCAAACGGATTGTGACCACTTACAAAATCCAGTGATTTTGAATTTTACATTCATCACTGGATTTTGGTACTGAGTCATCATCGCCATAAAATATAAAAATCGGGTGAAAATTGTTCACCCTATCAGGTCATAGAATTCGGTTATTGATCCTTCGTCTCCTGCTGCACTATCTACAACTCTCAGTCGCCAGTTGTGCACATTCTGGAGGCCTTGCACGTGTACTGTAAGCTGGAGGTTACTTCCCCCCTGATGGCCCCATCGGCCTATCCATACTTCCAGATAGCCTTATTTGGTCAAGATTCACAATTTTTAAATCACTGATTTCGAAAATCTTTTAAAGTATATGTAAAATTTACATATACTTTAAACAGTTAGCTTTAAGATTATAAATTATTTTCTACTGATAAGTTTAATTCAGCCACAGCTAAAAATAATGAGTCAGTTTCAAAATCCCAGCTTATCCTGAATATACCTAAGTAACTTCTTATTTGCTTCTTTAGATACTGGATTTTGGAAAACCAGTCTATTTATTACAGAATATTACAGAAAACAACCTAATAATTTTTAATTGTTCAGACTAAAAATGAGTTTTGGTAATGAGTTTTGGCACCTTCTCTCAATAACCCTATCATTCTTTTAGTCTCACCATATTCTGTTTTTAAGTCAAATAAAAGGGATATTATACTGTAGTGAAGAGAATCAAGTAGAAAAGATAAATATTTTTAGAAAAGGTAAATATTTTGGAAAATAAGAATTTTAATAAGTGATATAATTCGACAGTAAAATCAGCTAATTCTACGTTATTAAAACTACTGTAAAAGATTCTATTGAAAAAAAGAATGCTCGCCGTAGGGCGAGCTGTAGGTATCAAAGTTTTATTTGCGTTTATCCGAAGAGAGCACCGAGGCCGGCCATTCCGTCTTCTTCGGCGTGGTCTTCTTCCTCTTCTTTCTCTTCTTCAGCAGGAGCTTCTGCTGCTGGAGCGGCTGCGGCTGCTGGAGCGGCTGCGGCTGCTGGAGCGGCAAATGCGGCCTTTGCAATTGCTTC
Source organism: Methanosarcina spelaei (assembly GCF_002287235.1). GTDB lineage: Archaea > Halobacteriota > Methanosarcinia > Methanosarcinales > Methanosarcinaceae > Methanosarcina > Methanosarcina spelaei. The sequence continues at coordinate 2,213 of NZ_LMVP01000412.1, forward strand.
TTCTATGTCCACGCCTTCAAGGGCTGCGACAAGGGCCTTTACTCTAGCGTCGTTAACTTCGATACCTGCTGCCTGGAGAACGGCAGTGATTGCGTCTTCGGTAATTGCTTTACCAGCGTTGTGCAATAAGAGAGCTGCATATATATATTCCATTGTTAATCACCTAATTTTAATTATCTTAATTTATTTATCCGAAAAGAGCACCGAGACCAGCCATTCCATCTTCTTCGGAGCGGTCTTCTTCCTCTTCTTTCTCTTCTTCCTTTTCTTCCTTTACTTCTTCTTTCTTCTCGGGTACGTTGGCTGCTGCGGCTGCTGCGCTCGCAGCTGCTCCGAGAACTTCCCTCAGTTGGTCATCCACAGCATTTGCATCTTTGTCTGCGGCTTTGGATGCAACGGATGTCATCTGGACATGAGCTTTTGCCAGTAAGGTGTCCATGACTCCTGAATCAAACACGACAGCATTGACACCAAGGTTCTTTGACTCTGCAAAGGCTTTTGCCAGCAGGGTGCCGATTGTTGCGCTTGTCGGGTATGCAGTGTTGACAGCGAGGTTGAAAGCATTCTGAGCTGCTCTGGTAATGTCAGAGAAGTACTGGCTTTCATCAATTGCAAGGAGTTCCGGCTCGTAAATCGTCCCATTATCATAGGCGGCTCTTAAGTCCAGCCCTACAATGAGAGGGTATATCTCCAGCTTTGCCAGCATGGTTGCGAGCTTCTGCGGGACTGCCTCACCTGCTTTACAGACAACCTTAGTTTCCTTTACTGCAACTTTTCCTGCGTCTATTGAAGCTGGAATTCCTGCACTCTGGAGTTCTCCCAGAATCGGACCAGGTGGAAAACTGGTAGGTCCTTTCTGAACAATAATGTCCTCAGGAGCTATTGCGCCTCCTTTAATAGGAGAAGGAGTTTTTGTCTGTTCTAGCACTTTGTAAAGTTTGAAGGGACTTTCATTAGTAAATACCAGAGCAGTCTGCTTGTCAAGGTATTTATTCATCTCGGGAATGCTTTCTCCGAGCTGGTTTAAAGCCCGCTCAGTAAGGGTGTTCCTTGAAACCTTGAGCACTGCAACATCTTTAAGGTCCCTGCGAATTTTCTGGATCTTGGCCGCAAGAATACCTTCGATTCCGACCATCCCGAAAACCTTATGGGACTGAATGAGCTCTATTATATTTTCGATCTCATTCTTTTTCCACTCTGGGACGTGCTCCGTGTGATGTTTCTCCTCTGCCATTTACACCACCCTTTCGGATTTTCCCATAGTTGTCGTGACATAGACTGTTCTCAGGTTGTGCTTGCCTTTGTCCAGTACGCGTTCCAGCCTGGACACTATAGTCTCAATGTTTTCGGCAAGGTCATCGGGATTCATATTCCTTCGGCCAACAGGCACATGGAACGTGAGCTTGTCTTTTGACCTCAGTCTGACCGCATTTTGTTTACTCTGGATAAGTTCGCCTATGTCTTTGTTAGGTAAAAGCGGAATAGGCATTTTCCCTCTGGGTCCGAGAACAATACCCAGGTTCTTACCAATTATCGGCATAAACTGAGTTTCTGCGATAAAAAGGTCACATTCATTTGCAAGAGTCCTGGCTCGGTTTTTATCAGCCGCCAGTTCGTCGAGCTCAACATCAGAAATAACATACGCAGCACCGGCAGCTTTTGCTCTGAGGCCCACATCACCTTTTGCAAAAACGCCGATCTTCAGTTCTTTTCCGAGCCCGTGAGGAAGAATTATTTCTTCATCAACTCTGTTCTTCGGTTGGTTCATGTCAAGATTCTTTAAATTAATCGCCAAGTCTACGCTTTCAGAGAAGTTGCGTTTTGGCGATTCTTCAAGCAGTTTCTTGACAGCTTCCAGTATACTTTTTTCTGCCATCTTGTTCCTCCCCGTAGTGTTTGAACTTACATGTCCAAGCAGCCTTTTCGGCTTACTACGGTTGGTTTTGGGGCTTTCTCATTAATCCGAATATCCTGTTATTCTTAACAATAAGCCACTAATAACTGTCTTTTTTATTTATTGCAACGATGTACAAGATTCTTGAGCTATTAGTGCTATCTAATTTAAAACTATTGGTAATGGACAAAATTCCAGATTAAAGGATTAAATAGTAAAGAGGATGGAAAGGTTTACCACTCCTCACCGGCAAGCACATCATCGAACTTGCCCTGATCGAGTGCCTTTTGGCTGTCTTTAGCCTTAACTCCCTCTACGGTCACGCCCATAGGGACACAGGTACCCATTACCTCTTTCATTGTTGCCTTGAGATCATAAGAAAGTACATCTTCTTTCTTCATACGGGCAATCTTTGCAACCTGCGAAATGTTGAGGTTTCCAACAACTTCGCTTCCTGCATTTCCTGACCCTTTTTGAATCCCTATCTCTTTCATAATTAGGGATGCGGTAGGTGGAGTGCCCACTTCGATCTCGACATTTTTCTTGTCGTCAACAATTACTTTTACAGGAACCTGCATACCGTTATAGTCCCTGGTTTTCTCATTGATCTTTTCGACCACTTCTTTTATGTTGACCCCAAGAGGACCAAGTGCCGGACCTAAAGGTGGTCCAGGATTTGCTTTTCCTCCGGGGACAAGTGCTTCAACAATACTTGTCATCTGAGTCTCACCGATTTTAATAAGTATAATGTTTGTAGATCCACTTAGATCCACTTTGAGTACTGGCGAACTTAATTAATAAGCTGGAATTTTCGGTATTTTCCATCTTGATGTGACTTCACTCATTCTCTTTCTTAAGTATTCTTACAGTATCGCCACGAATCGTGATGGGAATCGGAACCACAGCATCGAACAGTTCCACAGTAATTTCCTCATGCCCTTCATCAACTCTTTTGACCCGGGCTTTCTCGCCTTTAAAGGGTCCTGAAGTGACCTCAATTATAGCCCCTTCCTTGATCCCTGTTACTGTTGGTTTGGGTTTAAGGAAATGCTCAATTTCAGCAATTGACGAGCTCCCTTTCACAAGAGCCCTTGCATGAGGAATAGTCTGAATTGCCAGTTCTACAATTCCGGGTTTAGGAGCCTCGACCAGAACATATCCTTTTAGCTCATCAGGAGCTAGAATTGCCCTTATATCCAGCTTCTCCTTTTTCGAAATCCTGGCAAGGGCTGTTGCAACCGACCTTTCTTGGTTTGCCGTGGTTTTGATTACAAATATCTGTGAATCCTCACTCATTTGGCCACCCACTGGGGCAACATTGTCAACAGTACGTATACTATAAATCCCATTGCTCCCACAGCCAGAATGCCAACACCTGCAACTTTGGCAATGGTCAAGAACTCTTCCCTGGACGGTTTTCTAGTAAGTTTCAGGACTCTCAGGTGTGCCCGGATTACCTGACCAACGCTTTCTATAGTTATCTTCGGTTCAAACGTGGATTCTACCATCAATTCACATCCAGGTTTTCTTTATTCGATTTATCTTTCTTTAATTTTTGCCTAGAGTTCTTCCTATGGGTTTTCCATTCCCGAAATTCACTTTTCCTAAATATGGAATTTCCGGATTTATATTGAGGAAGGAACGGGCGGTTTATATTATTAATTCCTATTATATGAAGATATCACTGACACGACTTTTAAAATGTCAAAAGATTTCGATGCTGGGCTTGTATTATATTCCAAAGTTTTAACCGCACCAGTAAAAATATTTATTTTTTGATACCGAATTGTATCGGCACCATACGGCATTTACCATAAAAATAGTTTTCGATTGGTTTTTATTCCTATCCCTTATTTTTATTTTAAAGAGAGGAAAACAGTATTTTTCTCCAACCGAAGATTTTAGTCCCTTTTGTCTCTGTATGATCACTCTACAAAATCAATTCCATATTTAAAGGTAATATCTTTGTCGTTTCCATGACCGTAAATCTGGGCGGATGTTACTCCAGTAACCACGATCATAGTACGCACGGTCTGCTCGAGATCAGGGTCAACCTGTGCACCCCAAATCAGGCGGGCATTTGCGTCTATCCGACTATAAACTTCCTGAACCACAGATTCAGCTTCCGAAATTGTCATGTCAGGGCCTCCAACCACATTAACAAGAGCAGAAGTTGCACCTGATATGTCGACGTCAAGAAGCGGACTACGTAGAGCTTTCTGTACTGATTCTACAGCTTTGTTTTCCCCGTCGGATTCCCCAAGCCCTATCATTGCAACGCCCCCGTTCTGCATAACAGTTCTAATATCTGCAAAATCAAGGTTTACGAGTCCAGGCTTTGTGATCAGTTCGGTTATACCCTTTACGGCTCTCATAAGAACTTCGTCTGAGACTTTGAAGGCAGCCTGAAGCGGGAGCCTCGGAACTACTTCGATCAGCTTATCGTTGGGAACCACTATTACCGTGTCTGCGACATCTCTAAGGCGTTCAAGACCGGCTTCAGCATTGGTTCTGCGTACATGACCTTCCACACTGAATGGCAGGGTGACGACTGCAATCGTAAGGGCTCCTGCATCTCTGGCAGCCTCAGCTACTACAGGTGCTGATCCTGTGCCGGTTCCTCCTCCAAGCCCTGCGGTAATAAAGACCATGTCAGAGCCTTCTACAACATTGTTAATTTCATCAATACTTTCGATTGCAGCATCTTCTCCAATCTGGGGGAGGCTACCGGCTCCAAGTCCACGGGTTTTCTTTTTTCCGATAAGAATCTTTTTGCCGGAGCGTATATGAAGAAGGTGCTGGGCATCGGTATTCAAGGCAACAAGGTCAGCTCCCTGTATTCCTTCGCCCATCATGCGCTGGATGCTGTTTGAACCGCCGCCGCCGCACCCTATCACTTTGATCGTTGTTTTAAGGCTTCTGAGAATCTCTTCTAGTTCGGCATCAACATCTGAGTCTACTACGTTAGAGTAATCTAAATTTGAATACTCTCTTTGCCCGGCACGTCCTTCCTGGGCAGATCGAGCAAGGGCTTCTTCCACAATGGATCTCATACTACTGTTTTCCTCCATCCTATAGAGTGATTTTAATGACTGATATTAAAGAATAAATGTGTTTTTAGAAGGAACATGTGTATTTTAACCATCACATATACAGTTTCCAATTTAATAGTTTTCCTGTTCAAGTCTTTAAACTTATAGTGTATTTGTTTAATGATTTCATCGAATTCTTATACTTTCTTGCTTAACCTCAGGTTTTTCTTCCCATGGATATTAGGATCTGGTGTTATTCACTATAAGTCCGAATATTCTTTAATTTTTTTGGTAAATTGTATAATTTTTATTACTTATTTTATTTTTCTGAAGCTTTCCTGTATTTTTACCTTTCTCTTTTATTAAAAGCAATTATGCTTTTCCTCTGGACTCTCCCAAGATAATACCTGTTGCAATCATGTGAGCAACCCTCAATGGTTCAGGAATATTGCTTCTTATTGATGTAAGCTGAATAATTTTTTTAACAGTCTCTATACCTATGCCTGCTCTCTGAATATAAATAGGACTCTTTTCTCCTGATATTCTTTCTACTTTCCCGGCTCGTTTTATAATCGTCCATCGTTCCGCTCCATCTGAGAAATATTTGAGAGCGGATTTTATTTTTTCGAAATCCGGATAGGAACGCATAACTACAACTACGGGAATTCCGGTTTCCCTGTAAAGCATCTGTATATCGACAACATTAAAGCCTCCATAAGTGATTCCATCGAGAATAACCGTTCTTATCTGGCCGTAATGTTTACTCTTTTTTATCATTCTACAGATAACTTCAGTAGCATCAAGCCCATCCTTTGTGATTTCTGACCGAAGGACTCCGTCAATCCAATTTCCTCCCCGAAAAACAGCCCCGACTATCATCACTTTTTCATTGAAAAGCGCAGAATCATCTATACCTAAAATTCGAATTTCGGGCTTGATATGAAAATCTGAATTCACAGGTACTTCTATGTATGGATTACAAAAATAGTTTGTCGGTTTCCATTATGTGCCTTCTAATAAAAGACTTTTCCAGGAAATTTTCAATTTTCCGGTAAAACCTCTTTATCTCAGGCTAAAGTAAAAATAAACCAAGATAAAAATGAGCCCTCAGATGGCTTTTATTCGGTTTACCGGAAACTTTTTTACACGAACATGGTTTCAGGGAGACTGACGGCAGGCATCATTTTCTGCGTATCTGCAGCCATAGAGACTTTATCCACTGCTTCGAGGAAATCTTCCATCTCAATCAGTTCTTTGTCTTTCCTGACCGCAAACATACCTGCTTCAGTGGCGATTGCCTTCAGATCCGCTCCGCTCATTCCTTCGGTAGCTTTTGCAAGTCTCTGAAAGTCAATATCTCCTGCAAGAGTCATTTTCTCACAGTGGATTTTAAGAATCTTTCCTCTTGCCTCTACTCCGGGCATAGGGACATGGACAAGCCTGTCAAAGCGGCCTGGCCTGAGAATTGCCGGGTCAAGGACATCAGGACGGTTTGTTGCTGCAATAATCCTGATATTTTTTCTTTTGTCAAAGCCGTCCATCTCTGCTAGCAACTGCATAAGCGTCCTCTGAACCTCACGGTCTGCCCCAGTCGTTTCATTCAAACGCCTTGCAGCAATTGAGTCCAGCTCATCAATGAAAATAATACTTGGGGACTTTTTCCTGGCCATTTCGAAGATTTCTCTTACGAGTTTGGAACCGTCCCCAATGTATTTTTGCACGAGCTCAGAGCCTACAACTCTAATAAAGGTTGCATTGGTTCTGTGAGCTACAGCTTTCGCAAGCAGAGTTTTGCCTGTTCCCGGAAGTCCATAAAGAAGAACTCCCTTAGGAGGCTCGATACCTATCCGGGCAAATCGTTCCGGCTCAATGAGAGGAAGTTCGACAGCTTCCTGAAGTTCCTGGATTTGCTCATCGAGACCGCCGATCTGGTCATAGTCCACTTCTACGCTTTCAAGGACTTCCATTGCAGCAACAAAAGGTTCTTCCGTAGAAGGAATAACCTCGGCAATGGCAAGCGTATGTTGGTTCAGGGCAACCTTTGCCCCTGGCAACAGTTTTTTCTCATCGATATATTGTGAGACATTAACCAGAAATTGAGGTCCGTTGCTACTTCGGACAATTATCCTATCGTTCTTAATTACGTCAATGACCGTACCAATGATGAGCGGAGAGGTCTTCATCCGATCGAGTTCAGACTGCAGCTTTCGGATCTCTCGTTCGTACTTTATTTTTTGGTTTTCCAGATAACGCTTTTCGGATTCGATCTGGCTGCACTGCTCTTCCAGATAACTGTTTCGGCTTTCAAGTTGCCTCATTCTGTCCTGGACGCTTTCAGTTACTTCCCCCAGCTCTCCAGGCTCGATTCCGTCATACACAGGTCCGGGCTTACCAAGGTGACTGCGCATGCTTTCATCCTTACTTTTGGTACTTTCCGTCATGGAGCTCCGAATAATATTTAAGTTCATACCGTATATAGCGTTTTCGAAGTGATCAATATGCAGTGCGAAATATGTGGTGCAGAGATCCGCGGAAAGCCTATATGCATTACAATTGATAACAGCGAGCTCCAGGTCTGCCAAAAATGCGCTCCTTACGGTAAACCCGTTGATAAGCGAACTCCCGTGTCAAGAAAAGTCTCTCCGGTGGTTCGGACGGTAACACGAACCGAAAATAGGCCAAAAAAGAACTTTTTCGATATTTTGAAAGATGAACTCCTGGATAACTATGATCAGATTATCCGGAATGCCAGAGAAGCAAAAGGTTGGTCTCAGGAAGACCTGGCTGAAAATATCAAAGAAAAAGTATCTCTGATTAAAAAGATAGAACGTAGCGAAATCGTGCCAGAGGATTCCGTCAGAAAGAAACTCGAACACGCTCTTAATGTCAAACTTACGGAACGTGTGGAGGGATCAGAACAGGAAGTTTCTCACATGAAGAAAGATATGACCCTCGGAGATATAGTGAAAATAAAAAGAAAGTAAATTTCAAAGAGGATAAAGAAAAGAAGGTAAATTTCAAAGAAGATAAAGAAAAAAAGTAAATCTCAAAGTAGAATAAGACAAAGTAAATCTCAAAGTAGAATAAGACAAAGTAAATTTCAACTGCAGGCTCTGTTCAGGCAGCAGCGCCTGGTTTTTGGCAGCGTTCACCTTCCAGAAACGACAGAGGGTTTAATTCGAAGGCGTTTTTTGAATCTCCTTCACCCTCTACATTTACGTGCCTTTTATGGTTTAAAATATTTTTACTTTAAACCTTCTTATATTAAATTCTTTTTTAAAATTTGTTTAGTCGTTATTTCCATAAATACGTGTTATCTTTCCTGTCCTGTCTCTTTTTTGTCTGATTTCTCTTTCCTGAAAGGCTTTAAAGCTCAATTTCAATCTCATATACTTTTTCAGGGTTTTCTTTATGAATGACCCAGAAAGGCTCTTCCCCATACATTTCCATCAGCTTTATGGTTCTTCTGGGAATTGTTTTCGGGCCAAGTACCGCACCTGGTCTGTCAGGATCATCAATATAATCCGTTTCCATCATGAACCTGGTACCTTCTTCAAGCGCATGTTCTATTGCTCCTTTGACCGAGATCACCCCCGGAAAAAGCCCAAGTTCCTCACAGGTTTTTACCAGCGGTGGAGAGTAGTGTTTGACAACTTTGTACATTTTAATTCCTGTTTTTCTTGCTCTCTTTGCTATGTCCTGAAGCTCAGGCTCTCCCACGCTTTCAGTATGAAGCTGGACCGCACAATCCTGTTCTTTTCCCAGGGAAAAAGCATACTCCATAATCTCATTCGAAGCTGCCCAGACTTCTGCAGACACCGGATAGTGAGGGCGTCCTGACTTTATCCCAACGGCAAGCCCCTTTTCAACGTATTCGGAGGCAAATTCGAGCCCTTTCTTCATGATTTCTGTAGCTTTCTGCAATTCCATATACTCTGTAAGCCTTGAGATTTCTGCAGGATGGACTCCTAATACGGGAAAAGCTCCAACTCCCAACTCCCTGATTTTTGATGCTATCTCTATTGTTTCGTCAAAAACTTTAAGATAATCTTCAGGTTCTTTGACCGTTATTCCAAACGACCAGCTGGGTTTGGTGACAAGGATTATATGAGTTCCGCCGGAGTTTTTGAAGTCTTTTACTGCTTCAAGTCCTCTGGCTCTAGAGTCGATATGCATATGATTATCGGTAATAGGTATTTTTGCAGGCATTTTCATTCCTCAAAGGTATGAAGTTCCGGACAAATCTGAAACGGCATTTTCTGAAAATTTTGATTAGATTTTTTAAAATGTTCGCAGGTGTCTATGTGTGGAATACAACTTCGCGATATTGCTCGGCATATTATTAATTACCCAAAACTTGAAATATATAGCCTTACGTTGAGTACGCTGGAAGATCTAATTATTCTTACCGAATTTTGAAAAGTTCCCCTTTTTTAGCTTTTCAGTCGCTACGGTTCTTTAAATACGAACCCTGTAGATCTGGTGATAATTATGAGTAAAACCGCAGCAGTAATCAAAGGCGACGGGGTAGGCCCCGAACTTGTAGACGCAATGCTTAAAGTTACAGAAGCCGCTGGCACAGACGTCGAATTTGTTATGTGTGAGGCAGGAGCCAGCTGGTGGGAAAAGAATGGAGGCAATTCCCTTATTCCGAACGAGACATGGGAAATCCTTGACAGTTCAGATGCCTGTTTTAAAGGACCGACAACCACACCAGGAGGAATAGGCTCTCCAAGAAGTGTGGCTGTATCTATAAGGAGTAAGTATAATCTTTATGCAAATGTCAGACCAATCAAGACCTTCCCCAACTCAAGTGCTCCTCTTGGAGACGTGGAAATGATTTGTGTGCGTGAAGGCACGGAAGGCCTTTATATTGGAGAGGAAATCCAGCTTACAGATGACGTTTCAATTGCAATCCGTAAAATTACACGTACTGCATCCAAAAAGATAGCCAGCTATGCTTTCGAGGAAGCAAAGAGAAGAGGCTATGATGCTGTTGTACCTATCCATAAGAGCAATATTCTTAAATTGACCTGTGGCTCTTTCTTAGAAGAAGTAGAAAAAGTTGGGCAGAATTATCCGGATATCGAAATCTGGCCTTATCACATAGACAACATTGCCCAGCAACTGATAAAGAACCCGCAGATATTCAATAAAAAGATCCTTCTTTCTACAAACCTCTTTATGGACGTAATCAGTGAGGAATGCTCGGCCCTTGTAGGCAGTATTGGGCTGATTTACTCTGCCAATATAGGAGACTCTTTCGCAATGTTTGAGCCCGCTCACGGTTCCGCTCCAAAGTATGCAGGCCAGGACAAGGTTAACCCTGTGGCAACCGTACTTGCAGGAGCATGGATGCTTGATTACCTTGGCGAAAAGGAAAAGTCCGAAGCAATATTTAAGGCTACAAACCGTGTAATTTCCGAAGGTAAGTATGTAACTTACGATCTCGGAGGTAGTGCAAAACTCAGTCAGATGGCTGGTGAGATTGCGAAATATACGGCAGAAATTCTCAAATAAAAAGGTACTGAAGGAAATTCCTTCTTTTACTCCTTCAATTTTTCTTCCTCAGAATTAGCTACCTTTACTTTATTTTTCAATTTTCCCCGACCTGAACGTCCTGGACTGCAGATAGGCTGGTAAAGGAAATATCTTTCGACATAAGCAAGAAGTTCTTCATCCGATATAGATGAAACCCTTTCTTCATTATCATAGAGTTTTTGGATTTCATTCTGAATTTTCAGAAGTCTGCGGTCATCTTTTTCCACAATGGTTTCAATATCAAGAAGGTCGTTTAAGGTCTCCTGAACCTTATAACGAATAACTTCCAGACCTGAAGAATCTCCTATAAGCAGGAGTCTCTTTCCTCCTACTAATTCTGGAGGGTAGGGTTCATAATTAAAAGGATTTTTAAGAACGCCTGCGGCATGTATTCCGGATTCATGGGCAAAAATATTTTTCCCGACAACAGCCTTGTTTCTCGGAACTCGAAGTCCAAGTTCCTTTTCCATGAATGCAGCAAAACGGGTAACCGGTTCAAGGTTGTACTTACTAAAACCTTCTATTCTATCTTCCAGGAAAAGCAAGATTTTTTCCATTTCACTATTTCCTGCACGTTCTCCTATACCCAGGAAAGTTACGCTTGTCCAGTTGGCTCCATGCCAGAAGCCTGCAATGGAACTTGCTGACCCGAATCCGTAGTCATCATGAATATGGGTCTCTATATTCTTTACCCCGATCTCTTTTTTGAGATGTTGCACGATTTTCGGAATTCCATAAGGCTCATCGATACTGACGAAAGGCATCCCGTAACCGACAGTATCGCAGACCCGAATAATACAGTTGGGATCAATCTCCATAATTTTTTCAACTAAAGGGAAAACAAAACCATAATTATCTGCTCTTGTCATATCTTCAAGGTGAGCCCGTGTTCGAAGTCCGTGATCCACTGCATACTGGAGAGCGTTCAGATACTTCTCTTCGGCTTCTGCCCTGCCTGAGAGCTTCATTTTAGAAAAAATATGCGTGTCCGATACGGACATAAGAATCCCGGTTTCTTTAATTTCGTCAACCTCAAGAATTTTATCTATATCAGCTCTTGAAGCTCTTGCCCAACCTGTAATTTCGGGAAACTCATACCCTATGTTAAACATTAGATCTACAGCATCTCTATCCCTCTTATTGAATACAAAGGCCTCGAGCTTTTCAATTCCTATCTCGTGGAGATACTCATATATTTGGAGCTTGTGTTCTCTGCTCAGGACGATTCCCGGCATCTGAGAACCATCACGAATAGTACTGTCACTTATGTATACATCGTTTCCATAAGGCAGCTTTAGTTTGGGCAGATCTTCATATGATTCGTAAATTTTCATCACTTTTCCTCCTTTCTTTCAGGCGGCAGGGCTCTGCAAAGAGAGAGCAGGCTTTCACTGCAAGGGTTTCCTGTGAAAAAGATATATTTCCGATATACAGGTCAGAAAATTAGTTGTGTTTAACCAAGAACTCTAACTTCTTGTTTGAAAAACATTCTTTTAAGGGAATACCTGTTGCTGTTCTCCGAAACAATACCTTACATTATATTTTGAGGCTCTTATCTTACGTTATATGCCGATGTTTAAATTATAATATGTCGTTATAGTTAAAATCTCTTTCTTTCAAAACACTCAATGTATTTTTCTGTTTCAATTCATATATTTATTACGCTCATAGTACTGTGTTACGCTTTTACCTTACAAAGAGAACAGGAGACATTGCTTCTCTTTTCTTCAGCGAAACTCTCTGATATTTCTTGAGAAAAGTCTATTTAAATTAATATAGAATTAGTCTAAAGTTTTCTTGCAGAAGTTTTACCTTCCTATTAAGCAGTTTCATGAAAGTTTACTTTCCTACCTTGCCCTTCTTGTCGATAATAAGGTATATCTACAGCAAGTTATATTTATATTCGGGCTGATTAGAAAATAGGATTTAACTAGAAATCTGACATAATTATAAATTTGATTAAATGTTTATATAAGTGTAACTATCTCTGAATAACGCGTATTTTCCAGCCCTAGTTAGTAAACAGATTACTAAATAAAATTAAAGATTATATCGGAATATATTTATTTACATTTTATATATTTACTTTACTTTATCCCGAGGTAAACATGTTCGAAATAGTAAGTGTTAGCGGCGGTCCGACAAAACCTGAAATCATTGCTGTGTCCCTTTCCAAACTCGGGCTGCGGGACGGAGATAGGTTTGCAGATGTAGGCTGCGGTACGGGATCGGTATCGATTGAAGCCGCAAAGCTTGCCCGAAACCTCACTATCTATGCAATAGATGCCCGAAACGAGGCTCTGAAAGCCACTGAAATAAATTTTAAAAATTTCAATATTGAAAATGCCAGGATTTTAGCTGGAGAGGCCTCGGATCTGCTAAACTCTGAAAGTTTTACAGATTTCATAGACTGTGCCTTTGTCGGCGGAACAAAAAATATTGATTCCGTACTTGAGATCCTTGTTAAGAAAAAAGCTCGAAGTATTGTTGTAAATGCTGTCCGAATAGAAACGGTTGTCAAGACAATTGAGACAATGAAAAAACTTGGAATTTTTGATGAAGTAGTTCATATTTCGGTTTCGAGAAGTGCACCAATTGCAGGAGAAACAATGTTCAAACCTGAAAACCCGGTATACATAGTTGTCGGAAAAAAGCAAAACTGAAAATTGTTTTATAATTTAAATCTTCTTTACGTTTATTTTTATAATTTATGGAGTGATAGCATGTTAATCGGAGTAGGACTTGGTCCTGGAGACCCTGAACTTCTGACCCTTAAAGCAGTGGATGTTTTGAAAAACAGTGATAAAGTATATGTGCCAGGTCGCCTGGCAAAGGATCTTGTGGCTCCTTATGCAGATGCTGAAATCCTTGAGTTTCCCATGATAAGAGATATTGAAGTTCTCAATTCCCTCTGGAAGGAAAATGCTGACAGGGTGGCAGAAGAAGCAAGAAAAGGCACTGTAGCTTTCGGGCTTATAGGTGACCCAAACTTTTTCTCTACGTTTTCCCATCTCAAAAAAGTAATGCGTAAGCATTATCCTGACGTTGAGCTTGCAACCATACCCGGTATAAGTTCGATTACCTCCTTTGCTGCCAGGACCGATGTTGCAGTTGAGAGTTCTTTTGAGGTCAGCGACGGTTCTGATGTGGGATATATGATTCATCTGAAGGCTACGCAACCGAAGTCCATAGTTAAACAGCTTGAGACCGAAGGATATACTGAGTTTATCTTTGCAGAAAGACTTTTTTCGGACAACGAACTCATAATCCGGAAGAAAGAAGAAATTCCGGAAAAGGGGAACTACTTCAGTATCATTTACGGAAAGAAGTGAAAGTGACCTATATAATATTCGCGAATTCAATATATAGTTTTGAAAAAAACACGAAAGCAAAGGGATGGTCAGATGGAAAGAAAAGTATATTTTGTGGGAGCAGGTCCAGGGAACCCAAAACTAATTACAGTGCTCGGGCGTGAGATGCTTGAAAAAGCCGACCTTGTAATGTATGCAGGCTCTCTGGTAAACCCTGAGGTTCTTAACTACACACAGGGAGAAACAGTAGACAGCTATGGGTTGACTCTCGAAGAGACCACTAAAATAATTGCGGACGCGGTAGATGCAGGAAAATTCGTTGTCCGCCTCCACAGTGGAGATCCGTCTCTTTATGGCTCTGTCATAGAGCAGATGGAAGAACTTAGGAAACACGATATAGAAGTCGAAAGAGTTGCGGGAGTGTCCTCTATATTTGCAAGTGCTGCCGCTCTAGGCACACAGTTGACTCTTAATGGTGTTTCGGACACGCTAATTATTACCCGACCTGCCGGAAAAACCCTGGAAAAAGACCTTATTCCCGAGCTTTCTGCCTACAATACTACTATGGCAATTTTCCTTGGCACACAAAAAATAAGGGAGATTATGGAAAAGGTCAGATGCCCGAAGGATACGCCGGTTGCAGTCGTGTTTCACGCATCCTGGGAAGATGAAGAAATCATCACCGGAACTGTGGAAGATATTGCAGACAAGGTAAAAGATGCAGGGATTACACGTTCAGCAATGATAATTATCGGTGGGGTTGTTGACCCCAAAAATTACAGGAGGTCCTATCTATACGGAGTAGCCCAGGAACCGTTGTAATCACTTTTGAACGAAATCGGGAGGTTGCAGCAAGGATAGCAGAACACCTGAACGCAGACCTGCTTCTTTATGAAAAGGGCATATTTGAAAAGGCTTTTAAAAGCTATGGAGCAGTAATTGCGGTTTTTGCCACAGGCATTGTAGTAAGAGATATTGCTCCGCTTCTCGATAATAAGTGGTCTGATCCTGCCGTGGTTGTAGTTGATTCAAACCTGAATTTCGCAATCCCCTTGCTGGGAGGGCATCATGGCGCAAATGAAATTGCCCGCAAACTTTCTGAACTCGGAGCAATTCCTGTGCTTACAACAGCGACCGAGGTTCATGGCAAACCTTCAGTAGAGGGTATTGCTGATAAGTTAGGCTGCGAGATCTTCAATAAAGAATCTACTGTAGCTGTAAATTGTGCCCTCCTTGACAAGGAAATAGAGGTTCTTGAGGTTAAGGGACCCAGAATCGTTGTTGTAGATGAAGATGTATCCGTGCTGATAAGAAAACGTAAGGAGAACGCAGAAGTCAAAGACAACACCAAGAAACAGTAATTGAGCCGTAAATTAAACGATTTGAACTTATGCGAATTAACCTGGTCAGTAATTCTTTAAGAATCAGAGACGATAACGGATGATCATAGGAATCGGAACTCGCAGGGGTATTACGAAAGAAGAGGTTATTGAAGCCATAAAACAGGCTCTTGATGAATCCGGTCTGGGCCTGGAAGAAATTACGGCTTTGGCTTCTGCGAAACTTAAGGAAAACGAACAAGG
Organism: Methanosarcina spelaei; assembly: GCF_002287235.1. Lineage (GTDB taxonomy): Archaea > Halobacteriota > Methanosarcinia > Methanosarcinales > Methanosarcinaceae > Methanosarcina > Methanosarcina spelaei. Next base: position 17,574 of record NZ_LMVP01000412.1, read on the forward strand.
GCTTCTGGAAGCGGGAAAACTACTCGGCATTCCGGTAGATTTTTTGCCGGATGAGACGTTAAACAGCTACAATCCTCCTTCAGCCTCCAAGGCTTCCCGCTTTGGACTAAAAGGAGTTGCAGAACCTGCAGCTCTGGCCCTTTCTGAAGAAAAACAATTGATTTGCAGGAAGAAAATTTATGGAAGAGTCACAATCGCAATCGCAAGATAAGGCAACCAGAGGAAAACTTTACATCGTAGGGATCGGTCCAGGGTCTGTAGAACAGATGACGATCAGAGCTAGAGATGTAATCCTTAATGCCGACTATGTACTCGGAAACAGTACTTACCTGGACCAGATAGCAAGCCTCCTTGGAACCCAGGAAGTAATCCGCAGCTATATGGGTAAAGAAGTAGACAGGGCAAGAAAAGCGGTAGAGCTTGCAAGAGTTGCAAATGTTGCAATGGTAAGCGGCGGTGATACCAACGTATACGGCATGGCAGGCATCGTACTTGAGGTTGCTGAACATCAAGGACTTGAGGTCGATATAGAGATTCTTCCGGGAGTCACAGCAATTTTAGCCGGGGCAAGTATGTTGGGTGCACCTGTTGTAACAGATTTTGCAGTTATCAGCCTCAGTGACCTCCTGACTCCCTGGGATGTGATTGAAAAACGGCTTAATCTTGCTGCAGAAGCCGATTTTGTAATGGCTCTTTATAACCCGAAAAGCCGCAAGAGACAATCCAACTTTTCAAGAGCTATAGAAATTATCCGTCAGTACAAGGCCGATTCCGTGCCTGTGGGACTTGTGAAAAATGCTCTGAGGGGAGATAGTGAAGACAGAGCAGTAACCACTCTTGGAAAAGTTATGGAGTACGAAGATTGGGTAGATATGAGCACTACGATTCTCATTGGAAACGGAGATTCAAGAATCTGGAGCTCTCAAAAGAAGGATTTCATAATCACCCCCAGGGGGTATCACAAAAAGTATGACTACTGAAGAGAGTACTAACGAAAAGGTCGGGAACCTCGACAATCTGGAAGAATTTACCGAGCTTACGGTTGATGTGGACACTGAACTTGTAAGCATTTGTAAAGACTCAGGGGCAAGAACCGAAGAAGCAAAAGCCATCTATATGAAAAGCCGGACAATGATCCAGGAACTCATAGGCAATAAAACTCCCGAAGACCGCTTCCGCCAGCGCTGTGTTATTGCTACCGGAGATCTTTCTGTAGCAGATATCATGCGTTTCATGCATGACCCCATTCCTGCAGGTGTGGAAGCTATTAAAAAGGGCGCCCCGATTTTTGTAGATATCAATATGGTAAAAGCCGGAATTACAAAGGCAGGGCACAAATCCGAAATTATTTGCGTACTTGATGAAGACCCGAATGCTGAAATTGCTAACAGATACGGAATTACGCGCACATCAGCAGGTTTCCTCGCTGCCCGAGAGCGGCTCGATGGTAGTATTATTGCAATCGGAAATGCACCTTCTGCCCTTATTATGGTCTGCAAACTTATAGAAAAGGGTATGAGACCAGCCCTTGTTATCGGGCTTCCTGTAGGTTTCGTAAACGCAGCCGAATCTAAGGAAATCGTCAGAAATCTGAAAATACCTGTACCCTCGATTAGCTGTGTCGGGACAAGAGGAGGAACTCCTATGGCGGTTGCATGCGTAAATGAACTTGTTGCAATCGCAAGAGAAAGTGAAGACTCAGAAGAAAGTCAAGGATAATACTTTCTCTTATTTTTCATTTTGACTCTTGTCTAACTCTTGTTTTCGATGCTCTTTTCAGTTAACTGCTTTATTTCCCAGTGCTTTTGTTTTTAGATCTCTCACTTGATCTCTCACTTGTAAGCAAAATAAGATAATGTCATCTACTTGTGTTTCTATAACTATTGAATACGACTACAAAAAAGTAAGTAGTATATCCAAAGTTGATAAAAAAGAAGAGGGATAGTGCAATTATATTAAGGTGCAAGCCAAATAAATCTTTTTCCAGATGCAAGTTCACTATTTAATAGCTTCTGCTGATCCAGGACTCTGTTCCAAAATCCAGTGATTTTTGCATTTTTGATAGAAAGTCTTAATTAGCAAGAAGAATCCAGTTTTTATCAAAATCGATATTCGCTATCTAAAGACTTGAATCACTAAGTTGTATTACATGGATGGTGACCATTTATAAAATCTAGTGATTTTGAGTTTTACATTCATCACTAGATTTTGGTACTGAGTCTGATCCAGAAATCCTCAATACAACTGAATTAAGTTATCTCAGGAAATACATGGTTTAAAACGGATAAATTTGACCTGTAGGGTTCATTTTGAAAATTTTATTACAATTTTTAAAAACAAGTAGAGGTGGAAAAATGGTAACGGAAAATGTTTGGTCCCATTTTGGGATGTGGTGGGCCGTTGGCCTGTGGATCATCATTTATGGGGTGTTCCTGCTATTTGTACCGTTTTATAAAAAGAGCCAGATAAAGCCTGCGGGAGTATATACAGCATTTATTGTTGCATTTGCACTTGAGATGTTCGGTGTGCCTTTCAGCATGTTTGCGATAGGATGGCTCTTTGGCATTACGCTTCCAGAGGGTGTTTTATGGGGCCATACACTTGTACAGTATATCGGCTTTTGGGGAATGTACCTAGGAATCCTCATATCCCTGACCGGAGCTGCACTGGTATTGTCAGGCTGGAATCAGATTCATAAGAACTACTGGAGTAAGGAGGAAGGAAAGGGAAAACTTGTTACAATTGGTATCTACAGGTATATTCGCCATCCTCAGTACACTGGCTTTTTCATGATAACCCTGGGAATGATGTTGGAATGGGCTACTCTGCCCCTTATAATCCTTTATTCGTTGCTTCTTGTCCTTTATTATAAGCTTGCAAAAAGAGAAGAACTGGACATAGAGAAAGAGTTCGGTAGTGAATATCTTGAATATAAAAAGAAAACAAAGATGTTTATCCCTTACATCATCTAAGTCCAAATTTATCCCTTACATCATCTGAGTTCGAATGAAAAATCTAGACTTTTAAGGGGCATGGGCTGGCATATTCCAGCATCTATCCCCAGTCTTAGAACAAATTCTCAAATGATGTATACACTCGAAGGGAGCTTCTCCCTCAAAAACTTGAGGCACAGAGAGTGAAAGTTTAGGGAGAAGTGGTTCACATGAACCACTGATAATGGTTTTGGTAAATCATCCAGAGCCCGAAGAATACCAGTACTATTCCCACTACTTTTTTGAAAACTGCATCCCACTTTGAAATAAGCCGGATTTTAGAGGCAGAAAAGTGGGCTGAGTATGCAAGCAGAAGCATTGGAACCGCAAACCCAAGCGAATAGATTAAAAGGGTGAACGCTCCAGTAGCAGTGTTTCCTTCTACAGCTACCATGGTCAGGATCGAACCTAAAATTGGTCCGACGCAAGGGATCCAGAGAACACCGAGGGAAAGACCAAGCAAGAGGCCTGAAAAAGATCCTTCATCATTCATTTTTCCAAGAAGGGGAAATTTGGAAAATGAATTGAACAGGCTTATATCAAAGAATAGAGCAAAGCCAAGTATGAGAATCAAGACTTCTGCCAGAATCTTAAGTTGATCCGTATACGCATAAAACACTGACCCAAAGGCAGAGGTTGCCACTCCCATTATGGTGAAGGATATTGAGACTCCAAGCACTATTGCTAGAGGCCTCAATTTGTTTTTTCCTGCAGATGTTGCCAGGACAGCAGGCAGAAGAGGAAGGATGCAAGGGGACAGGACACTGGCAATTCCTGCTCCAAATGCAACCACAGGAGAAATAACTTCAGAATACATGGTTTCAATTTCCTTTTAGGGTTTGTTTACTATAGTGTTTTTCCCCGGAACTCCGGGTTTACCATAAGCTGGAACTTCGAAATTAATGAGTTCAGAAAATAATTCTGTTCAGTAATTATATTTTTATTATTATATACTTTTCCCCTCTTGAAGAAGGGCAAGGTTTATACGATCTTCATAAACCTCTTTTTCCATTTGTCCTTGAATTCTAGCCTGGAATCTATCCTTAGTGACTGTTCCATTCTCTTGCATATACACATAATCCCCGTCTTCAATACCCACGATCAAAGAGGTGTCAGGGACATATCCGATTTCAAAGTAAGCTTCAAGATCAGGGCTCTCAGTTATATCTATAGACGTAATAGTAGCCCTCCCACTGTATTCTGTTGCCAGTTCCTTAAGCATGGGTCTCATAGCCTGGCATGGACCGCAATGTTTGGATCCTATTTTCACAAGAACCGGTCCCTGCTTGAGGGATGTATTTATCTGTTCAAGTGAAGTCACTGTAAGAACACTACTTCCTTCCTGAGTTTCCTGAGAAGTTTTGTTCTGTCCGGATTTGTTTGTTTCGGCAATGTCATTACTCCCCTGAACTACCTGGGTTTCCTGAGAGATTGTTTCAGACCCATTTGTTTTGACAATGTCATTACTCTCCTGAACTGCCTGTGCATCTGTGGAATTGTTTTTCTGGCTTTCATCAGTACAGCCCGCAGCAAAGATTACAGCTGCAAGCATTATCAATAATATAATTAATTTCTTCATGTTCTCAACGTTAATTTTTTATTTTATAGTATTTTACATATTATATAGCAATTATGTTATATGGTAATAATTTTCTCTTTCCAAGGATAACCTCATTTTAAAATAGCCTTGTTTTCTACTGGTTGTGAAATTAGAATTATGAAATAGAATTATCAATAAACCTCAAATAACTAATTCTAAGGAAAGAAAAATATATACCTAGTTTAAGAGACTTTTGGTTTACTGGAGAGATATAAAAAAATTTAAAATTATATGTTAAAAGTAAATATGACTCTGTTCCAAAATCCAGTGATTTTTGCATTTTTGATAGAAAGTCTTAATTAGCAAGAAGAATCCAGTTTTTATCAAAATCGATATTCGCTATCTAAAGACTTGAATCACTAAGTTGTATTACATGGATGGTGACCATTTATAAAATCTAGTGATTTTGAGTTTTACATTCATCACTAGATTTTGGTACTGAGTCGTAAATATAGGAAATAATTGAAACTTGTAAAAGGTAGAAGAGATATTTTAAAAGCCCAATTATAATTACCGGACGGACCGATTGAACAAAAGTTAGCGGATTAAAGAGAGGTGACTCCTCCAAAAAATGTCAGGTTTAACGTTTAGTTTACTAAAGGAAGGTTAGCCGATTAATAGGCTAACCAGTTGTGAGAGGTTACATAACCAGAAAACGTACCATATTTTCCTTTTTTATTTTGCCTTAATCCTCTCCCAGAGTTTGTTCTACTACAGTTATAATAGCTTCGAAGTTCTTCTGCCATTCCGTACTGTGGTCAAGCAGTCCCTGGACAATAGTGCCTTTATCTTCCATTTCTGCAACCTTTGGCTCAATAGGAAGTCTGGCAAGAATAGGAATATTGAAGTCTTCTGAAGCTTTTTCCACGCCTCCGGTTCCGAATATTTCTATCGGCTTGCCGCAGTGGGGACAAATAAGCCCATGCATATTGTCAACAAGCCCTATGATAGGCACGTTAAGCTTTTCAGAGAATCTTATTGACTTTCGAACGCTGATAAGGGCTACCTCCTGGGGAGTTGTAACAAGAACTGAACCGTCGCAATTGGGGATGAGCTGGGCCACACTCAAAGGTTCGTCTCCTGTGCCAGGAGGCAGATCTATAATCAGGAAATCGAGTGTTCCCCAACTAACGTCTTCCAGAAATTGTTTAATTGCTCCCATTTTGGCAGGTCCCCTCCAGATAATAGGAGAATCCTTGTCTCCGAGCAGAAAACCGACAGACATTATAGAAAGGTTGGGAAATGCCGAGATTGGAAGAATCCCTTCTTCATTAACCTCGGGCCTTTGAGACTCTAACCCAAAAAGTGTAGGAATTGTCGGGCCGTGAATATCGCAGTCCAGAAGCCCAACTTTGTGTCCTCGCAGGGCAAGCCCGGCAGCCAAATTTGCTGCAACTGTACTTTTCCCTACTCCTCCCTTTCCACTCATAACCATGATCTTACGCTTAATACGTCTGAGGTTGACTACTATTTTAGGCTCTTCTGGCTTTTCTGACAAGCTCTTAAGTGGTTGAACCTTATCTGTCATTTTTATCGCCTGTATAAATTCCGTATTATTCCCAGTTTTCGGATTTCTCTTTTATGTTGTCAGCACTTTCACTATTGTCAGCGCTATCAGCGCTGATATAGTTACCGCCCTTTATCTCTATTGCTTTTCCTGTGCTAAGGGCGAGAGCAATTTTCATTCTCGCAGCTTTTAGATCTTCCCAGAAAGCTCTCCTTGAGATTCCTACTCTGATGGCTGCATCTTCCTGCCTCAGACCTTCAACATCTACAAGTCTCAGGGCCTCAAGCTCTTCTACCGTGATAGATACAACCTCAAGGTCCGCCAGCGGGACTCCTCTAGGCTTGAAATATGTAATGTCAGGCGTTTGCTCAACACGCCTTGGACACTTTGGTCTTCCTCTGCATTTTTTCATAGGTTACTTATGCACATTGCGGAATAAATATATAACAATTTCTACTCTATAACAGAAAAATATATATATTTATGTACAAATGAGTAAAATTACAGTTATGGGTAAAGTTACAGTTGCCTGTTATGAGATTAGAGGAAGTACTTATAAAATTGCATACCTAAAGGAAGCGATAAAACCCTTAACATGCTTGATTCCTGAGTCAGGGACTTTGTAGGCGTTAAGGAAGTTTGGGAAACTTAACTTCCTTTAGTGTAGATCCCTTAAGGGACGACAACAGAAAATGTCTGTGAAGACTACAGATAAGAGTATTAACCTCATCATTAAGAAGAATGTTTGATTTAAGCTTACTTTCAGCAGATGTCCTTACAATTTTTATAAGTTTTTCCGTTATCGTTTTTCTGGTAACTGCATATGACGTGAGAAGAAAATATTTTTAAAATATCCTACAATTTTCGACATTATTACCTTCAGTGAAAAATTTCAGCTAGATTTTCCAAAACTTCAGTTGAGATAATAACAGGAGATTTTTGAGAATTTCTCCAAAACCGATAGTAAGAAAATTGTTGTTTTTTTGAGAACACCTGCGGAAAGTCGGTTTTATAACTTTAGTATTATTTTTTCTTTTTTAACTTTCTTATCTAACTCGACTTTTTACTGAAATCCATATATCGATTTCGATACCCCTTGTAGAAATATTTATACCTTCACAGCTTATTTGTGGTTATAATTCCCCATCTATGTTAAAAATCCCCGGGAGAAAAAAGTGTGCAGTGCGCGTTATGTCGGATTAAGGAATGCGTGAAAGGTAAAAATTGTTCAGTCATTAGATATGGGCTTGAATATACAGGCGACAATCTTAAATCAATTCAGATTTCTGCCTGGCTTGAATCCGATGGCATGAAAAGGACGAAACTTGAAGAGATAGCTATTTATGCAAAAAGGCTTGGGTATACAAAAATAGGAATTGCTTTTTGTATTGAATATGAGCGAGAAGCAAAGCTAGTTTATGAGATTCTTTCAAGATATTTTGAGGTGTTTTCAGTTTGCTGTAAAGTCTGCAGCCTCGAAAAAGCCAGTCTCGGAATTAAAAAATCCGAGGACCAGGAGTTTGAAGCGGTCTGCAATCCTATCGGTCAGGCGCAGCTACTGAATGATGATCTTACGAATCTCAATATCATGTTGGGGCTTAAAACAGGCTATGATATCCTTTTTGCAAAATACTCTGAAGCTCCTGCAATAACGCTGCCTATTGAAGAGTTACCCCAATTAGCTTATCCAAAAATTGATGTTATAGAATAAATTTACAAAGTTAACTTTTGAAACTGATCCTTAGTTTTGTGAGTTGAAGTCCTGGAGAAAGATATGCTCAAAAAATCGAACACATCTGGATCGGGTTCTAAAACCAGATCTAAATGCCTGAAGATCAGAGCTCATCACCTATGTTGCATCCAGGGTTTTCAGGGATATGGATACAGCCCAGTTTTCGTGGCCAATATGAGGGCCGTAATTTCAGATATTAAGGCTTTTCCTTCAAGACCTCTGGAACTGGTATCTGAATGTGATGTAATCTGTGCGTCCTGCCCAGGCAAAAGGGAATGCACTGCTCAAGAATCAACTAGTTCTCGCAGAATAAAAAGCATGGATCTTGTTGTTATGGAGAAATTAAAGATAAAAGAAGGAACTATTATGGAGGCAGATGAAGCCTTCAGTTTAGTTAATTCACAACTGGTCAATGCATCCGACATTAATGACGTCTGCAGGACCTGTAAATGGAGACCGAAGTGTCTCTGGTACATGCAGGATGAAGGATAAAACCATGAAAGAAAAATTATGAAAGAGAAATTATGAAAGAGAAATTATGAAAGAGAAATTATGAAAGAGAGATTATGAAAGAGAAATTATGAAAGAAAAAATTGCGATAAATAAAGCATGGAAGATGAAATTATAAATAAAAAAATATTTAAATTCAATATAAAAAGAAAAATATTCTCTTTCCCATTTGCTTTCTTCAACTTTTAACTGAAATTTTTTCTTGAGTGATTTTTCCTGACTTTTATTTTAAACCTGCACTGATCTCATAGATTTTTGCGAGAAACTCAATATTCTGAACTGCATTCTGTTCTATTCCCAGTTCATATGGAGAAAAGCCGAGAGCAAGACCCAGTAGCTGAGAATAGTGAAGGACAGGGATCGAGTAATCCGCTCCGAATTTTTCATTGACTGCAAGTTGTCCCCTGTCAAATTGCAGGTGGCAGAAAGGACATGCATTAACGATACAATCCACTCCTGCTTGCCGAATACAGGCTAGTTTGTGCTCAAGCATTTCAAGGGACTCAGCAGCATGCCCTGAACGGACTCCCCCTCCGGCTCCACAGCACATCATTTTGTCAGTATAGTCTACGCTTTTTGCACCCGTAGCTTCGACAAGTTCATCAAAGAAAAACGGAGCCTCTGTTTCTCCGAGATTTCGGTCCCTTGAAGGCTTGATAAGGTGACATCCGTAGTGAAGTGCCACTTTAAGGTCAAGCTGAGTTGTGATATGCTCCTTGAGCTTTTCAGGTCCAAACTCTTTATATAGATATTCGATTATGTGCCTAACTTCGGCAGTGCCTCTGAATTCTATGCCGATTTCTTTAAGGCAATTATTCGTGCATGCCTTTAATTCAGGGTCCTTTTTAAGTTCCAGATTAGCATCTGCCAGTGAGCCGTAGCAACCATTGCAGACTGTAAGTAAATCTCTGCCCATTTTTTCAGAGAGAACTATATTCCGGCTGGCAAGGGCAAGCCAGGTTGCTTTATCAAAGGATTTGAAAACTCCTGGCGCAGGACAGCAGGAAGCTCCTGGCAGGTCGGATACATCTATATCAAGTTTCTGCAGGCAGAGTTTAGTTGCTTTTTCAATGCCGGGATAACGATTGGGTACGATGCATCCAAGGAACAGCGATAGTTTTTCCATGTTCTGCCTCCTTATTTTTCAGCCACCAGCTCGTTAAATTTACATGCTTTAAGAAGATTCCTTACCTCTTGAAGAGCTTCAGGGTACTTCTGGACTGTCTCAGGTATGGGGTCAAGCCCAAGTTCTTCCCTCTTTTGCTTTGTTTCTTCGTCCAGAGGGACTGCATGTCCGCACTCCATTACCATTTCCGAGATCTTCCTATGTTCCGGAAGCATGAAACCCTTTTTTACTGCAAGTCTCCTTAACTCAAGGAGAGCGTCGGTAATTGGTATATCGCGCGGGCAGCGTTCCTGACAGGTATAACAGGTAGTACAGAGCCAGAGTGCATCATCAGAAAGGACTGATACTCTATTCTTGCGTGCGTCCCGAAGAATTCTTCTTGTATTAAGCCCGGTATGCCGCCCTGAAGGACAACTCCCTGTGCATGTGCCACACTGCATGCAGGAAAGTAAGTCAAGACCTGCATCCTTTAACACTTTTGATAATTCTTCACTCATACAGGTTCACTGTCTGATTTAGTCGGTTCGTCTTTTTTAGAAAAGAAAGATAAGCAAGATAATCAGGTAAAGAGAAAATTCCGCAACTGAAATTGGTTTTTAGAACTTTACGATAAATAAGTTTTTCCTGAAAAATTCTTTGTAATAAGTGCTTTCCAGATTCTTCACTGATAAGTTCTTTTCTTACAGATTTTTCTCGTGTTGAATTCATTTTTTGCAGATTTTATTCATGTTGATTATTAACCTCATAATATTTAACATAAGCTAAATTTGTCCGAGTTCAATAAAAGGAGTGAAGAATTTAGTTCAAGATTAACAGCCACAGATTTTAGAATTTCTTTTTATTAACCATCCATTAGTGGTTAGTTTTTGCCAGTCATTCGTTAATGAATTAGTTCTTGCCGGTCATTCATTAATGAATTTTTATCAATCATCTGTTACTGAGTTTGTTTATATATCTGAAGGCACAGGTTCTTGTTTCATATATTCCTAAAACCTGTGCCTTCAGATATATTATTTATACGTTTATATAAAATTGAGCTTCCGGAAGAATACTTGTCTCTCCAGATTCAATATCTTTCATTTCTGATTTTTTTCTGCATATCTCTCGTGATTCCAGAAGATATTATCAAGAAAAGTTTATTCCGAGATCTTTTAGTCCGTTGAGTTTTGCAAGGTTGATCAGTAATGGTGTAAGCGATTCCATAGTGTTTGCCTGCTTAAGAGGACCTCCGTCCAGGGGTCTCAGGCATCCCATATGCTCTGTAAGCTTAATGACAAGCTTCTTTGCTTCTGCATCGTCACCGCACACCAGCGCGTGATGTACAGCCTTGCATTTGGCAATATCTTTCAATTTTCTTGCAGGGATATTGTGAAAAGCTGCAACAACTTTTGTAGAAGCCGGAACATTTTTCTGAATTGCAAGAGCGGCTGAACCTTCTTCTGGAGGTTTATATATAAATAAGTCTCCTTCCTTTACCATTGGAACTACAGGAGTAATAATAATCTTGTTTTCAATAGCTTCACGAATCTCATGCAGCAATGGTATAACATGGTCAAAACGAAGAGAAAGAATTATTATTTCAGCTGCCTTCGCAGCTTCAAGATTGGTGTTTCCTGTAATGTTTACTCTTGAAGTATCGAACCCACAATTCTCAAGCTCTGATAAGTCTTGTTTTGCAGCTTCATCGGCAGCTTCCTTGGATCTGGACCCTATAATGATCTCGTTCTTTACACCTTCAGCCATAAGATTTTGAAGGGCCAGCCTGAGCACCATACCTTCTCCTATATTGCCAGTTCCTCCTAAGACAGCTATTTTTAACATTTTAGAACTCAATTTGAAAAAACCTCCAGTTTACTATAGATTCCATAAAATATGTTGGAAAGTAATATACTTTATATCTTTGTTAACTAAATTGCGATCGTAATGAGATTAGAATAATCGCTAATTAAATTAGAATAATCACTAATTAAATTAGAACATTGTGTATGGTGACTCAAACTTTTAAATTATTTTTATTAATCAGGATGTTTCTCCTGGACTATGAAGCTAAACTCTTTTATTAGTTCCGTTTTTTTTCATTTAGTATCTCTTTTAATTTTTCAATATTTAGGTGAAAATTTAAAAGGTTTTGAAATATGCGTAATTCATTTTGCTTGAATTTTTACTCAAGCAGCAAAATTCCTACACACACGGTTTTCTCAGGTTTGCAAAACTCAAGTATAAGTCCTGCTTTTTCCATCGCTTTTTGAATGTTTACTCCTACAGCCTCAGGTGCAAAGCGCCTCAATTCAGGCTTTATGCATTCTTTAAGGTTACAGACATCGCACTCGTTGCATGAGCCGGGTCTAAGGAGATGAGCAAAAGTAAAACCTTCCCTGAAAGCTTCATGTTCGAGCTCTAACATTTTATGGAAAGAATCTTTACGAATTTCTCCCCAGGCTTCAAGGATGTCCGATACCAGTGAAGTATCGCATTCATCGACAAGTAGAAGTGCACTATTGTATTCTCCTATGATTTTTCTAAACTCCTCAACCGATATAATATTAGGTGGACAGCTCAGTCTCTTTCCGTAACCTCTACAACCATGAGCACATTTCAGAGCAATCCTGTTCTCAATCGGAATGTCATCTGCATCCACAAAGTAAGCCTTGAGCCCCACCTCTGATGCTTTTTTAAAAAGATCTTCAAATTTTCCTAACATGATAACCCCTTTTCAAAAAACTCTTTTTGTTTTTACATTTCATTTCTTTTTACTTTTTATTTCTTTTTAATTTGTTTTCATTCTAGTTATTCTTTTTATTTTGAGAAACGAACTAAGATCTTACTAGCCCTGAAATTAACTGGCCCTAAGGTTAACTGGTCTTAAAGTTACTTTTTACCTTTGAAGAAATCACTGCAAAAGGTATATTTTTAAAAATCACTGAAAAATATAGTGTTATGAAAAACAAAAATTATTACATATATTTACTATCTATATTTGCTCATAAATTCTTGCCTAACAAACTCTTGCCTAACAAGTTCTTGCCATATTTACTATGTAAGTGATATCTCTTAATTGATAACAGATAATTAGTAAAGGAATTTACATGATTAAAAAAGTACCTTTAACCGAACTAAAAAACCGGATGAGAAATTTTAGAAAACGGATGGATATCTCAAATCCTCAATGGGAAATAGCTGTTATTTTCAGTAAAATAAACCTCTATTATTTTACAGGTACGATGCAGGATGGAATGCTGATTATCCCTAAAAATGGAGAAGCAACTTTCTGGGTACGCCGTAGCTACGAAAGAGCCCTGGAAGAATCTTTATTTCCTAATATCGAGCCTATGAACAGTTTTCGTGATGCTGCAAAGAGCATAAGTGAGCTTCCGAGCACGGTATACCTTGAAACCGAAGTTATTCCCCTAGCTTTATACCAGAGGTTCCAAAAGTATTTCCCTTTTAAGAATGTCAAATCTGCTGACTCTCAAATTTGTGCTGTCAGAGCAGTAAAAAGTGAATATGAACTCTCGCTAACAAGAAAAGCTGGCAGGATTCACCAGCATGTACTGGAAGATCTTGTACCTGAAATGCTGCATGAAGGAATGAGTGAAGTAGACCTGTCAACTGAACTATATTCAGTTATGGTTGAAGAAGGACATCATGGATTATGCCGTTTTGGGATGTTCGATACCGAGATGGTCCTGGGAAATGTCTGCTTCGGTGAAAGCTCGATTTATCCTTCTTACTTTAACGGGCCTGGCGGAATTTACGGGATGAGCCCTGCAGTTCCCCTTATCGGAAGCCGTGACAGAAAACTGAAAAAAGGAGATCTTGTATTCATTGATATCGGATGCGGGGTTGAAGGCTATAACACGGATAAAACTACCACATATATGTTTGGTTCTTCACTTCCACAATACGCCATAGATGCCCATAATAAATGTGTGGAAATACAGAATGAAGCTGCTTCAATGTTAAAACCAGGTGCTATACCCTCGGAAATCTACACCACCATAATGAATAAGCTCGATTCGGAATTTATTCAGAACTTCATGGGTTTTGGCAACCGCAAAGTTAAATTCATAGGCCATGCGGTTGGATTACTAATCGACGAAACACCTGTGATTGCTGAAGGATTTGATGAGCCCCTCCAGGAAGGAATGGTATTTGCTCTCGAACCTAAAAAAGGAATTGAAAACATAGGAATGGTAGGAATTGAAAATACTTTCATAGTAACTGCTAAAGGTGGAGAGTGTATTACAGGAGATAATCAGGGACTTATTCCTGTGTTTTGAATAATTAAGTCCTTTATAAAGCCAAGGTTTAATCAATTCATAGAAAACTGACAAAATGAAGCGTCACACTCTTTACGAATAAACACGGACTAGATAATTAATGTATCCCTTACAGCTATCTAGTTTTTTTCTTTTTTTCAAACATTAAGAGAAGGCTGCTCAAAGTTACATTTGAGCCGTTTCAATATTTGAGCCATTTCAGCACCTCCGGCTCCACAGCTGGATTTACAAAATATTTTGTAAACTTGCCTTCTACTTCAGAGAAAATAACATTGTCTTCTCTTAATTTTTTTATATGCCAGTGAGTAGTGCTTTTGTCTAAGTTCAACTTTTCAT
>NZ_LMVP01000413.1 GCF_002287235.1 Methanosarcina spelaei
GTAGTGTCTACCATTTTCAGGCCCCCTTGCAAAGTCTCTTAAGGTTAGTTGGCTGTGCAGAGACATCGAACTTGATCTTCGGACCGGAGATAATCTTCCTCTTCTTCCAGTCAATTTCCCAGCCGTGCTCTTTTTCGAGTCTCTTAAGGAGTTCTTCACGCTTGGCAAGCGGGAGGTCAGCCTCGTTTCTGACAAACTTCCACCAGTCGTCCGGTTCTACACCAAGGTATTTCTTGGAAAGCTCCATCCAGTGGGTCAGCTTTATGGATCTGCCCATGCTATTATCGGACGGGCGGATGCAGGCTTTTGCCATCATCGGGATTGCTTCCTGCCAGGTTTCTGCAGTTGTCAGCAAGAATTCCGGTGCTGGTGGGATGTTCATCTCTGAGCCGTCTCTTGCATCATAGGCCTTCCACTTGGATTCGTCATAGTTTTTGGTA
>NZ_LMVP01000414.1 GCF_002287235.1 Methanosarcina spelaei
TATACTTTTGTCCACCATGACCTAACTTAATTGCTTCTATGGCTGCATATCTCCTTCTGTCTCTCTCATTCAAAGAATCAAAAAATGATTTCATTTGCTTTTCTGTTTCTTCCGGATATTTTTTGCGTAGCATTCAAATAAATTCCTTTATGGTTTGTATCAGTTAAAACAGAATTATCTTTAGGCAATGAAAATATTTGAATTTATATCTTTGTAATTCCTAACCCATAATTGCTGGTATGGGACCCTACTTCCATTCAAATTCACTTCCTCTTGAATCTTTTTACCTTCCTATTTTTGTTTCTTCTATTTAGCATGAAAATGCTGCCATCAGCATGCATTTTCATATAGTTGTGCATGTTATTCAAGGAATATCATGTTTGTTTTCTTCTTAATCAACAGTTTCCATTATTTTTATCATCATGAATTATTTCTAGA
>NZ_LMVP01000415.1 GCF_002287235.1 Methanosarcina spelaei
AGGAGATATGCAGCCATAGAAGCAATTAAGTTAGGTCATGGTGGACAAAAGTATATAAGTGCTATTCTTGGCTGTCATTTCCAAACTGTCATGGTTGGAATTAATGAAATCACTAATGGTATAGAAACTCCAGATAACAGGATTCGAAATCCTGGTGGAGGTAAAAAGAAAATCATCGATACTGTGGAAACTATCGATGAAATTTTCTTTGAGATCTTAAAAGATCATACTGCTGGAAGTCCTATGGACGAAGAAATAAAATGGACAAACCTTACCCTTAAAGAAATTTCAAATATTTTTAAATCGAGAGATATGAATATATCGCCATATGTAGTAAAACAGCTTTTGAAGAAACATGGTTTTGTAGAAAGAAAAATGAAAAAAGCTGTTACAATGAAAGACTGTAAAGATAGAAACAAGCAATTT
>NZ_LMVP01000416.1 GCF_002287235.1 Methanosarcina spelaei
ATTGAAAGCCATCCTCATACTCTCAATTTTTCAATAACTGGCTCCCAAGATCTAATTTTTTAACTTTTTTAGCTAATGTGAAATTCTCAATGTTTTCGTTTCACGCTTTTATGCCGAAATATTTGTGTTTCTACACTGATCCGCTTCAATCAGAAATTTTTACATAAATCTTTGGAGTATGGATTCAATTAGAGTCAGTCATTCTCCAATAAATCATAGTATATATATTGTATAATTTCCAAAATTTTTTTTAAAAAATACAAAAATATTTTATAATATAACCTGTATAAACCTAGATGTCAACTCAGCAGTTAAACAACCGAAAGTGAAAAATCCTTCAGAAGAGTTGACCCAGCTAGAGGCTGTATTAGTAAAAAAAAGTAATTATTGACCAGAAGGAATAACATCCTATGGTGGTCAGTAACA
>NZ_LMVP01000417.1 GCF_002287235.1 Methanosarcina spelaei
TTACTGTACTGAAGTGTGCGAGCCTTCGGGAACTCTGGATCGCTGCCATGCTCACTTTATAATAATTTATTTTCCATAACTTTTTAAAATTAGTTTTTTTAGATTATTGCATATTTTAAATTTTGATTATTGCATACTTCTTAAGTTATTTTTACTCTTTTGTATACTCAATCTGCGAAATTTGCTTACTCCTTTATTTTCCTTCTGCTTGAACGAGCGAAGCGAGTGAAACAGACCTCGTGCTCCCGAAGCGAAACTCGGGTGTGCAAGCCTTCGGGAACTCTGGATCGCTGCCATGCTCACCTTATAATAATTTACTTTTCCATAACTTTTTTAAAATTAGTTTTTTTAGATTATTGCATCCTAGCTTCGGCAGGTTAACGCAACTAGAGGTATATATTTTCATATTCCTCTCCC
>NZ_LMVP01000418.1 GCF_002287235.1 Methanosarcina spelaei
GTTATATTTCTTGCAGGTGAATGAATAAGTGGGGAGTCAACATAGAGAACGTTACTTTTAACAAAATAATGATTGCAACTGATGGTTCGGTCTGCTCAAGGCTTGCTGCCAATAAAGGAATAGAACTTGCCAGGCTGAGTGGAGGGACGGTATATGCAATATATGTGATATCCACAGAGTATTTTTCTTCGATGGCTGTGGGTTTCGTTTCACACACCGAGCTAAAAACAATTCAAAATTAGTTCACGGTTTAAGTAAACAATTACCAACGTATGTGATTCAGAAAGAATTAGCTTAGACTTCTTCATAATATTTGACTTTGATATTAAAGACACATCGTAAGAAGAATTCAATTGCCAATCAAAATTAACATTCGATCTTAAAAGACTTTAATCAAGAAGTAAAATCACATAT
>NZ_LMVP01000419.1 GCF_002287235.1 Methanosarcina spelaei
AAATCTGTGTATAAGTAAACAGAGAATTTACAGAAAAATCGGTACACTACCTTTTTGACTATAGTTTCCTCTTTTTCTCATTTCACCTGAGTCAAGGACTCAGTAGCGAGTTTTACGATAAGTAAGATAATCAGCCAATGCTTTGTTAAAGTTAGCATCTAGAAATTCAAGCGCGCTAGGTATGATAAAGCTGAACTCTGATTTACCATCTTTCTCAGAGCTTATTTTCACATCATAATTATTATAAAAATTCACAATAAAGTATCCGCGCCGTGCGTTTCGTGCATGTTGAATTATCTTTTCACGATTCTTCGCGTACATTTGTCGAGCCATTTTTTCAGGTAACATGGTATCACTGTTTGTTGGGCTTCCTATTAGTCCTTTTTCCGTTGTGGTGCAAAAAAT
>NZ_LMVP01000420.1 GCF_002287235.1 Methanosarcina spelaei
TTTTCAACCGCATAAAAAATATAATAGTTTTTCCATTTTCCCTTATCATATTTTGGAGTAGAAAAATGGAACTTGAAGCTTTAAAACAATTGCTTTCTTCACTGGACATCAATCCTGATGAAATTAAAGATGAAAGATATGCCAAAGCTTTTCGTATTTTGTTTTCTATAATTGAACAACAGAACGAAGAGATTGAGTTTCTCAAGGCAGAGAACCAGAAGCTTCGAGATGAAATCAACTTACTAAAAGGTGAAAAAGCCAAACCTAAGATTCGTGGCTCTAAAAAGAATGAAGACATTTCTTCTGAAAAAGAGAGAAGAAATAGAAAGCTCCCATAGGATAAAGAGCCTAAATCTAAACTGGATAAAATAGAGGTTCATCGAACTGAAACATGTAAAGTT
>NZ_LMVP01000421.1 GCF_002287235.1 Methanosarcina spelaei
GAACTCGGGCTGTGTTCCTTGATGAGGTATATATCCACATTCTGCTGTCCTAAAGTTTCAGGTCCATCGTAGCTTAACTTTATACTCTCATTTACTGTATAAAATGAACGAAGGGAATAAGGGTATGACAATATGAATTTCATATTGTTCCAGCTATTTTTCTCCTTTTTTATTATAGATATTATCGACTCGTTCCCCTGGGTGTCTGTCCAGTTATATACGTCTACTTCAGGTATATCTCCAGGACACACGTTGCCTTTTCTTTCACTTGAGTTCTGTTCCGAAGAGTTAACTTTTAAAAACAGTCTTTCATTATTTTGTTCTTCACTCAAGTTCTGTTCCGAAGAATTTGTTTCCGAGTCAAGGTTTTCTGAGGGTTGTAATTCTATCTGTTTTTCAA
>NZ_LMVP01000422.1 GCF_002287235.1 Methanosarcina spelaei
CAACCGGCAGCTCAATGCCTGGCTTTGTTGACAAGGATGTAGATGCCAAGTACATCAATCTGCACCAGCTTGGCTTTTATGTAACTGACTCTAACTGGCCAGGGCTTGATGGAAACGGAACCTATGACACACTCATTGTTTTAGGACACATAAAATACTATATTAATCAGGTACTGTCCGGAACAAGGAACTTTTCAGATGTAAAAGCAATAGCAATTGACAGAAACTACATCCAGAACGCAACAATGTCCTTCGGGAACCTGAGTAAGGCAGACCACTATGCTGCCCTGGATGAACTTATTAACGCATTATAACTTTTGATTTAGGAGGCGAAATATAATGGCAGAATTCCCATTTGAGATTTCCCCAATGTTTGAAGGAGAAAGA